>DASYRI010000216.1:0-15850 GCA_036004545.1 Gemmatimonadales bacterium
GGACCAGCCGCCGGCGCGGACCCGGGCGGCCTGGAGCGCCGCGGGGTTGCCAGCCGAGCGGCTGTGGGTGCCGCGGCATGGGGAGACACGCAGTCTCTGACGATCTCTCAGCGGTTAGTGCGTTTCCCCGAGGTGGAACGGAACGACGGACCGGTCCAGGTATTCCGAGGTGGCGAGGAAGTGGCGGTCAGGATACCACGCGAACACGACGGCACCCCCCTCGAGGAGCCGGATGAGACGCCGGGCACTCGCCTGCGGCACCGCGGGGCAGCCCTCGGTCCGCCCGACCCTGCCCGCCAGGGCGCGCGCCGCGCTGACGTTCGGGGTGCCGTGAATCACGATGCCGCGGGGGAGGGCCTTGTCGTTGATGCCCGGCTCGAGCCCCATCAGCCGGAGGGAGAGGCCTCGGACACCCCGGTACGTATTGAGGGTGACGAAGGTGCCCAGGCTCGACCGGTTGCTCCCGGTACGATTGGAAAAATCCGTCGTCCAGGTGCCGCCCGACCGCTGCCCGTGGGCCACGTACTCGTTCATCACCACTTCGTTCGTGGACAGGTCCACCACCCAGAGCCGCCTGGCGCTCGAGGGGAGGGAGTAGTCTATGACCGCGAGCAAAGGCTTGGCGGCACGCCCGTCCCGCTCGGCGCGGGCAAACGCGGCATGGGCATGGACCCACGCGTCGGTGGACATTCCCGCCGGGATCGAAGGAAGATCCGCCGGCGAAGGAGCGGCTTGCAGGCGCGGACGCGCGCAGGCGGCCGCGGCGATGGCGAGCGCCGGGATGAGGAGCCGGAGGGCTCTGGGCATGTTGAGTCAGGTGGCAAGCGACGGGCCCCGGCGTCAACCGGACTTTGCAGCCGCCCAACTCGTTGCGATCAACGGAACTTCAAGTCCTCTTGAGAAGCCCGCCGGCGGTCCGGGCAAGCTTCTGCAGGTGGGATGCGACACTTTCCGGCCGGCGGCCACCCACGAAATGCGTGACCTTGCCACGGCGATCGCGCTGGAAGCGGTCCCGCCTTGCCTCCCTCGGGTGGAGCGGTATGCTTCACGCAAGCCGATCCGCCCTTGCTCGTCTTCGGAGCTGGAGAGCGCCATGCCTGAGAATCGTCCCCAACTCATCCTGGCCGCCGTGCTCTCGTTCATTGCCGGAGCGGGTGTCGGCGTCGCCGGCACGCTGGTGATGAAGGGGCTCGCCGGATGCGCCGCCGGCGGCCGCAGAACCGAATGGCACCGGTGTGTACATCAACGAGCGCCCCGTCTCCCAAGCGCAGCTCGATGAACTGAAGCGCAGCTACGGCGCCTCGCCCCCAGCCGCGCATTACTGGTACGATCCGCGCAGTGGTCTGTACGGCATCTGGGGATTCGAAGCCGGCGGATATATCCGTTCCGGTCACGATTTTGGCGAGCTCCCCGAACAGGCGTCCAGGGGAAACACCGGTGTCTTCATCAACGGCCGTCAGCTCAACATGAACGAAGCCATGTACATCAAGAACACGTTCGGCGCGGTCTATCAGGGGCGCTGGTGGCTGGACGGCACGGGCAACTTCGGGCAGGAAGGGAATGAGCAGCCGCTCGGCAACCTCGTGGCGGCGTTGCAGGCGACACAACGATCGGGTGGGGGCGGCGGGGGATATCGTTGGCGCGACGAGATCAATCGCAGCAGCGGCGGCGCGGAAAACGGTTGCGTCTGGGTGAATTCACCGGGGAGCAGCTACAGCAGCAGCGGTTGCTGAGTGAAAGGGTAGCCGCGGTTGACCGATCTCCTGGAGCGCCTCATCCAGCACGCCGGGAGCCGCTACCGAATCGAGCGCGAGCTCGGCCGCGGCGGCATGGCGATCGTCTACCTCGCGCTCGACCTCCGCCACCATCGGCAGGTTGCCCTGAAGGTGATGCACCCGGCGATCGCGCTCGCCCTCGGCGCCGACCGCTTCCTCCGCGAGATCCAGATCGCCGCCCGCCTCACTCACCCCCGCATCGTGGCGGTCTTCGACTCCGGTGAAGCCGACGGCGTGCTCTACTACATCATGCCATTCATCGATGCTCTCACGCTCCGGCAGCGGTTGGAGCAGCAGGCGCCGCTCCCTGTCCGGGAGGCGGTCGGCATCGCCCGCGACGTGGCGCGCGCCCTGGCGCATGCCCATGCCCACGGCGTGATCCATCGTGATGTGAAGCCCGAGAACATCATGCTGCCCGGGGGTGAGGCCGTGGTGACCGACTTCGGCATCGCCCGTATGCTCGACCCGGGAGCCGCGCCCCAGCTCACCGAGGTCGGCGTGATCGTCGGCACTCCGCGGTACATGAGCCCGGAACAGGCAGCCGGCAGCTTCGACGATCGGGCCGACGTCTACTCGCTCGGCTGCGTGCTGTATGAGATGCTGGTGGGTCACCCGCCCTTCGCCGGGAACACGCCGTTCGCCGTCCTGTCGCGTCACGCGGCCGAGACTCCGCCCAGCGTCCGGACCGGCCGGCCCGATGTGCCGCCGTGGCTGGAAGCCGTCGTGGTGCGTACCCTTGCCAAGGAACCGGAGCAGCGCCCCAGGGCCTCCGAGGTACAGGCCGAGCTGGATCCCGGTTCGCGCGACCTGACCACCGGCCCTCTGGCCGGTCAGCCGCCCCCGTTGCGCACTGTGGCGGTACTCCCCTTCGCCGACTTGAGCTCCGCCGCCGACCATGGCTACCTGTGTGACGGCATCGCCGAGGAGCTGCTCGACGCGCTGTCACGGGTGAGCGGGATCCGGGTGGTCTCGCGCACCTCCTCCTTCGCGCTCCGCGAGGCGGCGCTCGACGTTCGGGAGAAGGCGCGCCGGGTCGGGGCCGATGCGGTCCTGGAGGGAAGCCTCCGAACGGCCGGGGACCGATTGCGCATCGGCGTGCAGTTCACCAACGCGCGCGACGGTATCCAGCTGTGGTCCAGGCGCTTCGAGGGATCGACCGGCGAGGTCTTCGCCATCGAGGATCAGATCACCCGGGCGGTGGTTGAGGCGCTCCGGCCCCAGAGCGATACGCCGGTGCATACTCTGGTGCGCGGCCCTACCGCCAACCTGGAGGCCTACCGGCTGTACCTGCGGGGCCGCCAGGCGTTGAATCGGCGGACCGAGGCCGCCTTCGAGGAGTGCATCGCGCACCTGGCGAGCGCCGCCGCGCTCGATCCCCGGTTCGCGATGGTGCAGGTCGCCCTGGCCGAAGCCCATCTGCTGCTCGGGGTCTACGGCGCGCGGCCCGCCGAGGAAGTCATCCCCCGGACCCTCGCCGCGGCCGAGCGGGCGCTCGAGCTCATGCCCGGCCTGGCCGAGGCGTTGGCCGCCCGGGCGACGGTCCGTGCCGTCTACCAGTGGGATTGGACCGAGGCGGAGCGCGACTTCCTCGCCGCTCTGCAGCGCCACCCGGTGCCGGCCAGCGGCCGGCTCTGGTATGCCAATTATCTGCTCGTGCCCCTGGGTCGGTTCGCCGAAGCCCGGGAGCAACTCGAGGAGGCCCAGCGCCTCGATCCGCTCTCGCCCTCCGTCTCGGCGAGCCTCGGGCAGGCCGCGCTGTTCGGCGGGGACTTCGAAGGGGCGATCGCGTACCACCGCACCGCACTCGACCTGGCGCCCGGGTTTGCCCCGGCGCACCATTTTCTGGGGCAGGCGCTCATCGAAGCGGGCCGCATTGAGGAAGCGATCGCGACCCTTGAACGGGCCGCCGAGCTGAGCGACCGCAGTCCCGATGTCCTTCCGGCGCTCGCGGGCGCCCGCGCCCGCGCGGGAGCGGTCGACCAGGCGGAAGCTCTGCTCCAGGAGCTGGCCGACCGGTCATCCGACCATTACGTCTCTCCGCTCGCCTTCGCCATCACCCTCCTCGGCCTTGGTCGGACCGCTGCGGCACTCGATGCGCTCGAACAGGCGGCCGCCGTTCGCGCCGCCGGCCTGGTCTGGCTTGCCGTCCGTCCGACGTTCGCGGTGCTGGCTGGCGAGCCCCGCTACCGCGCGCTGCTCGACCGGCTGGGCCTGAATCGAACAGCTCGAGGAGCTCAGCCAGCGACCGAGCCAGCAGGTGCTGGCTCCAGATCGCGCTGATCGCCACCAGACCTTCCTGGGTCGGGTTGAGCGGCAGCCGGTCCAGCGTCTCGAACAGCTCCTCCCGGTGCCCGATGTCCGCTTCCGCATGGTGCAGCAGAGTGCGGAATGCAGCGTCCGGCAGTCCGGTGCGCGCCTGCACCCAGGCGAGGTGATCCGCTCGGGGCGGGTTGCCTTCCAGCAGGAACAGCCATCCCATGATGGCCACCGGATGCTGGTGATGAATCCAGTAGTACTGCGCTCCCACCACGGATGCGACCAGGGGTGAAGGGACTTCGTCGAGGGCCGCTTGCCGGGAAACCCCCAGGTCAACGATGTCCTGAAGCAGCCACTCGTCGTGCCCGGTTTCCTCGGGGATGTGCTGCTCCAGGTATTCCGCCAGACCGGCGGCAACCGGATCGCGGGGCAGCGCGCGACAGCGGTCGAGCGCCGCCTGGAGCAGCGGCACGCCGGAGCGGACCACGCCGTGCAGGTGGATGAGGAACTGGGGAAACCGCGCCGCAAGCCCGGGGTGGCGCCAGAGCCGTCGGGTCAAACGGGCATACCCTGCGCTGGTCAAGTCGACCTTGTAGCCCAGGTCCTCGCTGTGAGTCGGCATGGTCGCATCCAGACGTGATTAGATGAACGTAAAGGCCTCGACCTTGCCCCGCGGCCGATGCAATTTGCCTTTGAACTTGAGCTTGCCACGCACCCTGATCAGCGTAGTGACCTCGGCGCGGGTAAGCTTGTTGAGGCGGGTCTTGTGAGCTGTGCTCAACCTGTCAGGGTCGAGCAGCTTGGCCTTTACGAGACGCTCGAGGTTGCTGGGGGCCATAGGTGTCCTCGCTATTTCGGAAGGGGTCGCTGCCGCGCCGGGTGTGGCGCCCCGAACGGGTGCCCAGAGGTATCATTTGGTAGGAGGCTTGTCAACCTGCCGCGCCGTCGGGGACCCGCGAGCGCTCGAGAATCCGGGCGATCGCGCTCCCGGCGCGCGATTCCGCCAGTACCGCCCCCTGCTCGCGTCCGATCCTCACGGCGGCGGCGAGGGCGGCCTCGGCCGCGGCGTGGTCGGGCGGGTTCCCGAGCAACTCCAGCTTGCCCCTCAGGCGAAAGAGATCGGCGTCCCACGCGTGCGCTCCCGTGACCTGCGAGTCGGCCAGCGCGGCGTTGACCGCGGCGAGACCCTCCTCCCTCAGCCCCTCACCGTGGAGGACGTCGGCCTCGAGCGCCCTGAGGCTGGTCGTGATAGTCCGAACGCCTGCACCCTGAAGCCCCGCGATAGCGACCTGCAGCGTGGACAGCCCTTCCCGGCCCTGCCCCCCGCGCGCCCGGGCCCAGCCGTGGAAGGCCGCGGCGAGCGCACCCCAGAACGGGAGGTCGGTCGAGACTTCCTGGCCCTGCTCGGCGGCCCGTCGAGCGGTGTCGACGTCGTCAGTGACCTGGGCCCGCCAGGCCTCGAACACCAGCGCGCCGGCCAGCACGGACGGGTTCTCCGCTCGACGGGCGAGGTCGAGTCCAGCCGCAGCAATGAGGCGCCCCTTCTCTACCTCCCCGCGAACCGTAGTGACCAGGGCCAGGTTCATCATCAGGTTGACGCCGGTGACCGATCCCAGGGCCGAGGGCCGCTCCAGTAACCCGGGCTGGTCGAGACAACGCCGATAGACCGCGTCCAGCGTCGACTCGGCGGCGCGGTAATCCCCACTGATCCAGCAGGCGGCCCCCAGGGCGAACTGGGCCTCGACATCGAGCTGCGGATCCTGCGACCGGCGGGCCTCCTCCACCATCTGGCGCGCGATGGCGAGGAGGCGCTCCACCGGGCCACGGATCTGATAGAAGGACCCGAGACCCCAGAGCACCCAGAACAGCTCCGGCGCACCGCCCAACCCCTCGCACAAGGCCAGGGCCCGATCGTAGGCCTCCGCGACCTCGGGGGCGGCAAACCCCCGCGTCGCGACCAGCGCGGTCGCGAGATCAGTGAGCAGGGCCAGCTCCCGCCTCCGGCGCGGCTCGTCGGTGCCCATTCCAGAGAGGCAGTCGAGCGCCCGGCGAAGATGGGCCACCGCTTCCACGTTCGCGAAGCGCTTCAGACTTCGGCGGCCGGCCTCTTCCCAATAACCGACCGCTTCCACCGGCATGCCGGCCTGGGTGAAGTGGTGGGCGGTGACCTCGGGGTGGACGGCGCTGAGCTCGGGAAAGCGCCCGACGATGTGTTCCGCGATCCGGCGGTGGAGTGCCTCGCGTGCCGGCGTCAGCAGCGACCCGTAAGCCGCCTCCTGGATCAGGGCGTGGCGGAACACGTAGGTCACCGACGGCTGGATTCCCCGCGTGTCCAATAGCTCCGCCTCCACCAGACGATCCAGGCGCCGCCGCAGCTCCGATTCGTCCAGTTGAACCACTGCGCCCACGAGCTCCAGGGAGAATTCCCGCCCGATGGCTGCACCGGCCTGAACCAGCTCGCCCACGTCCCGCAGCTGATCCAGTCGAGCCCGCAGAGAATCTTCCAGGGTCGCCGGAATGGCCTCCATGGGAAGCTCGCGCTCCGGATCGCCGGGTGTACCGCCCTGGGCCGCCCCGAGTACGGTCCGCGTCAGCTCCTCCAGGAACAGCGGAACTCCGTCCGCGCGCTGCACCAGTTGCCGCACCACCGCGGGCCCGAGCCGCCGGCCCCGCGCCACCTCCTGAACCATGGTCTCGGCATCGTGCTGGTCGAGCGGGTCGAGCGCGATTCGCGAGAGGCGCGAGTGCTTGCCCCAGGCCGGCGTGAACGACGGCCGCGCGGTCAGCACCACCAGCAGCCGCGCGGCCGCGGAGCGCTGCATCAGAAGGCCGAGAAACTCGAGCGTCGAGGCGTCTACCCAGTGGAGGTCCTCCACCACCAGGGTGATGGGTTCCGCCTCCGTCATCCGGAGTAACACCCAGGCCAGCACCTCCTGGGTCCGCTCCTTGAGCTGCTGGGGCGTGCCCTGGAACGACGGCTGCTCCGGATTCGGCGGGAGCGAGAGCAGCGCCGCCAGCAGGACCAGAGCGTCGGCCGGCGGGTCGTCCAGCCGCCCGAGCAGGTCACGCAGGGCCGCGAACTGCTCCCCCGCCGGCGACTCCGGAGCCACGCCGAGCAGCTGCCGGACCAGATCCACCAGCGGATGGAATGGGGTGTCCTGGTGATAGGGAGAGCCCCCAGCGACCAACCAGCGCCGCGGATCGCCCGAGGTCCGGACCCGAAGCTCCTCGACCAGCCGCGACTTTCCGATCCCCGCCTCGGCGGTCACCAGAACCGTCCGCCCCCGTGCACTCCGAACCGCCTGGAACCGCTGCATCAGCAGCCCGAGCTCGGCCGCACGGCCAACCATCGGCCCCAGCCCTCGGCTGCGGGACACGTCGAACCGGGTTCGTACCCGCGTCGCTCGGATGGGGCGGAGGACTTCGATGGGCTCGGACAGGCCTTTGAGCTCCCGAGTCCCCAGCGGCTGGCACTCGAAGAATCCTTCCACCAAACGCGCTACGATCCCGCTCACCAGCAGCGTGTTCGGCTCGGCAAGTCCCTGCAGTCGGGCGGCGACGTTGGGGGTCTGTCCCATCGCCAATTGCTCCCGCCGGCCACCGCCGCCGACCTCTCCCGCCACGACGGTGCCGGAGTGAATACCGACCCGCACGGCCAGTGGCGGACGGGCCCGACGCTTTTCCTGGCGGTTCAAGTCCTGCACGGCCTCGATAATTGCCAGGCCGCTGTAGACCGACCGCACCGGGTCGTCCTCGTGCGCGAGCGGATACCCGAAGTACGCCAGAATGCCGTCACCCAGGTACTGGGCGACGTACCCGCCGTACCGCTCCACCACCTCGGCCGCCCACCGCTGGTACGCCACCACGATCTCCCGCAGCTCCTCGGGATCCAGACGGCCGGCCAGCTCCGTGGAACCCACCAGATCGCAGAACAGGACCGTGACGCGCCGCCGCTCTCCGCCAGCCACCTCCGCGAAGCCCGGTGCAGGCCCACCCCCCACGGGCCGGAGCGCGCTTCCGCAACGGCCGCAGAACGCATGCTGCGGCGGATTCGAGGAGCCGCACTCGGGACACGGCTGCGCGAGGGGCGCCCCGCAGCGCCCGCAAAACCGCGCTCCGGCCGGATGTGGTGTCCCGCACGACGAACAGGTCAGGTCGGCCATGGCGGATAAGGAATCCCGGGCAGTAGCTTAGCGCCTTTGCCCGCGGCGAGCCAATGCGACCTCACCCGATTCTGGTCCCACTCCCGGGCTCCGCGCCCCACCAAGCGCCGCACCAGCTGCGCACGGCCACGCGTCATCCCCGCAGACGAATGGTGGTGCGCGTGGTGCTCCGCGCGGCCCCTCTCCCCAGGCATCACCGGCTCGCTGCCCGGCTTGAGCGGCTCGAGGCCGGCGCCACTCGGATCGCGCCGCAATTCTCGGCCGCCGAGTTCGCGCCCCTCCAGGCCCCGGACCCCGACGAAGTACGGCAAGTGATCGACTACGCCTCCGCTGCGGGCCTCGAGGTGGTCGAGGTGTCCGGGATGCGGCACGACGTCGTCCTGGCCGGGTTCAGCGATCGAGTCGAAGCCGCCTTCGGCGTCGAGCTGGAGCTGTTCGATACCACGCGTGGATCCCGTCGCTCGCATCGAGGCGCGGTCCATGTTCCCGAGCCCTTGCACCGATCCATCGTCGGCGTACTCGGTCTGGACGAGATACCCCGTCATCGTCGCCACGTCATGTCGTCGCCCTCGTCGCCGGGCCTCCGATCCAACTACAGTCCCCTCGAGCTGGGGGAGTACTACCGGTTTCCGCCCGACCTGTCCGGGCGCGGCCAACGCATCGCCATCCTGGCGTTCGGCGGCGGCTATCACCGCACCGACCTCGAGAGGTTCTTCCGGAAGGTCCCCGGCCTCGCGGTGCCGGAGATCACGCCGATCGGAGTAGGATTTGCCGGCAACCGGCCGCTGGGTAGAGCCAGACTCCGGGCGGTGATGGCCGATTACAACCGGCCGCGCACCACCATGGCGGGCCTCCTGCGGAAACACGGCGGGCGGGCGGTCGAGTTGGCCAAGGACACCCTCGAGGTGACGATGGACATCGAGATCGCGGGGGCGATCGCCAGCCGGGCCGCGATCGACGTCGTGTTTGCCGACCCGTCAGCGTCGGGTTGGTACGACGCGATCTATACTGCGCTCGGGCTGGGCTCCACCCGATGCCGTACGGCGTCCGTCATCTCGATCAGCTGGGGGATTCCGGAATCAGCCTGGCCGGGCCACTTGAACGTGATCGATCAGGCACTCAGGGCCGCGTGCCTCAAGGGCGTCACCGTGGTATGCGCCAGCGGCGACCGCGGCTCCACGGATGACTCCAGCGGCGGGGCCGGTGTCGACTTCCCCGGATCGAGTCCCCATGTCCTGACGGTAGGCGGGACCAGCTTGCGCCGCCGATCGAGGGACCGCGACCTGGTCGAGGTGGTCTGGAACGACAGGGTCCACGGCCTCAACGGCGCGAGCGGCGGGGGCCTGAGCGGTCACTGGCGTCGACCGCGCTACCAGCGTCGAGTTCGAATGCCCCGAGCGGGCAGGAACGCCGCGGGCCTCTGGACCGATCTCCATCACCCTCCGGGGCGAACGCGCCGGGGCGTGCCCGACGTGGCCGCCGTCGCCGGTTTCGAGGGCGGATACCGCGTGATCGTCGGAGGCATCGAGACCACCGGCGCCGGCACCAGCTGCGGAGCCCCCCTCTGGGCGGGGCTGGCCGCCCGCCTTGCCGAGGGGGTCGGTCGGCCCCTTGGGTGGCTCAACCCGTCGCTCTACCGCTCGGAGTTTCGAACGGCCTTTCGCGATATCGTCCGGGGCGACAATCGGATTGTGCCGGGCGCCGCACGAGCTTTCCGCGCGCGGAAGGGGTGGGACTGCTGCAGCGGCCTCGGAACGCCCCTCGGCATCGAGCTTCTCCGAGTGTTACGGGGCTGAAATCGCGCGGGAGAGCGTTACGGGCTTCGCGATCCGCGTGCCACCCGAGACCGGTAGAGCTTCGCCAGCCACCGCAGGACGATCGCCTCCTCCCCAGTCGCAGCCGAGCGCAGTATCCGATTGCAGTGCAGGTGAACGAGGTCGGCCAGCAGCTTCTCCGGACCTCCGTTCCGGCCACCTGACCGGTGGGTCGAGCGAATCCGACGAGCGATGGGCCGGAGTGCGCGCGATCGGTCGCGGTACGCGTCGGACCCAGCCTCCAAGAGGTGCCGGCCCGCCCGGAACCGTGCCCCTGCCTCGCGCTCCCAGGACCCTTCCTTCTCCCGATCGGCGGCGCGGGTGATCATCCCGGTGATCAGCGTCAGTCGAGCTCGGACCGGTACCCCGAAATCCTGGAGCAGGCGGTCGACGCCCAGGACGGCGTGCGCCAGCCGTTCGTCCGGATCCAGATCGTCGGCCTGGTCCGACAGCAGTCGGATCACTGCGACGCTGTCCGCATGGAAGACGCGCTCCACCAGGTCCATCCCCTGCGGACCGCCGAAGCGCTCCACTTCGGGCTCGTAGGTATCGAACGTCAGCCGCCGAATTACCCCACGCTCGAGGAGGGAGTCGGCCAGGGTACGAAGCTGTGGGATGGCCTCGCCCACCAGTCGCTGGGGAGGGCCGAACAGCCGCACCCTCAGGTGAGGCTCCGGATCTCGATGGCGGATGAAGAACCAGCGCCCGATTACTCCTGTCTGCGCCAGGCGTTCGACCAGCGGCCCGATCCCCTCCACCAGAACTCGATCCGCAGCCGCCGTGCCCCCGTACAGCTTGAGGTACAGGCACTCCGATCCGGGGACGAGAGCTCGGCGCACCGGCCGCGCGGCTCCCCGCGGCAGCTTCCGACTCACCCGCCCGCTCGGAGGCGCAGCTCTCTGGATGAACGGGATCACCAGGTCGTGAGCGAATCGGCCCGCTGGACCTGCCACCGGCATGGCCTCGGGGCCGGGAAACAGCTCCTCGACCGCGGTGCCTCCTCCGCCATTCTTCCGGCCGGCCGAGTCGAGCAGAGCCTGGAGGCTCGCGGGCTGATCGAGATCCACGGCAAGTTCGCCTTCGGGGTCCACCAGCACGACGAATCGCGGAACGCTCCACTCCGCCCGCCAGCGCCGGAGCGTCGCGAGCTGCTCCTCGCCGGGTGTCCCATGCCCCGCGGTTGCGACGGTGCCGGGCAACAGCCAGCGGGCTCGCGCCAGCACGACTTTGCCCAGCACGACGCGGGGGAGAAACGGCGCCGCTTCGAGGCCCCCCCAATCCCACTCCAGCACTGCGGCCACGTTGTCCCGTTGGACCAGGCCGAGGAACCGGTACGGGAGATAGCCGTCCTGCGTGAAGTCGTGCGCCGTCGTAAGACGCGGATGGATCCGCCGGCCCAGGCGAGCCGACCGGAGCACCACCCGGTTCCCAGGGTCGGGCACCGACACCAGCAGGTCGCTGAGTGGTATTTGGCGCCGGGGCGGCACCGCGGGGCGTCCGAGCGCCACGATCTCGTAGCGACGGAGCTGTGGCCGGCACTGGATCGGCGCCAGCGCCGGCGACGGAACGTGCACCACCTCCGCATAGATCGCCTCGGGGTCGAGGGCTTCCTCCGTCCGCAGGTGCCGCCGCACCGATTCGGCCAACCGAGCGTCCACCCCGGCCAGCCGCCCCAGCAGCTCCGCCCCCGAGGGACCTCGCACCGCGCGCAACCGGAACTGGTAATCCCCTCGATCGATCGCGTCCGCCGACACCGCGGCAAGACTTCCCACCGCCGCCAGCGCGCCCGGAAGTGGCGGCACGTCGTCACGCCCGTCGAGCTGGTCCGGGTCCTCCGGGCGCATGACGAGCACTGAATCGCCCGTGCGCCACACTCTGGTGAGTCGTTCCAGGACCATCCGGTACCGAGGATCCGCGGGCCCGGTGAGCACCGGACACCGGTCGTCCATCTCGAGCCCGATGCCGACCTCCTCGTCAAGCGCTTCGAGGAGAGGTACCGGGCGGTCCCCATAGCGGGCCCGGAACGCGCGACGAAACCGGTCGAGCGGTTCGCGCCGCGGGCTGGCCCCAACCCAGCGATGCAGCCACGCGATGGCCCGCGACACCTCGGCCACGACGGAGCGCCCGAGGCTCACTTCTCCCGCCACGGTGAGATCGGCCTGGAAGACCCCCTTGGTCTCCGAGGCGCCGGGAAGCCGGGCGAGCCGATTTGCGAGGAGACGGTAGGTGGCAGGACGGACCGGTGCGCGCCGCTTGTTGACCCGCTCCAGCTCAGCCGACACGGCCTGGAGCCGGGCGGCAAGCGATCGGGTTGCTGATGCGCGTTTCAACTCCCCCCTTGTCTGGCGGAGCGGGTCCAGCCCGGTGACGGGGGTCGTGAGTGCCGGCACCAGGATCTCCGCGTCAAGCAACTCCGCGATGGCGCGCCGGGCCCCGGGCTGCCGAGTCTCCGGAGCCAGCCGGCGAAGCCGTTTCGCCCATTCGTCCGCCGTCGCCGGTTCACGAGCCGCGAGCAGCCGGTCGAGCGGCTCGACCGGCTCGATCGACAGCACCGTGCCGTCGAATCCGCTGTTCGAAGCCAGCCCTTGCGGGCAATGCAGGCGGTCGCCCGCGCGATACAGACCCGGATTCACCCGAAACGGAATCACCCGCCGGAACCGGGGGGAGGAGCCCAGCACACGGAGCATCGTCTCGAGCAGGGCCACTCCGACCTGCCGGTGACACCGCGCTCCATCAGCGGAGACCGCCAATCGATTGCGGGTCCCGACCGTCCCCACCGAGAACCCCGCGAGGAGACCGAACGGAGTCGGCCGGGAGGCCATTCTGGTGAGGTAGCGGAACAACGTCCGCTCCACGGCACGGCCCCGGGCCGAGGCAGGATCGGCCAGGGTCAGTTGTTCCACCAGGCCGGGGGAAGCGAGATACAGCGCGTCCAGGGTCTCCGGGGAGAGAGCAAAGCGCCCGGTACCCTGCGCCGCTGGTCCGGCGAGCACCCGGACGAACGGAAGCACCGGGATCCGGAGCACAACGAACCCGGTGGGCACCAGGCGAGTGGCGGCGGCCGCGGTCGGGGTCATCCCCTGGCGACGGCCACCACGATCAGAAGCTCGGCCTCCCTCGCAGGATCGGAATTCGATTCAACGGCAAGGAGGCACGGAGCGGGGCTCAGGTCGTCAACGCGCGGTCGCGGCGGCGCGCTGCGGAGCATGACGTTGCGGAGGCTAGAAGCGGGGGCAAGTGACGTCCACCACGCCTGAGGGCACGAAGATAAAAGTGCAGTTGTTCTGCCGGGTGACGACTGTCGCAGTCACGGGAGTGCCTGAAACGAGTGTTGCATGGCAGTTGAACAGTGTCACGGTGCCGTCATTGATGATGACGGTCCCGAACCCGAGGTAATCGCCGCCGAATCCGCCGACGCCGCAGCTTCCGGGATTGTTCCCGTTATTGAAGACCACAACGGGCCCTCTCCCCACCGCCGACGCTTGCGCAACACCGATCGCCGCGAACGCGGCCAGCACGACGAGGTAGAGCTTTGGATGCCGAAGAGACACCTGGTCTTCCTCCCTCCCCGAGCATGAACAGGCCAGCGGCCGAAGGCTTCCTCCTGCCAACCGCTGGAGTAGCGCCCTTGGCTGGGCCCTCGCGGATTGTGCGGCCAACTGTAGGATCGGATCTACCGGACGGCTGCTGATGGGGTCATAGCTCTCGATACCCCCTTCCCGCTAGGTTTCGGCGTTTGATCGCTATAACATCTTATGGAGCGGCTCGCGCCCCTTCTCATCTCGGCTTCCTCTTGATAAGGCCCGGCGACGCTCCGTTCCCCAGCAGAGTATTCGATGCGCGATCCTAGAGCCGGGAGCCACGGACATTGCGGCTTGGTGCCCTCCTTCCGGTGCGGAGGTAGTGCAAGTACGCCTCCGTGTTTTCGAGCAGTTCATGCCGCTGCCGTTCAAAAGCCTCCCGCTCGGGATCCTTCTCCGGCACGCGATACATGGCGGGCTCGCGAATGCGTCGCGGCAGGCGTTCCTTGAGCCAGGCGTACCGGCCACGCCCGAGCACGGCCCGCGCCGCGGCGCCGACTACGCTCCTCACCCGACTCGTGGTGTCAACCGGCCGCCTTCTGTAAATGGCCTCCGGGGAATTCTCCATCTGCATCGCCGAATGCAGGTGAAATATCATGTCGCCGTAAATACTTCCGAACAGCTCGTGTTCGGATCCCTTGTTGGATCGAGTCAACGGATACCACGATCGACCGTGTTGATACACCGAGAATCCGTAACCGGCGCCGGAGTCGCCGCCGTGAGGACTCTGTCGCCTGTAGCGAGCGTAATCTACCGAGCCGGCCGCCTCGGCCGTCAGCAGGAGGCGAGGTTGATACGTCAGATAGAACTCGCGCGGGAAGAATATGCACGCCGACATGGGCGTGCGATCGCTCGTCTCATCTCTCAGAATCGCCGCAAGGACACATTGATCCGTGAGCCGTGCCGCCAGCTCCTGCGCCCAACCGTCGCGGACCGGGAAAGAATCCACGTGCAGGATCACCATGTGTGTCGA
Organism: Gemmatimonadales bacterium; assembly: GCA_036004545.1. Classification (GTDB taxonomy): domain Bacteria; phylum Gemmatimonadota; class Gemmatimonadetes; order Gemmatimonadales; family GWC2-71-9; genus JABFSM01. Next base: position 14,563 of record DASYRI010000216.1, read on the forward strand.
CCCGTCATCCAGCGCGAACCGGATCAGCTGCTCGAGGTACCAGGAGTGCTCATACCGGCGCAGTCGAGGGTTCTTGTCTTCGTACGGATCGCACGGACATAGCTTGACGTTTGGATTCCGCCGCAATGCATCGACCAACTGTGGCGAGAGTCGCACGGCGGCTCCATAGATGGTGTAGGGAACATCGGTATGTCTCCGGATCTGCTCCAGATGGATCGCGAGCAAGCGCTCGTTGCGATCGCTGAGCAGATAGACGACCAGGATGCCGAGCTTCATCAGGACGCCGTTTCGGATTGGCGTACCGCAAGCTCGTACATCCTGAACTCCGGCCGGCTCCCGTCGTATGCGATATCCTCCCAGTGAATCTTCTCGTCCTTGGCGATATCGCGCGTGACTGCCACGCGCTCGGCCAGGCAGATGGGGAATCCCGGTTGTGCCCCGTTGTCTTTGCAGTTCTCGATCATGCCGTAGGAGGCATATCCCCCGCAGCCGTCGAGTTCATCGCCCTTCCTGAGGTTTCTTTTGGCGTAGCAGTACACGTTGGTCTTGAATCCGTGGGCGGGCTCGAGCAGCGCCGCGCCGTCCAGAAAGGCCTCGGCGATGCACCGCATGGCCTCGATGTGAATCAGGTGGTAGGGGCGGCGAAAGACGTAGAAGGGACCATCGCCGAGCTGAACCGGAAACCATCCCAGCATCTTCTGTTGATAGGCGCTTTCGCTGTAGCCCACCACGAACACACCGCCCTTCGGCTCCGGCCCGATCACATAGTCGACGACGCCGCAGGGATGGTCCGTAAAGATCCGCTCCAGATCGAACAGCTGCGGGATGTCGAGGATGTGTTTGGCTCGCGGGCCGAGCATGCCCGGCGCTTCGACCTCCATGCCGAAGGCGTTGGCCACCAGCGCCATCTCCACGCACACCTTGGTACCATCGGTATACGAGGCGCACATCTGGTGATCGAGGAATCGTTTGTCGGCTTCCGGGGCGATGGTGGTGGGATTCGAGTATCGGTCGAGAAAGCCCTTGATGTTGCCCCCCATGACGAGCTCGAACCCCCAAAGGCGTACGTCATCGATGATCCGCCGGATCACGCCCGGCTGATCCCCATCGCAGCTGCTGTAGACCACGCGATTGCGCCTGGCCAATTCCATCAGGTATGGTCCGAAGATCAAGTCGGCTTCGGCGTTCATCATGATGGTGTGGATGCCGTGCTCCAGCGCCGAAACCGCGTACTGTCCGCCCATGGGAATCGAACTGGACGATTCGACCAGGACGTCCACCGCCTCGG
>DASYRI010000217.1:0-12859 GCA_036004545.1 Gemmatimonadales bacterium
CGCTCCGGGTCGCCGTCCGTCTCGTTGTTCCAGCTCTCGACCAGGTGCCGGAAGATGAGATCCACCGCCATCGAGCTCGCCACCTCGCCGGCGGCCGCGCCGCCCATCCCGTCCGCCACCAGGAACAGCGACCCGCGCTCCCCCACGCGGTGGGGTCCGCCGTGAGTGAGGTCGGTGGTGCGTGCGGTGAGGTCGGCGACGAGGAAGGCGTCCTCGTTGTGGTCGCGGGTCCGGCCCAGGTCGGTCCGGGCGCGCGCGCTCACGAGGATGGGGCCGCGGGACTGGGTCATTGCGGCGTGGTGTCCTGCAGCTGACGGATCATGATCTTCCATTTCGGGTCCGGGGACAGCTCGTAGGCCCGCTGGAAATACTGGAGCGCCGTCCGTCTGTCGTTGCGGCGCAGGCCATCGTCGCCGAGCAGCACGGCCGCCTGCGCCCGTCTCCTGCCGCTCTCCGACGACGCATTCAGAATGCGAAACGCCGCTCGGAGCGCCCACTCCCGCGTGGCCGGCGAATCGAGCTGCTCGGGGCGAGGGAGTACCAGCTGTCCTCCCGGCCTGGCGACCTTCGCACCCGCCGGGTGCCGCCCTTCGGGCGGTGGGGCCGGGCCCGGCGTGGCCGCGGGCGGCGGCGCCGGCGTCGAGATCGCCGCCTTGGTCGTCTCCGCCAGGAGTCCCCCCGCCGCGCTGTCGGCGGCCGGCGTGGGGTCCCGGGCTGATGCCTGATGCCGGAGCAGAGTCACCGCCCAGCTTCCACCACCCAGGATCACCATCGCGGCGGCGGCGGCGGCCACTCGTGAGGTCCGGCGCGGCTTCGTGGCCGGCGCGCGGCGCGTGGGCGGGATCGCGTCGTAGCCCCGGCCGCCGGCTGCGTCGAGGCGCCGGGTCGTAACCGCTTCTCCCGCCGCCCCGGCGATGCTTTCCTGCAATGCTCCGACGAATGCGCCGACCGACGGATAGCGATCCGCCGGGCGCCGCGCGAGGGCGCGGTCCATCACCCCCTGCAGCCCGGGTGGGAAGCTCGCTCCGGGACGCGCCGCTGCCAGGGGGCGGGGCGGTTCGGTCAGCCGCTTCACCAGCGTTTCCTGGACCGAGGCCCCTTCGAACGGGAGATGCCCGGTGATGAGCCGGTAGAAAACCAGCGCGAGGGCGTACTGGTCGCAGCGCGGGTCGAGCGGATCCCCGGCGAGCTGCTCCGGGCTCATGTAGTCCGGTGTGCCGACCACGAATCCGCTCTTGGTCACCTGCTGGCCCGGCTCCGCCGTGAGCGCCTTGGCGATGCCGAAGTCCACCAGCTTGGCCGTCTCGTGCTCCCCCCCGGCGCGCCCCTCCCGCGGGCCGGTGACCATCACGTTGTCGGGCTTGAGATCCCGGTGGATGATGCCGAGCTCGTGCGCGGCCTCGAGGCCGGCGCCGCACTGGGCCACCAGCTCCATCGCGCGCGCCACCGGCATCGGGCCGGCCTCTTCCATCAGGTCGTTGAGCGTGCGCCCCTCAACATACTCCATCGCAAGGTAGACGAGTCCGTCGGCAGTGAGCCCGAAATCGTAGACCGCGCAGACGTTGGGGTGCGAGATCCTGCTGGCGTTGGTCGCCTCGCGGTTGAACCGGATCACCGCGTCCGGGTCCTGGCTCACCTGCGCGCTCAACACCTTGAGCGCGCAGGAGCGGCCGATGAGGACGTGGCGCGCTAGGTACACTTCGCCCATTCCGCCCTCGCCGATGCGGCGCTCGACCTGATAGCGGTCTCCGACCAGCTGACCCACCAGCCCCCGGGTGTTTGCCTCGTCCGGAGCGGAGGGTCGGAGCGGCGAGCGATCCCGCGAACAGAACGCGGCCTCGTCGCCGTACTCGCTGCCGCAGGCGGGGCAAACCTTCACGCGGATGTCCTTGGGCGGGTGGGGTAATAGACGACGCGATCCCGCTTGGCGCAATCTAGGCCGCGCCGGGCGGGACCGTCAACCGGCCCGTTGCCGTAAGTCCTAGTCGTTGTGTACCTTGCGCCGATGTTCCCCGCCGCCCGATGGAGCCGCTCGCTGCTCGTGGCTCTCGCATTGCCCGCCGGCTGCGCCCGCCTTCTCGGGCCCGGGGCGCCCGCGCCCGTTCCCCCGCTGCCCAAGGATGCCCGGGCACCGGGCGGGTTGCCGCCGGTGCCGGAGAGGCACGGACCGCTCCGCATCGCGGTCGTCTACCCCGAGGCCGGCTCGCGGGTGGACGCCCCGGACTCGAGCTTCGTCTTCGGCTCGGTGGGCGACGGAGGGGCAACCCTCAGCATCAACGGCGAGCCGGTGCCAGTGGCGCCGAATGGAGCCTGGCTCGCCTGGCTTCCGTTCCGCGGCGACAGCGTGGTGGTGCTTCACCTCGAGGCCCGCACCGCCACCGACTCGGCAAGCCTCGACTACCTGATTCGCCGCACGCCCCGTTTCGCGCCCTTGCCCGAGCAGCGGCTCTGGGTGGACACCACGACGATGATGCCTGCCGGCCGGATCTGGTGGCCGCGCGAGGAATACCTTTCGCTCTCGGTCCGCGCGAGCGAGGGCGCGAGCCTGGCTCTTCTGCTCCCCGATGGGACCCGCGTCCCCTTCGCGCCCGATCGCGCCGCCGACCCGGTGCCGGAAGGGCTTCGTGCCTTCGACCGGGACACCCTCCAGCTCCGCCGCGTCGCACGGGCCGACCGCTACCGATCAGTGCTCCGCGGCCTCGCGCTGGGAGATCCCGGTCCGCTCCTCGATCCGGGGGGCGGCGGCGCCGGCGGTGAGGCGACGCTGGTCGCCGTGCAAGGTGGCGACACCGTCCGCGCTCGCTGGCCGCTCCGGCTCGCGCTTATGGATACGCTTCCCTCCATCGCGGAGCTCGATGATGACCGGGCCGGCCGGGGCGGCACCGACTCCATCACCGTCGGCCGGGCCACGCCCGGCGGGACCTATACCTGGTTCTTTCCCGCCGGCACGCGGGCTCGGGTCACCGGGCGGGTGAACGGCGAGCTTCGCCTCGCATTGTCGGAGCGGAGCACCGCGTGGGTCGCGGCCGCCGAGGCGTATCCCGTTCCGGGCGCGCGGCCGGGGCCCCACGTAGTGGGCTCCGTCACGCTCTACCCGCACCACGACCGTGTGACGGCCCGGATCCCGGTTGGCGCAAGGATCCCCTTCCAGGTTGTGGAGACGGAGCGGGAGCTCGCGCTGGTGCTGTATGGGGCGGTGTCGGACGTGAACTGGCTCCGCTATGGCGCCGAAGATCGGCTCGTCTCTCTGGTGACCGTCCGGCAGACCGCCGCCGATGAGCTCGAGCTGCGCTTCGCCCTCGGCGCGCCGGTCTGGGGCTACCGGACCCGCTGGGACGGCAACGATCTCCTGCTCGAGATCCGCCGCCCGCCCGACCTGGATCCCGCAGCGCCGCTTCGAGGCCGGACCATCGTCGTGGATCCCGGCCATCCTCCCGCCGGCGCAACCGGACCCACCGGCCTGGCCGAGTCCGAGGCGAACCTCGGGATCGGGCTCGAGCTCCGCCGGCTCCTCCTGGCCGAGGGCGCGCAGGTCCTCATGACGCGCAGCGACGCGCGGGCCGTGGACCTCTGGCCGCGGGTGCGGTTCGCCGATAGCAGCGATGCCGAGCTGATGGTCTCCATTCACAACAACGCGCTCCCGGACGGCGTCAATCCTTTCACCAACAACGGCGCCAGCACGTTCTACAACCATCCCCGCGCGCTGCCGCTCGCCAGGCTGATCCTCCGGCGGCTCGTGGCGCGCTTCGGCGTGCGCGACCTCGGCGTCGGCCGCGGGGATCTGGCGCTGGTGCGGCCGACCTGGATGCCCGCGGTGCTGACGGAGGGTCTCTTCCTGATGCTGCCGGAGCAGGAGGCCGCGCTCCGCGACCCCGAAGGCCGGCGGCAGTATGCCTTGGCGGTCATGGAAGGGATCCGGCGGTTTCTGTACGAGAGGGCGCGGGAGCAAACCGACGGCAAGGAGGCACCGCCCCGCTCCGGTGCACCCCTCTCCCCCCCCCGTCGTCTCCCCCCTGGAATACCCGATCACCCCCTTCACATGCGGAGCACGCCGAGTGGCATTGGGCTCGCGGACCATCGGTCGGACGGAGCGGGTGCTGGGGGCGATCCTCGTGGCCGGGGCGCTCCTCGCGGCGGCTTCCCGCGCGCCGCTCGCCGCGCAGTCGGTGGACCAGCGCCGGGCGATAGACGCCTTCCGCGACACGCTGGAGACGGTCACCGACTCGCTGGTCCTTCGCGCTGAAGAGGGGCGCGCCCTGCTCGTCGTACGGCGGGCCCGTCCAGATCCCTTCACCCACCTGCGCCTCGCCCACCTGGCCCTTCGCCAGGGCGATCTCGGTGGGGCCTCGCACTACGATGACGCGGCCTCCGAATTCAAGTGGACCACCCAGCTCGCGCCCGGCTGGCCCTACGCCTGGTACGGGCTGGGCCAGGCCGAATACGCGCTCGGCGCCCGCGCCGGCGGCGGAGAGCGCCGCCCCGTGCTGGCTCGGGATGCCTGGTCCCGCGCGTCCCGGGCGTTCGCGCGGGCCGCGTCGCTGGAGCCGGCCTTCGCGGTGCGACTGGAAGACCTGGCCCGCCGCGCGCTCCGCGATCGCTCGGCCGCCAAGGCCGGGGTGGTGCTCGAGGCGCTCCGCCGCGCCGCGCAGGAGACCCGGAGTCCGAAGGGCGCCCGGATCGTGCTCGCGCTGGGACGGGTGGAGCGCGAAACCGGGGACACCGGCGCGCTGCGGACGTTCCGGACCTACCTCGCCACCGGCGAGAACAGTGCGGTCGCGCAGGTGGAGCTCGGACGGGAGCGCCTGCTGCGCGGCGATCTGGCCGGCGAGTCGGACTACCTGGAGGGCGCCGCGGTGGACGATCCGGTAGCGGCCGCCGAATATCGCGCGGATCTGCTCCCCATCGCGAGCGACGCCGAGCTCGCCGACTTCGACCTGCGCCGCGGCGCGGCGCGGGAGGAGATGCTGCGCCGCTTCTGGACCCGGCGCGATCGCCTGGAGCTCCGCGCCGACGGCGAGCGGCTGGCCGAGCATCTGCGGCGGCTGGCGGTGGCGCGGCGGGAATTCCTGCTCGGGAGCGACGACGGCACCGAGCGCTTCGACGACCGCGGCCGGATCTTCATTCGCCATGGTGAGCCCGACGATCGGGCCAGCTTCACCACCCCGGGCGTCGAGCCGAACGAATCGTGGCGCTATCGCCGCGGCGGGGAGGACCTGGTCCTCCACTTCGTCGCGCGGCAATCGCCCGGCGATTTCCGCCTGGTGGAGAGCGTCCTCGACGTCTCCGACCTCCGGGGCGCGGGCGGCGAGCGCGCCTCCTGGGCGGGCGGCGGAAGGCCGGAGGGCGGGGTGAACACCGCCCAGCTGCTGCGCTCCCGGGCCGCCCTGGCGCCGCTTTACCAGCAGCAGCTCCCGGCCGGCCGGCCCGAGCAGACCGCCGATTTTCTCGCCCGGGAACGGGCCCTCGGGCGCCGCGGGATCCGCCTCGGCGCCCGCTCCGATTCCTACCCGCGCCGCTTCCAGCGGGAGCTCGACGCCTGGGGCGCGATCGTCGTGGCGGGCGGCTCCGCCCAGCAGCCCGCGGTCCAGGTGCTCTTCGCGATCCCGGGTTATGCGATCGAGCCCGCCACCGGCGCCGTCGGCGTCGTCTACCCGGTGCGGGTGCGCTTCGTGGCGCTGGATACCGCCGGCAACGCAGTCGCCTCGCTCGATACCGTCGCCGCCATCGCGCCGGGCGAGCGGATCGCCGCCAACCGGAGCCTGGTCGGCCGGGTGGCGGTGCCGCTTGCTCCCGGCCGGCTCATCGCCCGCGCGGCGGTGCAGTATGGCGAGCAGGGCGGCTCGACCTTCGACCTGGATACGCTCGACCTCCCCGCGCCGGCCAGCCGGCAGCTGGCCCTCGGCGACCTGCTCGTCGGCACCCGGCGCGGCCGGCTGGCCATTCCGCTCGGCCAGGGCCCGCCGCTCAACTACACGCCGGCCGGCGTGGTGCGGCGCGGCGACGGGATGGAAGTCGCGGTCGAAGTGTTCGGGCTCGCCCCGGGAGGCTCGGCCACGCTGCGCCTCTGGATCGCGCCGCGCGACACCCCCGCCGGCGGCCCGCCCGACCCTTCCCAGTGGCGTCCGTTCCCCGATGGCAAGGCGGAGACGGTGGTGCGCCGCTCGCGTGACGGTGAACCGATCGTGCCGTGGCGGGCCGCGCTCTCCCTCAAGGGGCTCAAGCCCGGCTCCTGGTCGCTCGCGCTGGTCGCCGACGATGAGTCGGGCCGCACCGCCCGGCAGGAAGCGACCCTCGAGGTGCTGGTGCCGTAGCGTGACCGGGGCGTGACAGATTTGTGATGTGAACGGGCGTTTTCCGCGCCCTTGCTGGACTTCCCGCCGGCTTGTTCGCCGCCCCCCGGCCCCCTACCTTGAAACTCCCCGCCGGTCGTCGTGCGGGAGCGAGCCCGCAGGCGACCGGCGCCGTGGAGTGGCCGTCCCCGATTACAATTCAGGCTGAAGAGGGAGTCCCCATGGGAGCTGTCACGCCACGGGTTCCACTGCAGTTGTCGCCCAACGCCCTCACGGTGCTGGAGAAGCGCTACCTCATCCGCGACGAGGCGGGCAAGCCGGTCGAGACCGCAGTAGACCTCTTCTGGCGGGTGGGGCGAACCATCGCCGAGCCCGACCGGAGCTACGGCGCGTCCGAGGGCGCGGTGGAGGCGCTGGCCGAGGCGTGCTACGCGATGATGGCCGAGCGCCGCTTCATGCCGAACAGCCCTACTCTCATGAACGCCGGCCGGCCGCTGGGTCAGCTCTCTGCCTGCTTCGTGCTGCCGGTGGACGACGCGCTCTCCAACGGTCAGAGCGGGATCTACGACACCCTCACCGCCATGGCCCTGGTGCACCAGTCGGGTGGCGGGACCGGGTTCAGCTTTTCCAAGCTCCGCCCCAAAAACGACATTGTGCGCTCCACCATGGGGGTCGCCTCGGGGCCGGTGTCGTTCATGTCGCTGTTCGACGCCTCCACCGATGTCGTCAAGCAGGGCGGCACCCGGCGCGGCGCCAACATGGGCATCCTGCGGGTGGACCACCCCGACATCCTGGACTTCATCAGCTGCAAGGACGACACCACCAAGATCACCAACTTCAACGTCTCGGTCGCGGTCACCGACGCATTCATGCAGGCGGTCGAGCAGGATGCCGAGTACGACCTGATCCACCCCAACACGAAGAAGGTCACCGGGAAGCTGCCCGCCCGCGAGGTCTGGCGGCGGATCATCTACGGCGCCTGGAAAACCGGCGAGCCGGGGGTGTTCTTCGTCGACCGCGCCAACCGCTACAACCCGGTGCCGCACCTCGGCAGCTACGAAGCCACCAATCCCTGCGGCGAGCAGCCGCTGTTGCCCTACGACGTCTGCAACCTCGGCTCGATCAACCTGGGCGTCTTCGTTCGGGACGGCGATCTCGACTGGGCCGCGCTCCGGCGCGCCGTGCACCTCGCCACCCACTTCCTCGAGAACGTCATTGACGCCAACAGCTATCCGCTCCAGGAAATCACCGCGCTGGCGCAGCGGATCCGCCGGATCGGTCTCGGCGTGATGGGCCTGGCGGACGTCTTCGTCCGGCTGGGGATTCCGTACGATTCCGAGGAGGCGGTCGAGCTGGGCCGCAGGATCCAGCGCTTCGTGGACCACGAGGCCAAGGTGGAGTCGGAGCGGCTGGCCGGCCTCCGCGGCCCGTTCCCCGAGTGGGAGCGGAGCATCTGGGGCCCCGATGCCACCTGCGCCCGGGACCCGGACGGCAATCGCGTCCGCCCGATGCAGCGGCTGCGCAACTGCAACGTCACGACCGTGGCGCCGACCGGCACGATCTCCATCATCGCCGGCTGCAGCTCCGGCATCGAGCCGCTCTTCGCCGTGGCGTTCATGCGGAATCAGGCCGGCGTGCTGATGCCCGACGTGAACGAGGACTTCGTCGCCATCGCCAAGGCGGAGGGGTGGCACTCGGAGCCGCTGATGCAGCGCATCGCGCAGGCGGGCCACATCCGCTTCCCTGAGGTCCCCGAGCGGTGGCAGCGCGTGTTCGTCACCGCCAACGAGATCGCGCCGGAGTGGCACGTCCGGATGCAGGCGGCGTTCCAGCAGCACAACGATTCGGCCATCTCCAAGACGGTGAACTTCGCCCACGACGCCACCGTGGAAGACGTGGAGCAGATCTACCGGCTGGCCTACTCCCTCGACTGCAAGGGCGTCACCGTCTACCGCGACGGCAGCCGGGAGATGCAGGTGCTCTCCACCGGCTCGACCGCGAGGAGGGTGCAGGAAGAGGCGACCCGCACCGGCAAGGCCGAGGCCCGCGCCGATCTGGGCGAGGTGCTGGAGACGCTGTCCACCGGGGAGCGCCGGGCCATCGTCGCGGATCTCGCCGGCGAGCTGGCGGAGCTCCGCGCGGAGAACGAGCGGCTCCGCATGGTGATGCACGAGCTGGAATCGGAGAACCTGCAGCGCCGCCAGAAGCGGAGCCGGCCCGAGCTCCTCAAGGGCACCACCCGCCGGCTGGAGACCCCGCTCGGCACCCTCTACGTCAACATCACCGAAGACGACAAGGGGCAGCCGTTCGAGGTCTTCATGAGCCTGGGCAAGGCGGGCGGCGCGCTCATGGCGGACGTCGAGGCGGTCGGGCGGCTCATCTCCCTCGGGCTCCGCTCCGGCATCCCGATCCGGGAGATCTACCGCCAGCTCCGCGGCATCAGCTCCGACAAGGTGATCGGCCTCGGCGCCAACAAGGTGATGTCGGTCCCCGACGCGGTGGGCATCGCGCTGGAGCGCTACATGGCCGAGAAGCAGGGCATCCAGGAGGAGCTCCTGCCCTCGTCGAATCCGGCCGAGGTGGAGCCCCTGCCGGTGACCGCGAAGGTCATCCGCGGCAACGAGCAGATGCTCTTCCGCGGCCTGAGCGAGACGTTGACCGGCTCCTGTCCCGATTGCACCTCGCAGCTGGAGTTCTCCGAGGGCTGTGTGAAATGCCACGTGTGCGGGTACTCGGAGTGCGGATAAGGCGTCAACAGTAAACGGTCAACAGTCCACGGGACCTGCCCCGAGACCGACCATCCCCCCGCATCCTCCCCCCCGCCCCCGGACCCCACATCCGGGGGCGCGCCGCGTCCGGGACTGGCGCGGGCGACCTCACCCGTCGAATTTGATGGCATGACCGCCGCCGAAAGCGGGGCGGGAGTCTCCCCGGCGATCACCACCTTCCTGACCCACCTCTCGGTGGCGTTGCACAAGTGTAGGGCCTATCCCGATGGCCACCCGATGCGTGTCGAAGCGGCCGAATCCACGCTCCGGCTGCTCACCGCGGTGCTCGCCGAGCGCCCCGTACTCCGGGTCGGTGTCGCCCGGCGGCACTTTCTAGTGGACGGCGAGGAGACCGACCCGTCCCAGCCGGTGCTGCGCGAGCTGGCCGAGCGGCTCCAGCGCCGGCAGGTCGGGGGCATCACCTTTCGCTCGGGGGTTGAAGCCGGCGAGCTCGTGGCCATGCTCACTCGGCTGAACGAGGACCACCGGGGCAAACCGCCGGGCGGGAGTTTTGACGGCCCCGAGGCGGTCGGGCCGCACGTCGAGCTTTACCCGCTCTCCTACGGCCGGCTTCGGCTCGCCACCGAGGGCACCGAGAGCGGGAGCGGCGAAACCCCGGACGAGCTCTGGGCCGACCTCGCCCGGCTCGCCGAGCTGGACGGCGGCGCGGTCGGCGAGCAGGTCCCCCTGATCGCGAGTGCGATCACCGCGCGGGCGATTGACCCCGAGTCCGCGCCCCGGACCAGCGCGATGCTGCAGGAGTTCGGGCGCGCCGCGGCCGAGCAGCTCGGTCCGGAGGGCATGGCGGCGCGCCGCGCGATGGCGAATCTGCTCAGGAGCGTGCCGCGGCCCGTCCTCATGAGCCTGCTCGATCTCAAGCTCGAGGCACCCGAGGGCATCTCCCGCCTCCTCACGGCGTCGGAATGGCTGGCCGTGCCCGCGTTGCTCGATCTGGTCGAGTCGGCGGCGGCGGCCTCCCAGCAGTCGGTCTCCCATTTCTTCCTTCGCCTTCTCCGGAAGCTCGGCACCCGGAGCACCGCCTCGCCCCACCCCACCTCGCCCGAGAACGACGCCGCGATGGACCGGGGGGTTCGCGAAGCGGTGCAGGCCATCTTGCGGAACTGGACCCTCCGCGATCCCAACCCGCCCGAGCACACCGGCCTCCTCGAAGAGATCACCAGTCACGACCAGGCGATCACTCTGCCCACCACCACCGTCCTGGCCGAATCCCGGCGGGTGGTACGAATGGCACTGGAGCTGGATGGAACCGGCCAGCTGGTGGTGGATGCGGTGCACCGGATGCTCGAAGCCGGCGAGCTCGCCGAGCTGGTGGACGACCTCGAAGGCGCGGCGGATTCCCATGCCGCCCCGGAAATCTGGGGCCGGCTGGTGGTGCCCGACGTCCTCCGCCGGATCCTTCTGGAAGAGCCGGTGGACCACGCCGCGTGCGCCCGCCTGCTTCGCCACGTTCCCTTCAAGTCGGCGGAAGGGCTGCTCGATTCCCTCACCATTTCGGAGTCGGAGGAGACCCGGCGGCTCATCGTCCACCGTCTGGCTGAGCTCTGTCCGGACGTCCTGCCGCCGCTCCTGGAGCGTCTCGATGCCGCCCCGTGGTTTCTCCGGCGTGGCCTCCTGGCCCTCCTGGCCGATCTGCCGGAGGCCCCGCAGGGATTTCCGGCCAAGCGGTATGTCGACGAATCGGAGCCGCTGGTGCGGCGCGAGGGGATCAGGATCATGCTCCACTCGCCGGCGGACGTGGAGGAGGCGGTGCACCGTGCCCTGGCCGACGACGACGAGAGGGTGGTACGCGTGGGTCTCGAGCACGGGCGCGAGCACGGGCTCCCCCGGACGGCGCTGCCGCGTCTGATGAAGCTGCTCAACGCCTCCTCGCGCCCCGTGGAGCTTCGGGCCCTGGGGATCGGATTGCTGGAGCAGTTCGCCAGTCCGGCGGTTCGCCAGTGGCTGCTCAAGCGGGTCCTGATTCGCCGGGGCTTGTTCCGGCGGATCGCCCTGGCGCCCAAGTCCCCCGAGCTCATCGCGGGCCTCGGCGTCCTGGCCCGGGCCTTCCCGGGCGACCCCGACACCGCCGAGCTCTGGCGCCGAGTGGAGAGCTCGGACGATCCCCAACTCCGGGCCGCGCGGCGAATGGGGCCCTCGTGACGCCCGAAGCCGGGTATCTCCTCTCCCTGGGCCAGGCGCTTGCGACGATGAGCCTCTATCCCGACGGCCACCCGGCCCGGGAGCGGGCGATAGACGCTTCGTTCGAGCAGCTCCTCACCGCGCTGGGAAATACCCCCTGCGTCAAGTTCTCGTTCCTGGGAGGAGAGTCCATTGTCGGCCACCGGCCGATGACCGAGCTGCCCGGATGGGAGTGGGCCGGCAAGCTTGCGGCCGCCCAGATCGAGCGCATCGAGATTGATGCCGGCGTCTCCCGGGACGAGTACGTCCGCTTCATGGACGAGGTCTGGAATCAACTGGGCGGGACCCGGTCCTCCACCGCGGAGAGCCGCCAGATGGTGCACCTGCCGGCGCGCTTCGGCCCGCTCCAGCTCGCACGGGGTGCGGCCGATGACCTCAACGCTTCCGTGCCGGATATTCCCGATCAGGGCCCCACCACGCCGGTGGCGCTCGACGACGAGCTCGCCGCCCTGGAATGGCTCCATCGGGAGGCGACCTCAGGGGATGGGATCCCTCTGGCCGAAGCCGAGGCCATCGTGGGTTCGCTCAGCGTCACCATGCACACCGAGCAACGGCTCCTGCTCCCGCTGCTCACCATCAAGGAGTTCGACCAGTATACCCTGACCCATTCCTGCAACGTCTCGGTCCTCTCCATCGGGCTCTCGGAGCGCGTCGGTCTGGACGCCGAGGCGGTGCGGGCCATCGGGGTGGCGGGGCTGCTTCACGATATCGGCAAGATCCGGATTCCGCGGGACGTGCTCATCAAGCCCGGCCGGTATTCCGACGCGGAGCGGGCCATCATGCAGCGGCACCCGGTGGACGGGGCGCGGATCATTCTCGCCCAGCAGGGGGGCTCGGACGTCGCGGCCGTGGTGGCGTACGAGCATCACATCTACCTGGACGGAGGGGGCTATCCGCCACTGCGGTTCGCCCGCGGGTGTCATTACGCGAGCCGGATCGTCCACGTCTGTGACATCTACGACGCGCTGTGCACCCACCGGCCGTATCGGGCGGCGTGGGACCCGGCCCAGGCGCTCGAGTACCTGGAGAAGCAGGGGGGAAGCGAGCTGGATCCCGAAATGGTCAAGTCCTTCGCCGAGATGATCCGCGACTCGTCGGTCTCGCGGACGCCGCTTCCCTCCACCGGCGCCACCGCCGTCCCCGCCTCCTCCCGTTGATTCCTGGACGGGGGACAGGCGGCGGAGGGCCAGGTGATCCGGCTGCCGGCAGCGACTGTGGCACCGGTCACAGTCCTCCTCGCGAATCCACCCTATTCTGGGTATCCTTGAAGCTGTCCCCAACAAAGCTTCATGAGGTAACGGATGGCTGACCAGCAGCTCAAACCGATTTCCCCCGGGCGTGTCGCCGCGGAGCTCCGCAAGCTCTCCGAAGGCCGCAAAAGCGGCCAATTTGATGCGGACGAATACGAGCACCGCTTTGCGCGGATGGTGGGCGAGCTGCGGGATCGCCACATTGACGGAAATCGGGCCGAGATTCTCGCGGCCTTGAACCCCCTCCGCCAGGACGGCACCCTGGACGCGACGGCGTGGGAGAGATTGACGAGGTCACTGGGGCTGGTGTAGCGGGGCGGACGGGCGGTCGGGCGGACAGCTGGACGGTCAC
>DASYRI010000218.1:0-8795 GCA_036004545.1 Gemmatimonadales bacterium
ATCCGCCCGGCCCGGCGCTGCATCATCCCCTTGAGCACCGCCCGGGTGGTGTGAAAGGCGCCCTTGAGGTTCGCGTCGAGCACCGCGTCCCAGTCCGCTTCGGAAAGCCGCAGCAGGATGTTGTCGCGGGCGAGTCCGGCGTTGTTCACCAGGATCGAGACCGGCCCGAGCGCCTGCTCGCATCCGGCGATCGCGGCCTCTACCTGCGCCCGGTCGGCGACGTCGCATCCGAATCCCGCCGCGCGCTCGCCGAGCCGGGCAGCCACCTCCGCCGCCGGCTCCGGCTTCCGGCCGACGATGGCCACCTTCGCGCCGCTCGCGTGGAGCCGCTCGGCGATGGCGAGCCCGATGCCCCGGGTGCTGCCGGTCACGAAGGCGACCTGCCCCGCGAGATCGATGCCGGTCACGCCAGGAACCGCTCCACCTCGGCGGCGGTGCCGAGCGACTGGTACGGGGCGCCGGGCAGGATCCGCTTCAACAGCCCGCCCAGCACGGTCCCCGGACCGATCTCCACGAAGCGTGACGCTCCCGCCGGCGCCAGGGCGGCGAGAGCCTGCACGCATTCCACCCATCTGACCGGCGCGGTGAGCTGCGCGGCGAGCTCCCGCCGCGCTTCGAGGGCGCTCTGCACCGGCCGGGCGCTCGCGTTGGCCACCACCGGAAATGCCGGATCGGCGAACGGCGCGGCGTCCAGCTCCGCGGCGAGTCCCCGGGCGGCGGGCGCCATGAGCGGTGAGTGGAACGCGGCGCTCACCTTGAGCGGGAGGACCCGCTTTGCGCCGGCGGCCTTGCACCTCTCGCCGGCGCGGGCCACGGCGGGGGGATCACCCGATACGACGGTCTGGTCGGGTGCGTTGAGGTTCGCCGCCACGGCGATCTCCTCGGCGGATGAGGCCTCCCGGCAGGCCCGCCGGACTTCCTCGGCCGCCAGGCCGAGCACGACGGCCATCGCGCCGGGGCGGGAGGTTCCCGCCTCCTGCATCAGCTCGCCCCGCCGCCGCACCAGCCTGGCTGCGCTCACCGCCGGCAGCGCGCCGGCGGCGGCGTAGGCGCTGTACTCTCCCAGGCTGTGGCCCGCGGCGCCGCCCACCTCGCCCAGCCGCTCCTTCACCACGGCGAGCGCGGCCGCCGAGTGCGCCAGGATCGCCGGCTGGGCGATCTCGGTCCGCTGCAGCGCGTCGGCCGGGCCGTGCCACATGGTGCGGGAGAGCGGCATGCCCAGCGCCTCGTCGATGGCCCGGAAGGTCTCCCGGGCGGCGGGGAACCCCGCCGCGAGGTCCTTGCCCATGCCCACCTGTTGCGCCCCCTGCCCCGGAAAGAGGAGAAGGGTCACCATCGAACGACGGCGCTCCCCCAGGTGAAGCCGGCGCCGAAGGTGACGAACATCAGGAGCGAGCCGGGACGGATCCGGCCCTCCGCGAGCGCCTGGTCGATGGCGAGCGGGATCGAGGCGGCGGAGGTGTTGCCGTAGCGGTCCACGTTCACCATCACCTTGCTCATCGGAAGGCCGGAGTGCTTCGCGGTGGCCTCGATGATCCGCAGGTTGGCCTGGTGGGGCACCAGCAGATCGATGTCCGCCTCGGTGACGCCGGCCCTGGCGAGGGCCTCGTCGCAGGCTCTGGACATGGCGAGCACCGCGGCCTTGAACACCTCCCGGCCGGCCATCCGGATGAAGTGGGTGCGCTCCCGCACCACCTTTTCGCTGATGGGGTCGCAGGAGCCGCCGCCGGGGATGTAGAGCAGGTCGGCCAGCTCGCCGTCGGCGCCCAGGACGATGGAGAGGATCCCGCGCCCGTCACTCCCCGCGGGACGGACGACCGCGGCGCCGGCGCCGTCCCCGAAGAGCACCGCGGTGCTCCGGTCGGTCCAGTCGGTGACCGAGGAGAGCTTCTCCGCGCCGAGGGTGAGGATGGTTTTCGCGCGGCCGGCCGCGATCAGCCCTTCGGCGATCGCGAGGCTGTAGAGCCAGGCCGGGCAGGCGGCGGCGATGTCGAACGCGATGGCATTCTTCGCGCCGAGCAGGGCCTGGAGATCGCAGGCCATAGCGGGAAGCCGGCGGTCCGGGGTGATGCTGCCGAGGACGATGGCGTCGAGGTCCAGGGGGCCGACGCCGGCCCGCTGCATGGCGCAGCGCGAGGCGTCGCGGCAGAGCGCGGCGAGCGACTCGCCCGGCCCGGCGATCCGCCGCTCCCGGATCCCGGTGCGCTCGACGATCCACTGGTCCGAGGTCTCCAGAAACTTCTCGAAGTCCGCGTTGGTCACGACGCGGGACGGCACCGCGGTGCCGAGCCCGGTGATGGCCGCGATCGGCGTCGCGCTCACGCCGGCTCGGCCGCTTCGCGCTCGGCGAATTCGGCCGCGATGTGCCGGGAGAGCCCCACCTCGACGGACTGGACCGCGATCCGGATGGCGTGCCGGATCGCGTTGGTGTTGGAGGACCCGTGGCAGATGATGGAGACCCCCTTCACGCCCAGCAGCGGCGCCCCGCCGTACTGGGAGTAGTCGAGCATCCGGAAGGCGGAGCGGATTTCCTTGCGCTGCCACATGTCGGGCGCGGCCTCCTGGGCCAGATGGCGGACCAGATACATCACCGATTCGTAGAACTTGAGCACCACGTTGCCGACGAAGCCGTCGCACACCACCACGTCGATCCGGCCCAGCTTCGGATGGCCGCCGAGGATGTCGCGGCCCTCGATGTTGCCCACGAAATTGAGCCGCGGCTCCCGCTTGAGCAGCCCGTACGCCTCCTTCACCAGCGCGGTGCCTTTCTCCTCCTCCTCACCCACGTTCAGGAGCCCCACCCGGGGGCTGGGCCGGCTCACGATGTCGCGCATGTACACGGTGCCGAGGTGCGCGAAACCGACCAGCTCCCGGGGCGAGCAGTCCACGTTCGCGCCGGCGTCCAGCAGGAGCACCGGCCCCTCGACCGTGGGGAGCAGGGTGCCGACGGTGGCGCGCTCCACCCCGGCGTAGAGCCCGAGCAGAACCGTCGAGGCGGCGAGGAGCGCCCCGGTGTTTCCCGCGGAGATGAAGGCGTCCGACTGGCCTTTCGCCTGGAGCTCGAGCCCGACCACGATGCTGGACTTCCGCTTTCGGCGCACCGCCCGCAGCGGCTTCTCCGCCATCCCGATGACCTCGGGCGCCTCGACGATCTCGATCCGGCTCTGGTCGAGCTCGGCGTGGCGGCCCAGCTCGGCCTCGATCGCCGCGGTCTGGCCCACCAGCTGGATCCGGAAGGTCGGGGGGAGCTCGGCCAACGCCAGCACCACTCCGTCCATCTCGGTACGGGGGGCCTGGTCGCCCCCCATCGCGTCGAGCGCGACGCGGATCACCCTCAGCTATCCTCGACCTCGAGACGCTTCTTGCCCGCGTAGTACCCGCACGACCCGCAGACCCGGTGCGGGAGCCGGGGAGAGCCGCACCGCGGACAGGCCTGGGTCGGCGTGCCGGCGCCGGAGTCCTGGCCCCGGCGCAGCCGCTTCCTGCGTTTGGACATTTTTCGCTTGGGGACGGCCATGGAGTCCTCGGTTCAGGCGTCGGGAGTCGCGACGGTGCACTCGCATGCCCCGCGGTTGAGATCGGCACCGCACCGCGGGCAGAGCCCCCGGCAATCGTCACGGCACAAGGGAAACGGATCCACCGCAAGGGCGAGCTCCTCGCGCAGCGCCGGCCGGACGTCCACCTCGGTGACCGGCTCGGTCAGCGGGTACACGCTGGGGTCGTCCTGGAGGTCGGGGTCGGAGGAGAAGACGACCGCGACCTCCTGCTCCACCGGCGACACGAACTCGGCGAGGCACCGGCGGCAGGCGCACCGCACTCGGCCTTCGAACCGGCCGTGCCACAGGTAGCCGCGGTGGCCGGCCCGCTCCAGCGTCCCCTCGACGACGACCGGTCCCTCCAGCGGCACCGCGAGCCCCTCGAAGAGCGGGTCCGTCGGCCCGAGCCTTCCGGCGATCTCGACCGGACCGTGCCGGAGCTCGCGGAGATCAACCTGAAGCATAACCCGTAAACGTACATGGCAAGCGGGGTTGGATCAACGTCACGACCTGAGTCCGGCCCGCTCCGCCTCGCTGAAAAAGAAGCCGACCTCGCGGGCCGCGTTGTGGTCGCTGTCGGAGCCGTGCACCGCGTTGTGGCCCTTCGATTCGGCGTACAGCTTCCGGATCGTTCCCGGCGCCGCCTCGGCCGGATCGGTGGCGCCGATCGTGGCGCGGAACGCCGCCACCGCGTCGGCGTGCTCGAGCACCAGGGGGAGACAGGGGCCGCTCGACATGAACGCCACCAGCTCCTCGTAAAACGGCCGCCCCCGGTGGACTTCGTAGAACGCCTCGGCCTGGGCGCGGCTCAGGCGGACCAGCCGGGCGGCGCGGATCCGGTAGCCCTCCCGCTCGAGGTGGGCCAGAATGAGGCCCAGCTTTCCGCCGGCGACGGCGTCGGGCTTGATGATGGCGAGGGTCTGGTTGCCGGCCATTCCCGAGTCTCCTTGCTGAGGAGGTAGCGAGTAGCGAGAAGCGAGTAGGGACCTGTCGTTCCCTTCTCGCTACCTCCTACTCGCTACTCCCTGCTGTCTCACCAGCTCCACGACGTCGACCGGCCGCTTCATCACCGCGATCCCCGCCGCCTCGAGCGCGTGGATCTTCTCCTCGGCGGTGCCGGACGAGCCGGAGATGATGGCGCCGGCGTGGCCCATCCGGCGCCCCTTGGGCGCGGTCCGGCCCGCGATGAATCCGACCACCGGCTTGCGCACGCATTGCCGAACGAACTCCGCCGCGTGCTGCTCGTCGGTACCGCCGATCTCGCCCAGCATGACGATGGCGTCGGTGGTCGGGTCGTCCTGGAACCCGCGCAGCACGTCGATGAACCCGGTGCCGATGAGCGGATCACCGCCGATGCCGACGCAGGTGCTCTGGCCGATGCCGTTCCGGGTGAGGTGGTTGACCACCTCATAGGTGAGCGTCCCGCTCCGGGAGACGAGCCCCACCCGCCCCGGCGCGCAGATCGGCCCCGGAATGATCCCCACCTTCGCCACGCCCGGGGTGATGAGCCCGGGGCAGTTGGGGCCGAGCAGTCGGGCGCCCTTCTCGCGCACGAACGGGATCACCCGGGCGAGGTCGAGCACCGGAATCCCCTCGGTGATGCAGACGATGAGCCGGATGCCCGCGTCGGCGGCCTCGGCGATCGCCCCGGCGGCCAGGGCGGGCGGCACGTAGATCACCGAAGTATTCGCGCCGGTCTTGCGGATCGCCTCGGCCACGGTGTGAAAGATCGGCACCGTGCCGTCGAAGCTCTGTCCGCCCTTGCCCGGCGTCACCCCGGCGACGACCCGGGTGCCGTAGGCGATCATCTGCCGGGTGTGGAAGGACCCGTCGCGGCCGGTGATCCCCTGGACCACGAGCAGCGTGTCCTGATTGACGAAGATGCTCACGCCGCTTTCCCGCCCTTCGCGAGCGCCACGGCCTGCTTCACGGCGGCGTCCATGTCCGAGAGGGCGGTCATCCCGACGTTCTGGAGGATCCGGAACGCCTGGTCTTCGTTGGTGCCGGTGAGCCGGATCACGACCGGGACGCTCACCTGGAACTCCGCCATCGCGGCCACGATGCCGTTGGCCACGTCGTCGGTGCGGGTGATCCCGCCGAAAATGTTGAACAGGATCGCCTTCACGCCGGGGTCCGCGGTGATGATCCGGAGCGCGTTCACCACTTTCTCCGGGTTCGAGCTGCCGCCGATGTCGAGGAAGTTGGCCGGCTCGCCGCCGTAATACTTCACCAGGTCCATCGTGGCCATCGCGAGGCCGGCACCGTTCACCACGCAGCCGACGTCGCCGTCGAGCTTGATGAAGGTGAGCCCCGCCCGCCGCGCCGCGACCTCGCTGGGCGCCTCGGCCGATTCATCGCGGAGCGCGGCCAGATCGGGCCGGGGGTCGAGCTCGTTGTCGTCCACCACGATCTTGGCGTCGAGGGCCAGGAGCTCGCCCGTGGGCGTCGTCACCAGCGGGTTGATCTCGGCGAGGGAGGCTCCGTTCGCGGTGAAGGCCTGGTAGAGCTGCCCCAGGATGGTTGCGGCGGCGCGCGCCCTGGCGAAATCGCGGTAGAGCGCCAGGGCGAGACCGAGCGCCTGGTGGGGGAAGAGTCCGTAGCGCGGGTCCACGGCGAGCCGCTCGATCTTCTCAGGCGTGGTGGCGGCCACCTCCTCGATGTCCACGCCGCCCGCGGCGCTCACCATGAAGACCGGGCGCTGGCTCTCCCGGTCCATCAACAGGCCGACGTAGCTCTCGCCGGCGATCTCCGCCGCCGGCACGACCAGCACCTTCTGGACTACGAGGCCCTTGATCGTCATGCCGAGGATCGCGGCGGCGTGGCGGCGCGCGGCGGCCGGATCCTCGGCGAGCTTGACGCCGCCCGCCTTGCCGCGTCCACCCGCGTGCACCTGGGCCTTGACCACGACCGGGCCGCCCAGCCGCCGCGCGATCGCCTCGACTTCCTCGGGCGAGGCGGCCACGTCGCCGTCGAGCATGGGGATTCCGGCGGCGCGCAGCAGCGTCCTCGCCTGGTATTCGTGCAGATTCACCGAGTCCTCGATTCCTCGCGGGCGGCCGGAGCGGCCCGTAAGGTAGCGGCAGCGCCGACCCCCTTCAAACGTAGATTCAGCGCCGGAGACGGGGTGTCTCGAGCAGCTCCTTGAGGTTGGCGAGCGCGCGGCCCAGCTCCTGGAGATCGCCGCGCCGGAGGGCGGAGTCGGCGTGGAGCATCCAGCGCCGCGCCTCCTGGAGCACCGCCTCGGCCCCGGCGCCGGCGGTCGCCGGAGAGGTCTCCCCTCGCAGGTTCCGCCACGCCTCCGCCATGGTCCGGCCGATGCCCAGCTTGCGCCCGAGCGCCACGCTCACGAGCAACAGCTGCGCCCGCCCGCCCCCCGAGGCGGTCACGGCCCACTCGGGCTGATAGGCCGCCACGCCGTCGCTCGCGAGCGCGAACCGGACCCGTCCTTGCTCGGGAACTCCCCCGGTGGCGCGGACCGAGTCCTGCAGCTGGGCCCGGAACGGAAACCGCGCCCAGCGCGCCCGGAGCGCCGCGGCGCTCTCGATCGCGCGGGTGGAATCCTCGATGCGAACCAGCCGGACCGAATCTCCTTCCGCCGAGCCCCGAGCGACCAGGAGGGCGCGGAGGTCGCGGTTGGTCTCGTCCATGAACGGCACGACCGCCTCGCCGCCTCCCGGCGCGGGAGGCGGCAGGAACCTGGCGGGACCGGCCGCGCTCCCGCCGCTTCCCGGCCCCGGCTCAAGCAGGCCCGCGCGCCAGGCCGGCCCCTCGAGCGCACGCGCCTGAGCGATCAGGAGCTCCTCCGGAAGGCTCCGCGGGGTGCGCAGCTCGGCGGGGACCGCGGCCGGCGGCTCGATCAGCGGCTCGGTGATACGGGCCCACGCGGCGGCCACCGAATCGGCGGGGTCGGTGCGAAAGATCCGCACCGATCCGCTCTCCGCGTCCACCACGCCGAAGAATCCCGGGCGGACCATCGAGACGGGCCCGCCGGCCCAGGGAATGCGGGCCGAAGAGGGAAAGACGCCGGCGCTGAGGAGCCCGTCGCTCACCCACACGAGGCCCCGCTTGAGCGGCCGGGGCCGGGGCGGCGTCCAGCGCGCGAACGGGGCGATTGCGCGGAGGCGCACCGCGGGATCGAGGCGCCAGGCGACGCGAATGCCCGAGCGCGCGGAGAGAACCGGTGGATGCTGCAGGGCCCAGGCGAGCATCAGCCGCTTGATCCAGCCGTCCAGGACCACGCCGTGCGCGGCGGCAGCGACCTCGATTTCCGGCGCCGCGGGCCGGAGCGCGTGGGCCGGCAGATCACGATAGCCGCGCAGGCCGGGCTGCGGAGTGCTGTCCCCCTCCCGCCAGAAGAGAATCCGCCCCGTGGGCGACACCTGATCGTCGGCGAGCGCGAGCAGCGCGGCGGCCTCGCCGCGGGCGTCCCGCACGGCGAACCAGACCGGATGAGGGACGCCGCCGGCGATGATCCACCCGCGAGAGGCGCCGGACAGGCCGCCGGAGTCGCCCACGGCGGCGGCGAGCATCGGCTCGTCCCACAGAGTGGGGATGAGCCCCGCCGCGGCGCTTCGAACGGCGGGCGGGCCGGCCTCCGCTCCGCCCAGCGCGAACGCGATGGAGTCGAGCGACCTCGCCGCGGCCTGCCAGCCAGGGTCCGCGACGGCCGCCTCGGTGTGCAACGGCAACACCCGAGCGGCCAGCGAAACCAGCGCGAAGAGCGCCCAGACCCCGAACGCCGCTGCGCCGCGGAGCCCTCCCCACCAGAGGAGGCTCAGCAGGGCCGCCGCCGCCCCGACGCCGGCCTCGATCTCCGCGACGAGACTCCGAAGCAGGAACTCGGAGGTGAGGAGCGGAC
This sequence comes from Gemmatimonadales bacterium, assembly GCA_036004545.1. Classification (GTDB taxonomy): domain Bacteria; phylum Gemmatimonadota; class Gemmatimonadetes; order Gemmatimonadales; family GWC2-71-9; genus JABFSM01. Next base: position 8,395 of record DASYRI010000218.1, read on the forward strand.
CGCGGAGCCCCGCCGCGAGCCGGTACGGCTCGAGGAAGCAGCCCCACGCGAGCGCGGCGGCGAGCGCGGCGAGAAGGATCGCGAGGTGTCCTCGGGCGGCGGGCGCGATGCCTATGCGCCGCTCGGCCAGCCGAATCGTTCCGCCGGTGAGGTGGAGCAGGACCACACCCGCCAGAGCGGCGGCGGCGAGCAGCACCGCGCGCGCCTGGAGCTCGAGCCAGAGCGGCACCGCCCCCATGAAGGCGCCGAGGTCCGCGCCCAGAAGCGGGTCGGTGACGCCGAGCCGGACGCCGCTCCGGGCCAGCAGCAGGTGGTCGAGCCAGCCTCCCCCTCCGCCCCCCAGGAGCACCGCCGCGAGCGCCGCGGCCGCCAGCAGGGTCCAGCGGGGCAGCCGGGCCGGC
>DASYRI010000219.1:0-5998 GCA_036004545.1 Gemmatimonadales bacterium
GCGCGCACACGATGGAGGTGGCGGAGATGGAGGGGCGGCGGGTGAAGCGGGTGCGGCTGGTGGGGGGGGAGAAGGAACAGCGTCAACAGTCAACGGTCAACAGTCAACGGTAAAGGCCTCGCGAGAGAGGATCATCACCGCCCCCCCGCCCTTCGCCGCGCCAGGGCGATCGCCAGCTCCAGCGCCTCCCGCATGCTCCCGCTATCGGCCGTGCCGGTCCCGGCGATGTCGAAGGCGGTACCGTGGTCGGGCGAGGTGCGGATGAAGGGCAGCCCGAGGGTAAGGTTTACCCCGTGCCCGAAGGCCGCGACCTTGATGGCGGTCATCCCCACGTCGTGATAGGGCGCCAGCACGGCGTCGAACTCCCCTCTCATGGCCCGGACGAAGACGGTGTCGGCGGGGAGCGGGCCGGCGGCGCCGAGCGCCTTGGCGGCCGGCAGGAGGACGCGGGCCTCCTCGTCGCCGAAGAGCCCCTGCTCGCCGGCGTGCGGGTTCAAGGCGCAGAGCACGATCCGGGGCGACTCGATGCCGAACCATTCCACCAGAGCGAACTGGGTGAGCCGCCCCGCCCGGATCACCCGTTCGGCGGTGAGCATGGCGGGGACATCGCGGAGCGCCACGTGGGTGGTGACGAGCACCACCCGGAACGCGCCGGCGGCGAGCATCATGGCCACGTCCACGTCGCCCGCGAGATGCCCCAGCCATTCGGTCTGGCCCGGATACGGGAACCCCGCCGCGTGGAGGGCGTGCTTTTCGATCGGCCCGGTGACCACCCCGTCCACCTGGTGGGCGAGGGCGAGCCGCACCGCGCGCTGCACCGCGTGCCCCGCGATCTGCCCCGCCCGCACCGACCAGGCCCGGCCGCCGGCGCCCTGCCCCGCTCCCCCGCTCCAGCTTCCCGCAGCGACCCGCTGGGCCGCGGGGACCTTCAGGATCTGCTCCTCGGCACCGATCACGGTGATTTCGGCGTCAATCGGCGTGCGGAGCGCGCCGGCCGTCACTTCCGGGCCCACCCCCCGGGGATCGCCGAGGGTGACGGCCAGACGCGGCCGGAAGCTCATCCGGGCCGCATTTCCACCAGCGTCGCCCGGCGGAGCCGCTCGATGTAGCGTTGCTGAGTGAGCTGGTCGGCGAGTCCCTCGCGGATCCGCTCCTTCACGTCCTCGTAGCGCGCCTCCCCTGCCGGGATCCGGGTGATGACGAGGAGCACCGCGAATTTCGAGCGCAGCGGGTCCACCGGCGCCTCGAGCCGGAAGACCCGCGAGAGCTTGCCCTCCGGCGTCTCGCCGATGGCTTCCCGATACGAGGCGGGGAGGCTGTCCACCGGAAAGCCGATCACCTCCCGCTCCTCACCCTTGTCGTGCCAGATCCGCTGCAGGCTGTCGAAGGAGGCGCCCCGCTCCACCAGGCCGCGAACGGTCTCGGCGGCGCGTCGCGCGCTGTCGGCGTCGGCGGTGTCGACCGCGGGCATGATGAGGATATGGCGGACCTGAACCTCGGCGGGCTGGCTGCGCTGCACCTGGATCAGGTGGAAGCCGAACGGAGTCTCGACCGGATCCGAGACGACGCCCGGCCGCAGGGCGAAGGCGACGTCCTCGAAATGCAGGTCGAGCCCCTGCCCCCGCCGCACCCAGCCGATCTCGCCGCCCGCCTCGCTGGTCCCGACGTCCATCGAGTAGCGCTTCGCCGCCGCGACGAAGTCGGCCCCCTTGCGGAGCTCGGTGAGGATCGAGTCGGCCATCGCGCGGGCCCGCGCCTTCGCGGCCGGTTTGGGGGGCGGCGCGATGACGATCTGCCGGAAGGAGATCATCGCGGGGCGGGGGGGAAAGGAGCCCTTGGACTTCTCGTAGTATTCGCGGATCTCCCGCTCGGTCGGCGCCACCGTCTTGAGCTTGCCGCCGCTCCGCAGCTTGCTCATGAGCTTGCTCATCAGGAGCCGGCGGCGCTGCTGCTCGGTGAGCCAGCTGCGGTACTCTTCGGGCGAATCGAATCCGGAGGCGCGGAGGTCCTTCCGGTACTGGTCCTCGGTGGGGTACCGGGCGCGGGTCGCCTTGACGTTCTCGTCCACCGACTTGGTGACGTCCTCGTCCAGCACCTTGATGGTGGTGTCGCGCTCCGCCTCCTGCACGATCAGCTCTTCATTTACCAGGACCTCGGCCAGCTCGCGGCGGAGGATCCGGAGGCTGTCGGGCGAGCGGGGCAGGCCCTTGCCCTGGGGAAAGTCCTGGAGGAGCCGCTCCTCGACGTGCGATTGCAGGATCGCCTTGCTGCCCACCACGGCGACGATCCGGTCGATGACCGAGTCCGCGGTCCCGAGCCCGCGCTGGAAGCCCCAGAGCGGAGCCAGCGCCCCGCCCCCCGGGAGGAGCAGCGCGGCGACCAGGACGAGGGCCCGCCGGCCGGTCATGGCTTCCCGGTGGTGTCCGCCGGCTTCCCCGGTGTGGGGGGGCCTCCCGGCGCCGCCTGGAGCTGGCCGGGCGCGGGGCGCGAACCCGCCGCCGCGGAGTCCTGCTTCTTCTGCGCGATGATGAGCTCCATGGCGCGGCTCAACCCCGCCCGGTAGATCTTGAAGTTGCCGGAGGAGCGCAGCTCGGCCGAGAGCGTGGTCGGCACCTGGCGGAACTGGGCCTGGCCCTTGGTGAGCTTGTCGAAGTACTCCTCCATCTTCTGGGCCGCCAGCCTCCGCCGCTCCGCCGGAGCGACCTTGGAGGAGTCCGAGAAATCCGCCCCGTCCACGCCGATCTCCTCCTTGAGCCCCTGGATCCCCGCCCGGTACCGGAGCGCGAGGGTCTGGTGGATCGCGGGGGCCACCTGGATCTTGGCCGAATCGGCTTCCTTGAGCAGCAGGGTGTTCACGGCGAGCTTCTCGGCGAACTGCTCCAGCAGCGTGTCGTTCGCCGACCGGACCCCCTGGAGGTTCTGGGGCGGAAGGATCTCGAGCCAGCGCGCCATCTCACCGATGGTCAGGCCGCCCTGCTTGAACGCGACGATCTGCTTCCCCGATCTGCGGGCCGAGGGGAGGTCCGCTACCGCGCTCCGGATCGCGGCCCCGGCGCCGGGCCTCACCTTCAGGCCGTTCCGCGCGGAGAGCTCCGCCATGTAGACCGAATCGGCTCGGCCGGCCAGCAGCTGCTTGAGGTTGTCCTGCAGCCGCGAGCGGACCTCGTTCACGGTGGGCCGACGGATGATATGGAAGCCGTACTGGGTTCGCACCACCCCGCTCACCTCCCCGGGCTCGAGCGCCCAGGCGGCGCTGTCGAACTCGGGAACGAACGAGCCCTTGGCGCTCGCCGGCAGATAGCCGCTGTCGGCCTTGGTGTTGTCGGCGCTGTACTTGGCCGCGAGCTTGCCGAAATCGCTCCGCTTCGCCTCCGGCAGCACCTTCTCGGCGAGCGCCTTCGCCTTGGCGGTATCCGCCACGGTGGCGCCCTGAGCCTGGAAGAGGATGTGCTGGAAGAGCCGCACGATGCCGGCGGAATAGGCGCTGTCGGCGGACCCCGCTGACACCGGCGCTCGGCGCGCGAGGATCGCGGCGTGCCACGCGCTGACCTTCTCCTGAGCCATCTCCGGCCACATGAGCCGGTCAATCGTGGCGGAGTCGCTCTTGAAGCTCCCGGCGGCGAGCTGATCGGCGAAGAGGGCCAGGTCCACCCAGATGCCCGTCACCAGCTCGGCGGCCTGCGGATTGGCGTTGGCTCCGCCGAGGCGGGAGATGACTTCCGCCACCCGGCTCGCCTTGAGCTCACGGCTCCCGACCCGGGCCGCGGTCTCCGCGTGGGAAGTAAAGATGTCCCGCAGGCTGGAGCAGCCGGCCATCGCTGCGCCCGCGAGGATCGCTGCCGTCAAACCAATCCGACGCATGAAGGCTCCCGTAGTTGAGACGCAAAGACGGAAGGAAGACGCAAAGACGGAACCACGCAACGTGTTCCTTCCGCGATCACCCTGCGTTATTGCGTCATTGCGTCATCGCGACGTTGTGTCGGTTCCCGTTGCCCGTTGCCCGCTACTCCTTCCCCACTTACCGCCGCGAGGGCCCGCACCAGGGCCGGGATCAGGTCCTGGCCGCCGAGCCGCACCAGCCGAAGCGAGAGCGGCACCGTTCGCCGCACATCCGCCGCCAGCTGTACGTGTTCGAGGGCGGGAGTCAGCCGGGCCATTCGCGGCGACGCCCCGGGCCGGAAGGTCACCCGCGCCTCGTCACCCCGGACCAGGATGTGCTGGATGCCGAGCGAGCCGCCCAGCACCCGGAGGCGCGACAGGTCGAGCAGCCGGTCGGCCTCCGCGGGGAGGGGGCCGAACCGCTCCCGCATTTCCTGGCGCAACTCATCAATTTCACCCGATGCGACGGCCCGCGCCAGTCGCCGGTAGAGGTCGAGCTTGGTGTCGTCGTCCGCGATGTAGCCGTCCGGCAGGTGGGCCGGCCGGTCGAAGACGACCTCCGGCGGCTGGGGGGGCTCGGCGCTGCTGGTGCCCCGGCTCCGGAGCGCCTGGACCGATTCCTCGAGCCAGCGCAGGTAGAGGTCGAAGCCCACCGCGTGCGCATGTCCCGACTGCTCGGCGCCGAGCAGATTCCCCGCGCCCCGGATCTCCAGGTCCTTGAGCGCGATCCGGTACCCGGCGCCGAGATCGGTATGGTGCTCCAGCACCTTGAGGCGGTCCTCCGCGGCGGGGTCCATCACGTCGGGGGTGATGAGGTAGCAATAGGCGCGGCGGTGGCTGCGGCCCACCCGGCCGCGCAGCTGGTAGAGCTGGGCCAGGCCCAGGTGATGGGCGTCGTGGACCACCATGGTGTTGGCGTTGGGCACGTCGAGCCCCGATTCGACGATCATGGTCGAGACCAGCACGTCCACCTCGCCGTTGACGAACCCGCGCATCACCCGCTCCAGCGCCTCGGCGGGCATCTGCCCGTGAGCGACACCGATCCGGGCCCGCGGGGCCAGGTGGCGGGCCCGCGCCGCCATGGTCTCGATGGTTTCGATCCGGTTGTGCACGAAGAACACCTGGCCGCCGCGATCGAGCTCGCGGGCCATCGCCTCCTCGAGCAGCGCATCGTCCCACGGCTCCACGAAGGTCAGGATCGGCGATCGGTCGCGCGGCGGCGTCTCGATCAGGGTGAGATCGCGGAGGCCCGCAAGCGACATATGCAGGGTGCGCGGAATCGGGGTCGCGGTGAGCGTCAGCACGTCCACGGAAAGCCGGAGCTCCTTGAGCCGCTCCTTGTGCCGGACGCCGAAGCGGTGCTCCTCGTCCACGACCAGGAGCCCGAGGTCCTTGAAGTGCACGTCCCGGGAGAGCAGGCGATGGGTGCCGATGACCACGTCGATCTTCCCCGCCGCGAGCTCCGCCAGCGCCTGTTTCTGCTCCTTCGGCGTGCGGAAGCGGGACAGCACCTCGACCCGCACCGGGTAATCGGCCAGCCGCTCGGTGAAGGTGCGACCGTGCTGGTCGGCGAGAATGGTCGTCGGAACCAGCACCGCGGCCTGCTTGCCGCCCTGGATCGCCTTGAAGGCGGCGCGGACCCCCACTTCGGTCTTGCCGTAGCCCACGTCGCCCACCAGCAGCCGGTCCATCGGGCGCGGGCGCTCCATGTCGCGCTTGACGTCCTCGGTGGCGCGGCGCTGGTCCGGCGTGTCCTCGTAGAGGAACGCCGATTCGAGCTCCCGCTGCCAGCGGGTATCGGGCGGAAAAGCGAAACCGGCGCTCACCCGCCGCCGGGCATAGAGGTCGAGCAGCTCGGCCGCCATCAGGCGGATCGCCTCGCGGGTCTTCTCGCGCTGCTTCTTCCACGCGGTCCCACCGAGCCGGTGAAGCCGGGGCGGCGCCTGGTCGCCGTCCTCGCCGGCGGCGCGGTAGCGCTCCAGCTGGTCGAGGCGGTAGAGCGGGACGTTGAGCCGGTCGCCGCCCTCGTACTCGACCACCGCCACCTCGATGGTGGACTCGCCGACCATGATGGTCTGGATCCCGCGGTAGATCCCGATGCCGTGATCGAGGTGGACGA
>DASYRI010000220.1:0-9591 GCA_036004545.1 Gemmatimonadales bacterium
GGTACTCGCGCGCCTCGGCGCCCGCCAGCACCTCGGTCAGCAGGTCCCCGATTTCGTACACGGTCGCGAATCGCTGCAGCACGGCCTTGAGCCGCGCGTGCTCGCGGGCCGAGACCTCCAGGCCGATCAGGTCGTCGTAGAGATAGTCCTCGCGGTTGCCGGGAGTGACCGCCTCGAGCTCCAGGCCCGGCGTGTGGACGAGCACGGCCTGGAGTGGGCCGATCTCGCTCGTGATGTGGATGGAGGACATGCGGGAAAGTCAACAGTCAACAGTCAACAGTCAACAGTGTGGGACGCAAGGACGCAAGGACGCATAGACGGAAGGGTATTGGCCGGCGGGGCTGGTCCCGTTGACTGTTGACCGTTGACTGTTGACGCGGTTGTTATGGATACAGCCGGTGGATCTGTCTCGGAAACGCGATCGCCTCCCGGATATGGGGAATCCCGCAGATCCAGGCGACGGTGCGCTCCAGGCCGAGTCCGAATCCCGAGTGGACGAAGGTGCCGTACTTCCGGAGATCGAGATACCAGCGGTAGGTCTCGGGATCCAGCCCCTGGGCCCGGATCCGCGCGAGCAGCCGATCATGGTCGTCCTCGCGCTGGGATCCCCCGATGATCTCCCCGTAGCCCTCGGGGGCCAGGCAGTCATCGTTGAGCACCGTCCGGGGGTCGGCCGGGTTCTCCTTCATGTAAAACGCCTTCACCTCCGCAGGATAATTGCAGACGAACACCGGCCGCTCGGAGTCCTTCGATAGCAGCGTCTCGTCCTCCCCGCCGAGGTCGCTCCCCCACGCGATGTCGCGCCCCAGCGACTGGAGCTTCGCGATCGCGTCGCCGTAGCCGAGCCGGGGAAACGGCGGGACCACCTGCTCCAGCCGCGCCGTGTCGCGCTCGAGCTCCTCGAGCGGCTCCCCGCAGCGCTCCAGCGCGCGGGCCACGAGAAAGCTCACGAATTCCTCCTGCAGCCGCAGGTTGTCGTCGGAGTCGTTGAAGGCGACCTCGGGCTCCACCATCCAGAACTCGGTGAGGTGCCGGCGGGTCTTCGACTTTTCGGCCCGGAAGGTGGGGCCGAAGCAGTACACCTTGCCGAGCGCCGCGGCCGCCGCCTCCACGTAGAGCTGGCCGGTCTGCGCCAGGTAGGCCTTGCCGAGGTCGAAGTAGTCGGTCGCGAAGAGCTCGCCCGCCTGTTCTCCGATCGCGCCGGTGAGGATCGGCGTGTCCACGTGGGTGAAGCCGCGCTGGTCGAAGAAATCGTGGATGCCCTGGACCACCGCGTGGCGCACCTTGGCGATGGCGACCTGCTTCCGGCTGCGGAGCCACAGGTGGCGGTGCTCGAAGAGGAACTGAGTGCCGTGCTCCTTGGGGGTGATCGGGTAGTCCGCGCAGGGCCCCAGGACGACCAGCCCGCTCGCGCGGAGCTCACAGCCGCCCGGCGCGCGCGCGTCCTCGCGGACCAGGCCCGTCACCGCGACGCAGGTCTCCTGGGTGAGGGTGAGGAAGGTCTCCCAGACCGCTTCGGGGACCTCTTTTTTCGCGAAGACCGTCTGCAGGTAGCCGGTCCCGTCCCGCAGCACCAGGAAGGCGATCTTGCCGCTGGACCTGGTGGTAGCGACCCACCCCCGGACTGTCACGGTTCCGCCCACCTGCCGCGCGAGGTCGCTGATATACGCCGACGTCATGTGTCGGGATACCCGAAGCAGGAATGAACCGCCGTCGTCGAGGGCGGGATCGTAGCGGCCGGACCGGATGCGGTCAACGCGGCAATCTCAAAGATACTTGAATACCGCGCCAGCTGGCCAGAAACCGAACGGTGTCGTCTTTCTCGCAGCTTGCGGTGAATTGCACCCACGCCAATACTGGATGAACCAACACCCTCAAGCGTCTGAGGTCGCCCATGCCCATGTCCGAGATGCAGGCTCGTCTCAAGCCCGAGTTCAGCCTCCGGTATCCCCGTTTGAGCCCGGGCGTGTGGTACGATGTCTCCCCGATTTTCCCCGGGGTCACGGTGCGTCGCGTGGACATCTTCGGCCGGCGCATCACCCGGCTGATGACCGCGCGGGATTTCGAGACCGTGCAGGCGGGTCACTTCGACTTCCGGGCCCGGCCCGCCGAAGTCGAGGCCGAGCGGGCGATGGCCTGAGGCGGACCCCCGCCTCACCCGGCAGGATCCTTCCCTGAGACCGCCGCGGCGGCCGGTGAACCCCGGTCGTCGCGGCGCCCGTTTTCCGGCCGTTGATGCGAACCGTCGAGCTCACGCCTCCATCACCAGGCGGACATCGGGGTCGATCTCGGCCGCCTGTCCCGGCGTGAGCGCGGAAACTCCCAGGAACGCCAGCAGCGAAAGCACCAGCGAAAGGCCCGACACGGTCACGCCGGCCGGGAACGCGTACACCTTGAAATACGCGGCGGTCTCGAAGCCGAGGGTGGTCACCAGCCCGGTGAGGATCGAGGCGATCGCCCCCGCGCGGGTCGCGCCGGGCCAGTTGAGGCCGACCGCGAGCGCGGGGACCAGCGTCGAGGCGAAGAGCCCCCACCCGAAGATCCCGAGAAACGCGACCAGGGTCCCGGAGAGCTGCGCCACGATCGCGGCGAGCACCGAAATCGCCACGGTGGAGAGCCGGCCCCAGAAGAGCTCGGCCGGCAGCCGGCGGCCCAGCGCCACCGGGAGATCGTGGGTGACGACCGCCGCGCCGATGTTCAGGAACGAGTTCACCGTGCTCATGATCGCCGCGGCCACGCCCGAGAACACCAGGCCCGCGAGCAGCAACGGGGTGTGATGGAGCAGGAATTGGGGCGTCGCGTCGTCCGCGCGCGCCAGCGGGGCGAGCGTCCCCGCCGCCACGTCGGCCTTGACCGCCACGCCGACGCCGAAATACAGCAGCAGCGTCAGCATGAGCGCCGCGGTCATCAGCGCGGGATACCACTTGAGCCGGAGCGGGTCGCGCAGCATGTAGAACTTGTGGACCACATGCGGCTGGCCGAGCGCGCCCATGCCGAAGACGAAGAAGAAGGAGAGCGCGGCGAGCGGCGTGAGCTTGCCCCAGGGGCCGAGAAACCCGGGGTCCGCGGCCAGGATGGTGCGCGAGATGCCGCTCAGCCCTCCGCCGCTTCCCATGGCGTACCCGAACGCCAGCACCGACGCGAGAGCCATCACCGCGCCCTGGAAGACGTCGGTGTACACACCCGCCAGCATCCCGCCCACCGCCGAGTACGCCAGCACGACCGCGGTCCCGATCCAGATCCCCGCGGGGAGACCGGTGCCGAAGACCGCGTCCACCACCAGCCCGAGCGCCAGCACGTTGGTCGCCATGTAGCCCACGATCGCGACCAGGATCGCGATCCCGGCGAGGCCCTGCGCCGCGGGAGAGCGGTACCGGGCGCCGATCGCGTCGGGCACGGTGATGAGACCGCGCAGCTCTCCCAGGAGCCGCATCCGCTTGGCCAGGACCCACGCGGCCATGGTGTTGGTGAGCGACGCGGGAAGGATGATGAACATCGCCCCCAGCCCCAGGGTGTAGAGCAGCCCGGGCCCCCCGATGAACGCGAAGCCCGAGAGCGTCGCCGCCATCGCGGCGATGGCCAGGGTCCAGATCCCGATGCCGCGGCCGGCCACGAAGAAATCCTTCGCCGTGCGGGTGCGGCGGCCGGCCCAGATCGCGATGCCCGCGACCACCGCGGCATAGAGCAGCGCCATGCCGAGGATAGCGGGCCCCGAGCCGGTGGGCAGCGGCGCGCTCTGCCGGATGAGGAGGGCGCTCATGGGTCCGGTCCTCCGTCGGCCGGGGGCGAGCTTCGCGCGGCGCGGATCCGCTCGAGGGCCGCTGCATCGAGGGTCATCCGGCGGAAGCTGAGCGCGTACCCCAGCGGGAGGACCAGCGCGGGCAGGCATCCCACGCCGTAGAGCACCAGCGCGGCGCGGGCCGGGAGCCCCGCCCAGAGCGGCGTCGAGGGGCCCTCGGCGCCGGGGAGTGCTAAGGCCAGACCGAAGCCCAGCACCAGCACCACGAAGGTGAAGCCGAGCGGGAACCAGAGCGCCCCTAACCCGCGGCCGGGGCGCGCCGCGCCCAGCGCCATGCATCCGACCGAGAGGAGCGCGATCCCCGCCACCATCGCCCAGGGGGCCCACCAGGGCGCGCCGCCGGGCAGGAAGGCGGAGCCGTAGGCCGCGGCGGCGGCGAGCGCCCCGGCCACCACCGGGGCGAGTCGCCCTCGTGTCGTCATGCCGGCCGTCCTTTGTGAGGGTCCCGGCGCCGGGCGGGGCCTACCCCACCCGGAACAGCGCCTCCGCCTTGGGATACCGGAGCAGCGCCCGCGCCTTGAGCGCCGCGTTCGCCGGCCGTCCCAGCCCCGGATCCGCCGCCAGGATCTCCCGCGCCATGTCGCGCGCCACGGTCAGGAGATCGGTGTCGTCCGGGAAGCGCGCCACCCGGATGTCCGCGGAGCCCGACTGGCGGTCGCCCAGGAGGTCACCCTGCCGCCGTTCCTCCAGGTCGAGCTCCGCGATCTTGAAGCCGTCGTTGGTCGCCGCGAACCGGGCCAACCGCTCCGATTCGCGGGCCGCCATCAGGATGCAGTGGCTCTCGCCCGCCCCGCGCCCGATCCGCCCGCGGAGCTGATGCAGCTGGGCGAGCCCGAAGCGCTCGGGGTGCTCGATCACCATGATCGTCGCGTTGGGCACATCGATGCCCACCTCGATCACCGTGGTCGCCACCAGCACCTGGATCCGTCCGGCGCGGAACTCGTCCATGACCCGGTCGCGCTCCTCCGCCTTGAGCCGGCCGTGCACCAGCCCCACGGCGAGCTCGGGCCAGGCCGCGCGCAGCGTCTCCGCCATCGTGGTGGCGGCGCGGAGGTCGGCCTTCTCGGTCTCCTCGATCACCGGGAGCACGGCGTACCCCTGCCGGCCCGCCCGGCACTCCTCCCGCACGAAGGCCAGCACCCGGTCCCGCTGCCGGCCGGTGCGCACCGCGGTCCGCACCTCACCCCGGCCGGGCGGCTTCTCCCGGAGGGTCGAGACGTCGAGGTCGCCGTAGCGGGTCAACGCGAGCGAGCGGGGAATCGGCGTCGCCGAGAGCAGCAGCACGTCCGGTGCTGCGCCTTTGCCGATGAGCGCCGCGCGCTGCTCGACCCCGAAGCGGTGCTGCTCGTCGATCACCGCGAGGCCCAGCCGCCGGAACGCCACCTGGTCCTGCATCAGCGCGTGGGTCCCGACGGTGATCCGCGCCTCGCCGCTCCGGAGGCGCGCCCGCACCGCGGTCTTCTCGGCGGCGGAGAGCCGCCCGAGGAGCAGGTCCGGCACCACGCCGAGCGGCGCCAGGAGCTGGGTGAGCGTGGCCTGGTGCTGCTCGGCGAGCAGCTCGGTGGGCGCCATGAGCGCGGCCTGGTAGTCGTTTTCGACCGCGAGCAGCATCGCGAAGAGCGATACGACTGTCTTGCCCGTCCCCACGTCGCCCATCAGGATCCGATGCATCCGCTCCGTCGCGGTCATGTCGGCGGTGATCTCGCGGAGCGCCTGGCGCTGGTCGCCGGTGAGCTTCCAGGGGAGGGCCAGCTTGAGCGCGGTGGTGAGCTCCCGCTTCACCTCGAACTGCACGCCCATCCGCCCACGCTTGGCGAGGTGGCGCGCCCGGCCCAGCATGAGCTGGAGATCCAGCAGCTCGTCCAGTGCGAGGCGCCGGCGGCCCCGTTCCGCCTCCGCCACTGTTGCCGGGCGATGCACCGCCCGGAGCGCTTCCGGAAGCGGGGGCAGCGCGAATCGCCGCCGGAGGTCCTCGGGCAGAATCTCCCGGCAAAGCGCCACCAGGCCATCGAGGTGACGGTCCACCAGCGCGCGGATGATCTTGTGGCTCAGCCCTTCGGTGGCGGGATAGACCGGCAGCACCTTGCCCTGGTGCCAGGCCCCCCCGCCGTTGCCGTCGCCCTGGTCGTCCGCCTCGGCGAGGATGAGATACTCCCGCGGCGCCATCTGGCGGCCGTGGTAGAATCGCACCGGCCCGGCGACCAGCAGGGTCTGACCCACTTCGATCGTCCGATCGAGAAAGGCCTGCCCGGGCCACACGCACTCCAGCGCGCCGCTCTCGTCCCGGAGCACGGCGTGAAAGATCCGGAGTCCCTTGCGGGTCGGCAGGACGCCCTTGGCCACCACCCGCCCGACGCAGGCGACATCCGCCCCCACGCTCGCCTTGACCAGCGGCGTCACGCTGGAGGCGTCCACGTAGCGGTGGGGAAGATGCCAGAGGAGATCCTGCGCGGTCCTGATGTCCAGCCGCTCGAGCGCCAGGGCCCGGCGCTCGCCGACGCCCTTCAGGAATTTGACCGGGGTGTCCAGCCGGAGCACGGGCATAGTGGGCGGCTATGGGCTATCGGCTATCGGCGCGTCGCCGTCGGCCACCAGCTCTTCGGCGAAGCGGCGGGCGTCGAACACCAGGAGATCGTCCGCCTCCTCGCCGATGCCGAGAAAGCGGACCGGGAGCGCCAGCTCGCGCCGGAGCGCCACCACCGCCCCGCCCTTTGCGGTCCCGTCGAGCTTGGTGATCACCAGCCCGGTCGGGGTCACCGCCTCGGCGAAGAGCTTCCCCTGCTGCACCGCGTTCTGCCCCACGGTGCCGTCCAGCACGAGGAGACTCTCCTGCGGCGCGCCCGGGGCCTTGCGCCCGATGACCCGCACGATCTTGCGGAGCTCCTCCATCAGACCTTCCTGGGTGTGCAGCCGTCCGGCGGTATCAATGATGGCCACCGTCGCCCCCCGCGCCGACGCGGCCTCGATGGCGTCGAACGCCACCGCCGCGGGGTCACCGCCGGCGGTGCCTGAAACGCACGGAAGCCCGAGCCGCTCGGCCCACACTTCGAGCTGGGCCACCGCGCCGGCCCGCCAGGTGTCGGCCCCGGCGAGGAGGACGCGCTCGCCCTCCCGGGAGAGCCGCCGGGCGAGCTTGGCGATCGTCGTGGTCTTCCCGGCGCCGTTGACGCCCATCATGAGCACGACCGTCACGCCGTTGGCCGCGCGAGCGATGCGGCCGGGGTCGCCCGGGGCGTCGAGGAGCGCGGTCAGCCGCTCCACCAGGGCCGCGCGGAGATCGTCCTCGTTCTTGAGCCGGCCCCGGCGGACGCCGTCCTCCAGCATCTCCACCAGGTCGGTCGTCGCGGCGATCCCGAAATCGGCCTCGAGCAGCAGCCGCTCCATCGCCTCGATGTCCGCCGCCTTGAAGCCGCGCACCAGCGTGCCCAAGTCGGTGAGGGCGACGCGCTTGATGCGGGCCCAGAGGCCGAGTTGCTTTCCTTGGGTGACGCGGTCTGCCATCAGCGAGCTGCCATCGGCAAGGCTTTTCCCGTTGACCGTTCACTGTTGACCGTTGACGCTTTCATCGCAACCCCATCCTCCGCCGGGCGAACCATTCCCCCGCGAACGCCGTCACCGCCGCCCCGAAGAGCCAGAGCCATCCCCGGACCGTCACCCGTGCTTTCGTCTGCTCCACAAGAGCCTCGCGCGCCGCGAGGGTGCGGGGGCCCGGAAGCCACTCGTCGGAATATTCCTCCACGGCGAGCGTCCCCTCACCGCCACCGCCGAGCCGATACCGCCAGACGCCGGGAGGGAGCAGCAGCTCGGAGCGGCCCGCGCCGTCGAAGACGAGCGTGTCGCGCCGGACCCCACCGGGACCGGTGAGCTCGACGGCAAGCGGCTCGGCCGGACCGGTGCCGCTCCACTCGAACACCGCGGGGCGCCCACGCTCCACCACGTGGCGCTGGAGACGGGCGCGGCCCGAGGCGGAATCGGCGCCTCCCAGGAGCCACGACACCGTCGCGGACACGAGGCTCCGATAGCCCTGCTCGCTCGAGCCGCCCCGGAAGGCCCAGCGCCAGAGGCCTTCGATGCCGGTCACCACCCGGCGCACGCCGGCGGAATCGCGGCCCACGAGCACGGGCCGCGGCGTACCGCGCCGCGCCGCCTGCGCGGTGAGCCCTACCCAGTCGCTGGGCCCGGCCGGGAGCTCCGTCACGGCGGTGCCTGGGGGGAATGAGTCCGTGGCCAGGCCTCCGGCCAGGGCGGCGAGCGGGCTCATCGGGCCGACCGAGACGTACCAGTCGCCGTCGGAGCCGGAGGCGGTCTCCGGGGCGGGGCCGCCGGACTCCCGCTCCCAGGCCGTGAGCCAGGTCCAGACCCCGCGCGCGCGGGTGCCGCGGCCCACGCTGCCGGTCGAGCCGAGCACGACGAGGAGGTCCGCCCGGCGGGCGGCGTCGGCGACTTCGCCCGAGGGGACGGAGTGGAGATCGCCCGCGCGCCGCCAATGGCCGGGCTCGGTCTCGAGATAGCCTAGCGCCGGCAAGGCGGAGACGTCCCGGAGGGTTTCGAGGAGGAAGCGGCTCTCCCAGGTCGGCGGACTCGCGAGGAGGACGATCCCGGGCGTGGGGACCACCGACACTACCAGCAGCCGCGCGTCGTCGCGCGGCTCCGCGTCGGCCGAGGTGGTCATGCGAATCGCGAGCACGTGGGCGCCGGGCGCTACCGCAGGGACCGGCCCGGCGAGCGTGGTGCGGCCCCGCCCCGCGGCGTCGAGCCCGATCGTCCCGCGGAGCCAGATCCGTTCGCCCTCCCGGGCCTCAACCTCCAGACGCCGCGGCGGTGCACCGCCCACCGCCATCGCTTCGACCTCGATGCGGAGCGAATCGGAGCGGGTGAGCCGGGTGGTGCCCTGGACCCGGGTGAGCGCCAGGTCGGGGACCTGGCGCCGCTCGAGCACCCGCACGGCGGTGCCCTCGAGGACGCCCGGCGGGATGTCGCCCGCGTCCTCGATCTCCCCGTCGGTCACCACGATCACCCGCCGCCCCGCGCTCCGCGCGCCCGCGATGGCGGCGGCGAGCCGGCTCCGGCCGGCCGACGGTGTCGAGTCGCCCGGCGGAACGCCGACCAGCCGGAGCTCGCCGGATTGCCGCGCGAGGGCCAGCGCCTCGGCCCACCGCCCGCCGGCGGCCTGCATACTGAGCGAGCCGTCCAGGAGGACGACGGGAGGATTCGACGTCGGGGTTGCCGGGCAGGAGGCGTTCACCAGGAGCAGGGCAATGGCCGCCCAGCCCGCCGCGCGGAGACCGGCTGGAAGCCAGGTGCCGCCGGTCCACCCCTCGAGCAGGCGATACGAGAGCAGCGCCGCGAGGGCGGCGAGTCCGACGGCCAGGGCTGCCATTGGGGGAAAAGTGGGGGGGAGACGACCGGTTTGTCATCCGGCCCGGCGGCGCGGGGAGTCGGTCGCGCCGGGGCGCAATCGTGAGCCGGCCGCATGAGGCGCCCGGCCCCACCTTCGGCGACTGCCTCGCCGGGCTCCCTCCGTCAACTCCTGAATCCGCTTGTGTTCCGCGATCTCGCGTTCCGTCTTTCCGGATCGCGCGCCTAGGGCGGGACCTCGATGATGCGGCGGTCGGCCTACCCGGTCGGCACCTCCAGGGCGGGCATGCTACCCGGCCGCCGCCGGAACCCCGGCGGCCGGACGGCGGGCCGCCATGGCGGCGCGCAGCCCGAGCGCGAGGGCCGCGGCGGTCAGCGCCATCGCCGCGCTGCCGAAGAAGCCGATCGCCCAGCTGCCGGTCCTCTCGAAGAGG
>DASYRI010000221.1:0-2887 GCA_036004545.1 Gemmatimonadales bacterium
GCGGACATCCGCCGCGCGCTGGCCGCCGGAGGCAGCCCGGCCACCCGGGCGATCCGCGCTCTGCCTGCGGCGGGCTGAGGCGCGAAAGGACGGCCCAACCGCGACGGCCCAGCGCGCCCGGTTGCCGGGCCAGACCCGCGCTACTGCTGGACTGCGGCTTCCTGGGAGGTCCGGCCGCCGAGCGTGGACTTCACCCAGTCCACGATCTCGTGCGTCGGAGCGCCCGGTGTGAAGATCTTCGCCACGCCCATCCGCTCCAGCTCGGCGATATCGGCATCGGGAACGATGCCGCCGCCGAACACCGTGATATCGGTGGCTCCGCGCTCCGCGAGCAACTCGAGGAGCCGCGCGAACTGGGTCATGTGGGCGCCGGACAGGATGGAGAGCCCGATCGCGTCGGCATCCTCCTGGATGGCGGCGGCCACGATCTGCTCGGCCGTCTGGTGCAGACCGGTATAGATGACCTCCACCCCGGCGTCCCGCAGCACCCGCGCCACCACCTTGGCACCGCGGTCATGCCCGTCGAGGCCGGGCTTGGCGATGACCACCCGGATCGCGCCCATGATTCCTCCAAACGGAATGCGCGGCGAGCCCGCCTGCCTTCCCCACCCATGGTACGGAGCACTGAGAACCCGGTCCGACGCCAGCGGTAGTGACAGCCCCGCGCCGGCTCGCGCCGGTGTCAGAGCTTCTCGATCGGCGCATAGCGCAGCACCAGGTGCTTCACGCCGTACTCGCCGCCGAAATCGATCTTCGCCTCGGGGTCGTCGCCGGAGCCCTGGAGGGACAGCACCGTGCCCAGGCCGTAGGCGTCATGCGTGACCTTGTCCCCGGGTGCCAGGGAGGGGACGGGCCGGTTGCCCGGCGTGCGCAGCCCGGGGCGCTGGGCCAGCCGCTCGGCGGCGGGCGGCGTCGCCGCCGTCTGGTCGCGGCGCCACTCGATGAGGCGCCCGGGGATCTCGTCCAGGAAGCGCGACTGCCGGTGGAATTCCGGCCTGCCCCACCAGGCCCTCGCCACGGCCCTGGTGAGGTACAGCCGCCGCTCGGCGCGGGTGATCCCCACGTAGGCCAGCCGCCGTTCCTCCTGCAATTCCTTGGGGTCGTTCACCGAGCGCTGGTGCGGGAAGACGTTCTCCTCCATCCCGGTGAGGAACACCACCGGGAACTCCAGGCCCTTGGCCGTGTGCAAGGTCATCAGCGTCACCAGGCCGGCGTGGTCGTCGCCCTCCGGGATCTGGTCAGCGTCGGCGACCAGGGACACCTGCTCGAGGAAGTCCGCCAGGGAGCCCGGCGCCGGCCCCTCGGCCGCCTGGTCCGGCGCGGCCGCCTGGCCACGCACCGCGTCGAACTCCCGCGCCACGGCGACGAGTTCGTTCACGTTCTCGATCCGGCTCGCGTCCTGCAGGTCGCTGGAGGCCTCCAGCTCGGCGACGTATCCCGAACGCTCCAGCACCGCCTCGGCTATCTCCGCCACCGGCACGCCAGCGTCCGCGTCCGCCCGCAGCCCGGCGAGCAGCTCGTTGAAGCCCTCGATGGCGCGGATTGCCCGGGGCGAGAGCCCGGGCACGTCGCCGGGCCGGGTGAGGGCCGCGGCGAAGGACGTCCGGTCCCGGCTGGCGAGCGCGGCGACGCACTCTTCCGTCCGGTCGCCGATCCCCCGCCTGGGCACGTTCAGGACCCGGCGCAGCGACACCTCGTCCTCGGGGTTCGCGATCAGCCGCAGATAGGCGAGCAGGTCACGGACCTCACGGCGCTCGTAGAACCGGACGCCGCCGACCACCTTGTAGGGCAGCCCGGACCGGATAAAGACCTCCTCGAATGCCCGGGACTGGGCGTTGGTGCGGTAGAAGACCGCCACCTGCCCGGGGGTCGCCTCACCGGCATCGGTGAGCCGGTCCACCTCCTCGGCCACGAAGGCCGCCTCGTCGTGCTCGCTGTCGGCAACGTAGCCGGTGATCGGCGGGCCGTCGCCAGCGTCCGACCACAGCTTCTTGGGCGTCCGGCCCGAGTTGCGGGACACGACGGCGTTCGCGGCAGCCAGGATGTTCTGCGTGGAGCGGTAGTTCTGCTCGAGCAAGATCACGGTGGCGCCCGGGAAGTCGCGCGCGAACTCCTCGATGTTGCGGATCGTCGCGCCGCGGAACGCGTAGATGGACTGGTCCGCATCGCCCACCACGGCCAGCTCGGCCGGGGGCACGTCGTCTCCGGCGCCGTCGCCGCCACCCGCGGCCGCGGCGCCATGCCCGACCAGTTCCCTGACGAGCACGTACTGGGCGTGGTTGGTGTCCTGGTACTCGTCGACCAGCACATGCCGGAAGCGGCGCCGGTAGGTCTGCGCCGCCTCGGGAAACGCCTGCAGCAGGAACACGGTGTTCATGATCAGGTCGTCGAAGTCCATCGCTCCCGCCGCCACCAGCCGGCGCTGGTACTCGCCATAGGCTTCGGCGAGCGCCTGTTCCCGGTAGCCGTCCGCGCGGGAGGCGAAGGTCTCGTGATCGATGAGCTCGTTCTTGAGGTTGGAGACCTGGGCGACCATCGCCTTCGGCGGGTGGTGCTTGGCGTCGAGGTCGAGCTCGCGGCAGACCAGCGCCATGAGGCGCTGGGAATCGGCCTGGTCGTAGATGGAGAACGACGACGGGTAGCCGAACCGCTGCGCCTCCCGGCGCAGGATGCGCACGCACGCCGAGTGGAAGGTCATCACCCACATGGCGCGTGCCCGGGTGCCGGTGAGCGAGGCGGCACGGGCCGCCATCTCGCCGGCGGCCTTGTTGGTGAAGGTGATCGCCAGGATCTCACTGGGGCTCACCTCCCGCTCCGCGAGCAGGTAGGCGATCCGGCGGGTCAGCACGCGCGTCTTGCCGGAGCCCGCGCCCGCCACGATCAGCAG
>DASYRI010000222.1:0-15244 GCA_036004545.1 Gemmatimonadales bacterium
GACCCGGTCCATCACCAAGTCGGTGGCCAGGGCGCCGCCGTCGAGCGCCGCGAGGGCGCGGGCCTTGTCCACGCCGAGCCGTGGCAGCACCAGCGCCGCCGCGCCGAGCAGCTCGAGCGCTCGGCCTAGCCCGCGGATCAACGGCTCCTTCAGGAGCTGGAAGTCGCGGTGGTAGCCGCTGGTGAGCTTGCCCCGGAGGGCGAGCACGGCGGCGAGATCGCCCTCGAGCGCCGCGGCCCGCCCGCGGACCAGCTCCAGGAGATCGGGGTTCCGCTTCTGCGGCATGAGGCTCGATCCGGTGGCGAGCGACGCCGGGAGCAGGAGCCAGCCGTATTCCTCGGCGCTCATCAGGATCACGTCGCTGGCGAAGCGGGAGAGGTCGTGCCCCAGCTGCACGCACCAGAAGAGCGCCGCGGCGTCGAGCTTCCCCCGGCCGTTCTGCACCGCGGCCACGTTGTGCTCCAGCCCCGCGAAGCCCAGCGCCTTCGCGGCCGCCGTGCGGTCGAGCGGCAGCGGCACGCCGTACCCCGCGGCGCTGCCGAGCGGGGAGCGGTCCACCTGGACCCAGAGGGCCGGGAGCGTCTCCAGCGAATCGAGAAGCCCCTCGGCGAAGGCCGCGGCCCAGAGCCCGGCGGAGGAGGGCATCGCCCGGCGGGTATGGGTGTACCCCGGCCACAGCGCGGTGCTGTGCCGCCCGGCGAACTCGAGCAGCGCCGCGGTGACGCCCAGCGCGCCGTACGCCAGCGCGGTCAGGCGGTCCTTGAGGAAGAGCCGCAGGTCGCAGGCGATCTGATCGTTGCGCGACCGGCCGGTGTGGAGCCGCTCGCCGGTCCGGCCGAGCCGGCGGGTGAGCCAGTGCTCGACCGCGGAATGGGCGTCCTCGTGCTCCGCGCCGATGACCAGGCGGCCGCGCTCGACCGCGCGGAGCGCCGCGCGGAGCCCGGCGCGCAGCTTCCGGTGCTCGGCGGCGGTGAGGAGCCCGGAGGCGCGCAGCCCCTCCACGTGGCCGATGCTGCCGAGCACGTCGAAGCGGATCAGATGGCTGTCCCAGTAGCGGTCGTCGCCGACGGTGTAGTCGAGGAGACGGGGATCGAGCTCGGCGTCGGGAGACCACAGGGTGGCGGGGCGCTCCCTCTTTCCGTCTTTCCGTCTCATGCCAGATACTCCTCCGCCAGCCTCGCGTAGAACGCGCGCGCGGCGCTCACCTCCGGGAGGTCCACGCACTCGTCCGGCGTGTGGGAGCGACGGCTGGTGCCGGGCCCGCACTTGATCGCGTCGGCGTGGCGCACGAAGACCCAGTCGGAGCAGGTCGGGCTGCCGAACGTGGCCAGCTCGGCGCGGACCCGGCACGCGGCGGCGAGGAGGCGCGAGCCGGCGGGGGTCTCGCAGGGCACCAACCGGTCCGAGGTGATCGCGACCTCGCACTCCAGCCGCGCGCCGAGCGCCGCGGCGAGCTCGTCGTGCGGCCAGGCGGGCGTGCTGCGGATGTCCAGCACCGCCCGGGCCACCGGCGGGGTGACGTTCCGGCCGACGCCGGCCTCCAGCATCGTGGGCGTCACCGTGGTGAGGCCGAGGACCGGGTGGGACCGCTCGGCCACCACGCCGTCGAGGCGGGCGAGGTCTTTCGCGAGCGCCAGGATCGCGTTGCTGAAGGCGCCGTCCTGCGCGGCGTAGCCGGCGTGGCGCTGGTCACCCCGGGCCACCAGGTCCGCCATCATGAGGCCGCGCTGCGCCACCGCCACGTCGAGATTGGTCGGCTCGCCGACCACCGCCGCGTCGATCCGCCCCGCGCGCTCGACCGCCACGGGCATGCTGCTGTGGCGAGTCTCCTCGCCGTAGCCCATGATGACGATCAGGGTCCCCGCTCGAAGCCGGGCGGCGACGTCCGCGGCGGCTGTGGTCATCGCCGCCACCGACGCCTTGGCGTCGCCCGAGCCGCGGCCGTAAAGGAGATCGCCCTCGATCAGGGGGGTGAACGGATCGCGGGTCCAGCCCTCGCCGGGCGGGACGGTGTCCAGATGGGAGATGAAGGCGAGCACCGGGCCCGGGCGGCCGCTCTCCGCGCGCATGGTGACCGACGCGTCGTCGCGCACCACGTCGAGGCCGCTCTTCCGGGCGGCCGTCTCCAGCCGGCGGGCGACCTCCGCCTCGGCGCCGCTCACCGAGGGGATCGCGACCAGCTCCCTAAGAAGCGCGATCTCCGTCGGCAAGGTCCACTCCTATATATGTCGCCTTCTCCTTCCGGCCGACGATCATCGTCCCCGCGCCGGTGCCGGTGAAGACCTCGAAGAGGAGCGAGTCGTGCACCCGGCCGTCGATGATGTGGGTCCGCTCGACACCGCCGGTCGCGGCGCGGATGCAGGCCTCGACCTTGGGGCGCATGCCGCCCGCGATGGCGCCGGTCCGCAGCAGCTCGGCCAGATCGTCGGGGTCGGCGAAGGTGACGAGCGAGGCTGGATCGGCGCGATCGCGCAGCACGCCGGGCGCGCCGGTCAGGAAGATGAGCTTCTGCGCATTGAGGGCGATGGCGAGCGTCTCGGCGACGGTGTCGGCGTTGACGTTGAAGACGCTCCCCTCGCCGTCCCCGGCGAGGCAGGAGATCACCGGCACGAACCGGGCGTCGAGGAGGGTCACCAGCACGCGGGCATCCACCCCGTCAATGTCCCCCACGTGCCCGTAATCCACCACTCGCGTAGCGCCGTCGTCGCCGGTGACGCTCACCGGGGGGCGCCGGTGCGCCGTGATGAGATCGGCGTCCACGCCGGAGAGGCCGACGCCCTGGACCTGGTGGCGGCGGAGCGCGGAGAGGAGCTCGGTGGCGAGGAGGCCGGGATAGACCATCTTGGCCACCTCGAGCCCCACGTCGTCGGTGACCCGGCGGCCGGCCACCAGCTCCGGCTCCCGCCCGAGGCGGCGGAGCAGCGCGGAGGCCTGGGGGCCGCCGCCGTGCACCACGACGATCCGGATGCCGAGCGAGGAGAGGAGCGCTACCTGGGCCGCGACGTGGTCGAGCACCTCGGGGTCGCCCAGCACCTCGCCGCCCAGCTTCACCACGAAGACGTGGTCGCGGTAGGCGCGGACGTAGCGGAGCGCGCCCTTCAGGCCGGAGATGCCCTTGGTGGAATCGATCGTCATGCCCTCGAATCCCCGATCAGCTCCAGCAGCAGCGCCCGCTGCACGTGGAGCCGGTTCTCCGCCTCGTCGTAGACGGCGCTGTGCGGCCCATCGAGCACCGCGTCGTCGATCTCCACGTTCCGCCGGACCGGCAGGCAGTGGAGCACGATGCCCTTGCCGCCCCGGGTGCGCGCCTGGGCTTCCTCGGTCATCCGCCAGGCCCGATGGGGAAGCCGGAGCTGCCGCTCCTGAGCCGGCGCGGTATGGTGGGCCAGGGAGCCCCACGCCTTCACGTACACCGCCTCGGCACCGTCGAGGGCCGCCTCCCGATCGTGGGTGACGCTGAGCGAGCCGCCCCGCGCGCTGGCCAGCGCGGCCGCGGCCGCGACGTCCTCGGGATCGAGGTCGAACCCCACCGGATGCGCGATGGTCACCGCCATGCCGAGGTGCGCCGCGGCCAGGATCGCGCTCGCCGGCACCGCGGTGGGAAGCGCCTTCGGATGCCAGGCCCACTGGAGGACGAACTTCCTCCCGCGCGGATCACCCAGTCGCTCCCGCAGGGTCAGCGCATCGGCCAGCCCCTGGCAGGGGTGCCGGCGCACCGACTCCATGTTGATGACCGGCTTCTCGCAGTAGCGCGCGAAGTTGTGGATGACGTGGTCTTCCCGCTCGGTGGCCCAGTCTATACCCCGGGGGAAGCTCCGCACCGCGAGGGCGTCGGCGTAGCGACCGAGCACCCGCGCGGCGTCGATGACGTGCTCCACTCCGATCCCTTCCATGACCGCGCCGACCTCGATCTCGAGCGACCAGCTCCCCCGCCCCGGCTCGAGAACGAACCCGTGACCCCCGTGCAGGAACATCGCGGTCTCGAAGCTGGCCCGGGTGCGCAGGGAGGGATCCATGAAGATCATCGCGAGGACCCTGCGCTCGAGCCCGCCGGTGATCTCCCCGCGCTTGATCCGCGCGGCGAGCGCGAGGAGCGCGTCGATCGCCTCGGGCGGCCATTCCTCGGTGGCGAGGAAATCCCGCTTGCTCACGCCAGCACCTCATCCAGCACCCCGAGCAGGAGATCCGCCTCCGCCGCCGAAAAGTTGAGCGGGGGGAGGAGCCGGAGCACGGCGGGATCCGACGAGGTGCCGGTGAGGACCCGCCGCCTGAAGAGTGATTGCTGTACCGGAGCGGCGGGCCGGGCCAGCCGGAGGCCGAGCAGCAGACCAAGCCCCTGGACGCCTCCGCCCGCGGGCGCGAGGCGCCGGCAGCCCCACTCGCGGATGCGGGCGCTCACCCGCTTCACGTTCTCCATCAGGTGCTCGCGCTCGATCACCTCGAGCGTGGCGATGCCCGCGGCGCAGGCGATCGGCCCGCCGCCGAAGGTGCTGCCGAGGTCGCCCGGGTGAAGTCCGCCGGTGATGGCGCGGGTCGCGACCATGGCCCCGATCGGCACGCCCGACGCGAGCCCCTTGGCGAGCGTCAGGATGTCGGGCATCACGCGGTAGGTCTCCGCCGCGGTGAAGTCGCCCGAGCGGCCCACGCCGCACTGCACCTCGTCGAAGATGAGCGCCGCGCCGAAGCGGTCGCAGGCCACCCGCGCGGCGCGGAGAAACTCCGGCGAGCAATCCCGCGCGCCGGCCAGGCCCTGGACCGGCTCCACGATGACCGCGGCTGTGCTCTCGTCCACCGCGGCGTGCATCGCCTCGACGTCGTTGAACGGTATTTTCTCTGAAAGCGGCATCCCCGCGCGGCTCGCGCCGGCCTGATACTGCTCGCCGTCGGTCACCGCCAGGCAGGCGACGGTCCGCCCGTGCCAGCCGCCGGCCACCGACACGACCTTCCGCCGGCCGGTCGCCTTCCGCGCGAGGCCGAGGGCGTTCTCGTTCGCCTCGGCGCCGGAGTTGCAGAAGAAGACCCGGCTGAGATCGCCGGGGCAGCGATCGGCGATCATCGCGGCCAGCTCCTCGCGGAGCCGGTGGGGGACCGCGGTCGAGTAGAAAATGAGCGCCGCCGCCTGGCGCTGGATCGCCGCCACGACATGGGGATGGCAGTGTCCCGTCGAGGCGACCGCGTGGCCGCCGTAGGCGTCGAGCCACTCGTTCCCGTCCTCGTCCACCAGGCGGGAGCCGTGCCCCGACGCCGCGGTGAGCGGCATCTGGGCGTAGACCGGGAGCCAGGCCGGTCCGTTCAGCACGGGAACATCCCCGCCAGCCGGAGGCCCGCCGTCTCGTCGAGACCCAGGGCCAGGTTCATCGCCTGCACCGCCTGACCGCCGGCGCCCTTGATCAGATTGTCCACCGCGACCATCACCTGCGCCTCCCGGCCGTCGTCGGACGTCGCGGCGTACACCAGCGCCAGGTTGGTCCCCACGGCGTGGGTGAGCTGGGGCGGCTCCGCCAGCACCTGGACGAACGGCCGCCTGGCGTAGGCCGCGCTGAATCGCCTCGCGATCTCGTCGCCGTTCATCGGCTCCGCCAGCACGGCATGGAGCGTGGCGTAGATGCCGCGCACGAACGGTCCCGAATGGGCCATCAGGCGCGCGCCGGCGGCGGCGTCGCCGGTCCACTGCCGCCACTGCTCGAGGATCTCGCCCTCGTGCCGATGACCCATGACCGAGTAGGCGAACAGATTGTGGGCCCGCATCGGGTGGTGGGTCGTCGGTTTGGGGTGGGCCCCGGCCCCGCTCGATCCGGTCACCGCGAACACCGCCGGCGGCTCGGCGAGCTTTTGCCCCGCGAGCGGGTAGAGCGCGAGCTGCGCGGCCGTCGCGAAGCAGCCCGGCGCGGCCAGCGCGGCCGCCCCGCGAAGCTCCTCGCCCAGCACGTCGGCCAGCGCGTAGCGGAAGCGGTGCACCAGCGCCGGCGCCGGATGGGCCCCGTAGTAGCGCTCGTGGAGCCGGCCGTCCCGGATCCGGAAGTCCGGGGCGAGATCCACCACCAGACCGGGGCCCGCGTCGAGGACCTCGCCCATGACCTGCGACGACTGGCCGTGCTCCAGTGCCAGGAACACCACGTCGGCGCCGCGGGCCGCCTCGCCCGCCGAGGCGCCGGAGAAGCGGGCGTCGGTGAGCAGGGTGAGCCCGGGATGCAGCCCGGCTATCGGCTTTCCCGCCTGGCTCCGGCTGGTCGTGATGCACTCCGAGACCTCGGGGTGCTGGAGGACGATCCGGAGCAGCTCGCCGCCCACGTAGCCGGCGCCGCCGATCACCACGGCCCGCACCTCAGCGCTCTCCCGCGATGGTGGCGGTGAGCGTCT
Organism: Gemmatimonadales bacterium; assembly: GCA_036004545.1. Taxonomy (GTDB): domain Bacteria; phylum Gemmatimonadota; class Gemmatimonadetes; order Gemmatimonadales; family GWC2-71-9; genus JABFSM01. Next base: position 6,361 of record DASYRI010000222.1, read on the forward strand.
CCCGCACCGTCGCCACCAGCCCTTTGGCGTCGCGGAGCGCGTTGTGCGCCGGGAGCCCGAGCTCCGAGACGATGTAGTCGCGCCCCACCTCGTTGTCGGTGGCGGGCCCGGTGAAACAGGCGATGGGGAGCTTGAACCGCCGGGTGAAGAGCTGGTGCGCACCCCAGCAGCCGACCGGATCGGGCGCCGCGACCACGTGCGCCACGGCGATCCCCATGAGGCCGGAATCGAGCAGGATGTCCTGGACCCCGTATTCGCCGAGGATCCCGTCGCCCAGCTCGGCCACGATCACGTCGGGGCGGCCGACCCGCTCCCGGGCCAGCCGGTTGAGGATGCCGCGCGCCACGGGGACGGTCATGCCGGCGTGGGTGCTCGCGGCGCCGGCGTCGTTGAAGGTGAGCGCGGCGACCGCCCCCGCGTCCAGCATCGCCAGCGTGTCGCGCATCAGCGAGACGCCGGTGAGCTTGCACGCCCCGACCCGGAGCCCCGAACGGGTGAGGCCGCGCACCAGCTCGGTGGCCGCGACGGTCTTCCCCGCGTTCATGCAGGTGCCGGCCACGAAGACCACCGGCACGCCGCACTCGAGCTGGTCCGCCGCGGGCACCGCGCCGTCGGCGATCGTCGCCGGCGTGCCGATCCGGTCGCCCAGCTCCGGAAACGCCAGCACCGCGCCCAGCACCTCGGCGTCGAACGGCGGGCCGATGTCCGGGTTGCTGGAGGTGCAGAGCCCCAGGATCCCGCCCAGGTTGAGCACGTTGAGGACGTCGCCCACGGCGATCTCTCCCGGGACCACGCCGGCGTAGCCGCGGAGCGCGCGGCGGGAGCCGAGGGTGCCGGCGAGCACGTCGCCGGCGCGGAGCGAGACCATGCGCCCGGAGAGGTCCTCCAGCGTGTTGTAGCTGGCCTTGTCCGCGAGAATCCGGACCGCGAGGATGTAGCCCTCCCGCGCCACGATCTCTTCCCCCACGATCACGTCGGGGGCGAGCCGGGCGTTCCGGGTCGAGGAGGCGATCCGGTCGAGGCGGAGGCGGGTGGTGCGGACCATACGAGTGGGCAGTGGGTAGTGGGCAGTGGGTCGTGAACGGCTAACCGTTCACCGGCGGAGTCGAGCCCGCAGCGACCGCGCCCGCGCGCTCGGCCAGCAGCTCGGGGATCGCGCCGATCCTGGCGAAGGCGCGGGCTTCGTCGCCGGTCCAGAGGCGATGCTCCTCGCCGTAGGTGGCGACCGAGCGGTCCAGCATCGAGAAGGGGCTCCGCGCGCCGGTCACCATGAACCGGCCCGGCGCGAGCCGGACCCGGGTCTCGCCGGCCACCCGCTGCTGGGAGCTCGCCATGAGGGCCTCGATGTCGCGCAGCGCGGGGTCGAAGTAGTGACCCTGGTGCAGCCGGTCGCCGTAGAACCGGCCCAGCTGGTCCTTCCAGAAGAGCTGCCACTTGGTCAGCACCAGCTTCTCGAGCTCGCGATGCGCCGCGATCAGGAGCAGCGCCGCGCCCGCCTCGAAGCCGATCCGGCCCTTGATGCCGAGCGCCGTCTCGCCGACGTGGATGTTGCGGCCGAGGCCGTACGCCTGGGCGAGCGCGCTCAGGCGGGCGATGAGCCTGGGGCCTTCGAGGGCGACGCCGTCGAGCGCCACCGGGAGGCCCAGCTCCCAGCGGAGGACGAGCTCCACCGGCGCCGGTGCGCCGGCGGGCGGATCGAGCAGCCCGGCGGGTGGTCCGGCCCAGGAATCATGGGTCCAGCCTCCGCCCCAGGTGGTCCCCCAGAGGCCGGCATTGATGCTGTAGTCGGAGGCCTTCGCCGGCACCGGCAGGCCGCGCGCCTCGAGATAGGCGATGGCCTTTTCGCGGGTCATCGCCTCGTCGCGAATCGGGGTGAGGATGGCGAGCTCGGGCGCCAGGACCCGGAGCGCGATGTCGAAGCGAACCTGGTCGTTCCCCGCCCCGGTCGAGCCGTGGGCCACCGCCGTGGCACCGATCGCCCGGGCGGCGGCGATCAGCGAGATGGCCTGCTGGGTGCGCTCCGCCGCCACCGAGAGCGGATAAACCTCGCCCCGGAGCACGTTGCCGCGGATCAGCCAGGCGACGAACCGGTCGAAGACCGCGGCGCGGGCGTCCACCTCGTGGTGCTGGACGGCACCCACCAGGGCGGCCTGGCGGCCGACCTGGGCCCGCTCCTCGGCGGAGGCGCCGCCGGTATTCACGTAGACGGTGTGGACGGCGTAGCCCTGCTCGGCGAGGCGGGGGACGCAGTAGGAGGTGTCGAGCCCGCCGGAGAAGGCGAGGGCGAGGGGGGTCGAATGCATATTGCATAATTATGCATCGGCTCGGCCGGGACGCAAGGGGGCGCCCTGGCTCAGCCGGCATCCCGGGGGGGGAGAGAGCGCCCCGCCCCCCCGGGCTCAGCCGGCGTCCCGGCGGGGGAGAAAGCGACCGCCCAGCCCGCCCACCGCCCCGGCCAGCGCGGTGCTCACCCCCGCGACCAGGATCGCATTGGCCGGGAGGTCGCCCAGGAAGGCGGCCGCCAGGGCCCCGAGCGCGCCCCCGAACCCGCCCGCCACCGCGCCCCGGCCGAGCGAGGTGCCGATCGGCACGCCGCGGGCCCGCCGGGAGAATCGGAGCCCCGCGAGCGCGCCGATCGTGGTCCCCGCGAAGGGGAAGAGCCCTGCGTCCCGCGCGGCCGGGATCAGATGGCCGAGCCCCGCCACCGCCAGCTGAAGCAGCGCGCCCACCGCCGCCGCCCGGCGCATCGGCTTCCGGGCCGCGGCCGCGGGGGCAGGAGCGCCGGCGGCCACGTTACCGCACGGTGGCCATGCATTCGATCTCGACTCGGCCGTTCCGCGCCAGTCCGCTCGCCCCCATCGCGCTCCGCGCGGGCTTGTGGAGCGGAAAGAAGGTGACGTAGACCTCGTTCATCTTCCCCCATTCCGCGATGTCGGCGAGCATCACCAGGCACTTCACCACGTGATTCATGTCGGAGCCGTTCGCCTCGAGCAGCCGCTGGATGTTGCTGAGCGCCTGGCGGGTCTCGCCCGCGATTCCGCCGGGCGCCAGCGCGCCGGTGCTGTCGTTTCCCAGCTGGCCGGCGAGGTAGAGCATGCTACCCACTCGTACCGCGGAAGAGAACGGCAGCGACGCGGCCGCGCCGGCCGGCGCGATGTACTGGACCGTGGGAGGCTTGTCCTGCGCGGCGAGCGCGGGGGCGAGGAGAGCGGCGAGCACGGGAATCCAACGCAGGGATCGCATGGAGGCACCTCGGCGGGGGGTGAATGACGAATTGGGCCGAACCGGCGGCGGCTCTCGGGAAACTCCCTCCCCGGCTTCCGGCTGTCAATCTCGCGGGGTCAGACGAACCGGGCGATGCGGTCCACCGCGTGCCGGTGATGGGCGAGGCCCGGCTCGTCCCCCTTGCCGATCGCGACGATCGCGGGAATGGTGACGTGCGCGGGCAGCCCGAGAAGGCGCTTCACGCCCGAGGGATCGAATCCCGGCAGCGACGAGGTGCGATATCCCATCGCCTCGGCGGCGAGGAGCAGGAAGCCGAGGGCGATGTACGCGACCGCGTGGGCATGGAGCTGCCGCTCCGCCACGGGCCGGGTCCCGAAGCTCTCGCCCAGCCTCCGCTTGATCCCCTCCCGCTCCGCTTCGCTGCACGCCGGGTGGACGATCTCGTCGAGGTTGGCCATCACGTCTTCCATGTCGGCGTAGAGCACGATCAGCGCGCGGGCCGACGCCTCCTGCGGCCCGCCCTCCGCCTCCGCCAACAGCTGCTCCCTCATCGAGTGCTCGCGAACGACCACGAAGCGCCACGGCTGAATGTTGCCGGGCGACGGCGCCAGTCGAACCTGCCGCAGGATCTCCCGGAGATCCTCCTCGGGAACGTCCTGCTGGAGGTATTTGCGGACCGCCCGGCGGGACTCGGCGGCGGCGCGGACGGAGAGGGTCGAGGAGGCGGGCATGGGATTCCTCGAAGAGGACGCAAGGACGCAAAGACGCAAAGACGCAAGGACGGAACTTTAGGGCTGCCCAATAACCTCGATCACCACCTCATCCGTCAGACTCCCCGCCTCGGCGCGCACCCGGTGCCGGCCCGGGACGAGAGCGAGCCGGGAGCCGGGCACCGGCCGGCCGTCCACGATCCAACGGATTCGCATCGAGCGGGGCGCGCCGGCGGCTCGGAGGCCGATGGTGGTGTAGTCGGCCGGGACGCCGGGGACGAAGCGGAAGACGTCGCCGGCGGCGGGCGAGGTAATCCGGAACCCGGCGCTCACGCTCGCCGTGTCGGCGCCGGCGGCCGGGACCGGACGCGCCGCGCTCCGCTCTCCCGTCACCGCGGCGAGCCGGGCCTGGCCGGCCCAGTCGGCGTACTGCGCTGGCAGCGTCACCCCGCCGGCGGCGTCGTGCCAGTCGCAGAGCAGAGCCGGCGCCGTACCGGGGAGAAACCACTCGGTGGAGATCGGGCAATGGGCGCCGGCACGGAGCCCCGATAGCCGGCAGATGGCGAACGGCCGCGCGCCCAGCTGCTCGGGGGTCGGGAGGACGCCGGGGCGATGGCGCGCCGCGGTAAGGAGCGCCGCGCGGTGGAGGAGCGGGCCCGCGCCGGCCACCCCGCTTACGCCTTCCATCGGGCGGCCGTCGAAGTTACCGACCCAGACGGCGAGGGTGAATCCTCCCGTCACGGCCACCGCCCAGTTGTCAGTGAAGTGCCGGCTGGTGCCGGTCTTGGCCGCGGCGGGAAAGGGAAACTCGAGCGGCGTCACCGGTCCGAAGCCCGGGATCCGGGCCACCGGATCGGCGAGGATGTCGAGCACCAGCGCCGCGGCGCCCGCGCTCATCACCCGGCGTTCCTCCCCGCCGCGCACCAGGTCGCCGGCGAGCCACCGCACCGGCCGCCAGGCGCCGCCGTTGGCGATGGCGCGGTAGCCGTTGGCGAGCTCGAGCAGGGTGATGTCGCCGTTGCCGAGCGCGAGCCCGAGCCCGTAATGCTGGGGGTCGCGCCCGAGCGAGGAGAATCCCGCGCGCCGGAGCGTGGCGAGCAGCTCTGCCACGCCCAGTCGGCTGGCGAGCTCGACGGCGGGGACGTTGAAGGAGCTGGCCAGCGCCTCCCGGGCCCGCACCGGGCCGTGATAGCGGCGGTCGTAGTTGCGCGGCGCGTAGGGGATTCCGCCGGTCTGATAGACCGCCGCGACGTCGGGAAGGACCGTCGCCGGGGTATACCCGCGATCGAACGCCATGCCGTAGAGGAACGGCTTGAGCGCGGAGCCGGGCTGCCGGGCGGAGATGACCATGTCCACCTGGCCGCTCCCCGGCGCGAAGAAATCCGGCGAGCCGACCCAGGCGAGGATGCCGCCGGTCGCGTTGTCGAGCACCACGGCCGCAGCGTGACGGACGCCGGACCGCCGCATCGTCTCTACGGTGTGGCGGACCTCGGCCTCGAGCGCTTCCTGGAGCGGGAGGTCGAGCGGGGTGCGCAGGTCGCCGGCGGGCGAGCGGCCGCTCGCCTCGAGCCGGGCGAGGAGCGCCGCGGTATAGTGCGGGGCGAAGAACCCGCCGGCCTGGGAGGTGTTCCGCACCGGCTCGAGGCCGGCCGACCGCACCTCGACGGCGCTCACGGCCCCCGCGCGCCGCATCCGCGCCAGCACGAGCGCCCGGCGCGCCCGGGCCCGCCCGGGGCTCACCAGCGGATTGTCCCGGCTCGGGGCGCCGGCGATCCCCGCGAGGAGCGCGGCCTGCCCGGCGGAGAGCGCCCGCGCCGAGGCGCCGAAGTAAAGCGCCGCCGCCTGCTCGACCCCCACCACGCCCTGCCCCAGCGGCACCCGGTTGAGGTACTGCTCCAGGATTGCCTGCTTGGAGAGGTGGGCGTCGAGGCGGAGCGCCCAGAGCGCCTGGGCCAGCTTCCCGGGAAGCGAGCGGGGCAGCGGCCGGAGGAGCCGCGCGAGCTGCATCGGAATGGTGGAGGCACCGGAGACGATGCGGCCGGCCCGCACGTCGGCGAGCAGTGCGCGGCCCAGCGCTCGCGGGTCCACGCCATGATGGGTGTAGAAGCGCCGGTCCTCCGCCGCCACGAACGCGACCAGCAGCGCCGGGTCCATCTCGGCGAGCGGGACCCACTGGTGGAGCGCGCCGTCCGGCGTCCGGGTGGTGCGGAGGGGCGCCCCGGAGCGGTCGAGCAGCCGGAGGGTGGGGGCTGGCGGTTGATCGAGCAGCCGTGGAGGCAACGGCCTGACGACCCAGAGCGCGGCGAGCACGCCCGTGGCAAGGGCGGCGGAGCCCGACAGCACGAACAGGCGCCTCGGGATCCGGCGCCCGGCGCGGAGGCTCCTCACGGCGACCGGGCCTTCACGGTGAACACGCCGCCGTCGCTCCGGCCGTACACCGCCGGGTTGTACATCTCCTCGGCGTGGGCCGGCGGGCGCACGAAGATGCCGGGTGTGGTGGCGCGCGCGACGTAGGTCGCGGACCAGCTCCCCCGCCAGAGCCCTCGCGCAGCGTACACGACCCGGTCGTCGCGGAGCTCGCGGTGGTCGAACGGCGACCACCACCCCCCGTCCCAGTACCCGTACTCCCACCACCCCGTACCGCTCTCGCGGGATTCCTGCTCGGAGCTGTCCGCCGCGCCCGGCCCGGGCAGCCCACCCTCGGTCCGGAGGCTCAGGTCCACCGCCTCGAGCCCCGCCGGCAGGGCGTCGTCCAGCACGACGAAGGCGCGATCCTCCGGCACCGTGACCCGGAGCCGCACCCGGACCAGCTCGCCTTCGGCGATCTCGGTCACCGGCTTGCCGGTGGCGTAGGACTCGTACCACCGCTCGACCACGATCCCCCGGGACTCCGGCCGCACCGGGACCTGGCGGGGGACCTCGGTCACCGTGAGCGCGTAGTACGCCAGCGAGCCGGCGGAGTCGTTCCGGAGGGAGACCCGCAGGGTGCCGCTGTCGCCCTCCTGCGCGATGAGCCCGGCGAGCGCGGCGGAGGTGTCCCGCCCGCCGTCTCCTAACCCGCGCGCGCCGACCCGCGCGTGCACGCTGCCGCGGGCCGGCGGCGGGAAACGCTCCATCCAGGCCGTGACCGCGCGCACCGCGGCGGCGAAGTCCTGGGTGTTCCACCACCAGTCCCCGATCGCGCGGCTCCGCGAGACCACGGTCTCGAAGAGCGGCGCCGCCAGCGGGCTCGCGGGGTCCACGGCGAGGGTGGCGGCGAGCAGGTCCGCGGCGGGCCGGATGCGGGAATGGAAGTAGAACCGGCCCACCAGCGAGTCCGGCACCGACGCGGTGCGGCCCTCCACCCGTACCGCCCGCCATACGGGCTCGAGCAGCCGGCGCGCATCCGCGCGCTCGCCGCCGCGCGCCAGGATCAGGGCGAGGGTGAGCCGGCCCTCGGGCGAGAGCAGCGCCGACTGGCGGAGCAGGTCGTTCTCCAGCGCGCGGTCGCGAAGCCGGGCCCGGCTCAGGAAGTCGGCCGCCGCGAGCCGCTCGGTGAGCCGGGCGCGGACCTCGCTCTCGTAGACCGCGATGCTCATCCAGATCGGCGTGTCGTTGCGGAGCGCCTCGCGGAGGTACTCGGCGAGCCGGGCTGTGACCGAGTCGCTCACCGGGAACCCCGCCTCCCGGGCCTCCAGCAGCACGCCGCCGGCGTGGCCGCTCAGCCAGGGAGAGGTCCAGTCTTCGGCGCTCCAGAGCCCGATGCCGCCGTTGGGGCGCTGGCGGCGGACCAGGACCTCGATCCCGGTCATGATCTCGCGGCGGAGGACGGTGGTATCGCCGGCGCCCGGGCCGGCGGTCCGCCTGGCGCGGTAGAGAGCGATGAGCGGCGTCAGCACGCTCGCCACCTGCTCGGAGCAGTAGTAGGGATAGACCCGCAGCCATTCGGCGTAGGAACGGAGCAGCGCCACCGGCGAGGCGCTCAGGCTCAAGCTGAGCCGGCTCCGGGCCGGGTCGAGCCCAGCCGGCAGCGTGAACGCCACGGTCGCGGTGTCGCGGAGCACCCCGCTCGCAATCTGAGCCGCCGAACGGGTGGTGGGTCGAACCGGAATCCGGACCAGCACCGCGTCGCTGTCGCGGGCGCCCCGAACGTCGAAGCGGAAGCCGGCCGAATCGGCCGGGAGCGCGGCGAAGTCGAACCGGGTCTCCCGACCGCGCCCTGCCTCGAGCGTTACCGAGCGCGATGCGGCTGCGGTGAGCCGCGCCCCGCCACCCCGGGTCTCGGCCGCCACCTGCACGGTGGGCGTGCCGCCCAGGCGGTGATTGACCACCACGCCGGCGGTGAAGCGGTCGCCGGGGCGGACGAACCGCGGCAGCGCGGCCCGGGCCAGGAGCGGCCGGGTGACCAGCAACGGAGACTGCCCCCTGCCGTAGCGATCGCCCGCGGTGACCGCGACCGCCATCAGCCGGAAGGTGGTGAGGTTGTCGGGCAGGGTGACGGTGGCGGTGGCGGCGCCGGCGGAATCGGTCACCACCGAGCCCAGGAAGAACGCCGTGGTTCGGAACCGCGAGCGCAGCACCTCGCTCTCCGCCGATCCGCCGCCGCCGCCGGGGTTCCGGCCCTTGTCGCCCGCGGGCACCTGGGGCGCCACGCTCACCAGGTTGCTGCCGAGCCGGAGCCCTAACCCGCGCTCGCGATAGAGCAGGTCGAGCGGATCGGGGGTCCGGTAGCCGGTGAGCGAGAGCACGCCCTCGTCCACCGCCCAGAGGGTCACCTCGCTGCGGGCCCCGCGGCCGGCCGCCTCGCGCACCTCGATCCCGATCCGGGCGCGCTGGGCGGGGCGGTATTCCGCCTGGTCGGGGCGCAGCGTCACCGAGAGCCGCTTCCGCTCCGGGGTCACCCGGAGCTGGGCGTAGCCGACCCGGATCGTCGGGCGCCCGGGGTCGTCGAGCGGCCCGGGCGCGGCGCT
>DASYRI010000223.1:0-24339 GCA_036004545.1 Gemmatimonadales bacterium
CGATTACCGACGACTTCGGCCACGCGGATTGGCTGGGCGACTACGGCTTACGAATCGGGTACCGAGGCGAGCGCGTTCAGGTCCATGCCGCGCTTACCGGACGGATTAATGTGACGTCGGACGATGTGGAGGGTCTCTCGGAACGAACCAACCACCAGGTCACCGGCGTGGTCCTCCTCCGGTCGGGCAGGGTGCGGCCCGAATTCACGGTCCGGCTGCCCCTCGACGAAGACCTGCGGGACCTGGTCCCCGTGGTCGTAGGGACGGGGGTGCGGCTGGTGTTCTGATTCGGAGTCGGTCTCGCGGGGCGTGCGCGGCTGCGGGCGACGAACGCGGCGAGGACTCCCACGACCGCCGTGGACAACGTCCGAACCGCTCTTGTCAGGGAGTCCTTCGAGGGGCCCCGCGAGGTCGTTGTCGCGATGGCCGACGCCGTGCGCCTTGCCCACGGCTCGCCGGCCATCGACGTAACCGGCGGCTGACGGCGGCTGCTGGCGGACGTGCTGATTTGCCCACCCCCGCGGCACCGCCCTAGGTTACCGAGAAACCGATTCCAGGAGCTCCCGATGCCCAGAACCCTGCGCAGCCTCGCCGCGATTCTGCTGGCCGGCGCGACCACACTGGCCGCACAACCCCCCACGTTCAGCTTCTTCATCACCAGTCACGGCCCGGGGAACGGAGCCGCGCTGGGCGGGCTCGAAGGCGCCGACGCGCACTGTAGCGAGCTGGCGCGCGCCGCCGGCTCCAGCGGGCTGGTCTGGCGCGCCTACCTGAGCGCCAAGGCCGCCGCCGGCACGCCCGCCGTCAACGCCCGCGACCGGATCGGCAAGGGTCCCTGGTTCAATCGTGCGGGAGCCCGGATCGCCAGGGACGTGGCCCAGCTGCACAGCGAGAGCGTCAACCTGAACAAGAAGACCGCCCTCACGGAAAAGGGCGACACGGTGAACGGGCGGGGCGACAGCCCCAACATGCACGACATCCTGACCGGGTCGTCCGCCGACGGGACGCTCATGCCGGGCGATGCCGACACCACCTGCGGCAACTGGACCAGCAGCGCCGCCCAGGGCAGCGCCCAGGTCGGCCACTTCGACCGGATCGGGGGCGGGCAAAACCCCACCTCGTGGAACTCCGCGCATCCTTCGCGCGGCTGCGGACAGGAGAACCTGCGGGCAACCGGCGGGAACGGCCTGTTTTACTGCTTCGGCAGCTCCTGACGCCGGGGCCGCGCGCCGCTTCGACGCCGGAACCGGGGAAGTGCAGTTTGCCGGCATCGTTCTGGTTCGCCGAGCTCAGGAGACTTGGACAATGAGGCCACTCGTCATTCTGCTCGCCGCCTGCGGCCCGTCACCGGGCGCCGGGGACACCGTACCCGCCCGATGGGAAAGCCGCGCGCCGATGCCGGAGGCGCGGACCGAGGTGAGTGTCACCGCCGACGGCGCCCGCATCTACGTGGCCGGCGGATTCAGGGCCGAACCTGGCGGCGGGCCCTCGGCGCCCCGGGCGATGTTCGCCTACGACCCGGTGACCGACCGCTGGACGACGGTGGGAGAGATCCCCGAGGGCGTGAACCACGCGGGGTTTGCCGCGGTGGCGGGAAAGCTCTACATCGTAGGCGGCTTCAGCGAGAACACCTTCGCGCCGACCGGCGCCGTCCGCATCTACGACCCGTCGGCCGGAACCTGGCGCGACGGGGCCGCGATGCCCACGCCACGCGGCGCGCTGGCGGTCGCCGTGGTCGACGGGAAGATCCACGCGATCGGCGGGAACGCGCCCGCGGGCGCCGGGCTTCCTCCCCACGAGCACGGGGCGCCGCAGGCGAACAACTCGGTCGCGACGCACGAGGTCTACGACCCCGCCACCGACGCATGGACCCGGCTCGCCCCGATGCCGACGTCGAGGAACCACCTGGGCGCCGCCGTGATCGCGGGCCGGATCCACGTGATCGGCGGACGGAACAGCACCACCATGGAGCTCTCGACCCACGAGATCTACGATCCCACGGCACGTGCCTGGACCGCGGGACCGCCGGTGCCGACAGGTCGCAGCGGCATCGCGGTCGTCGCGCACCGCGGGAGGGTCTACGTGTTCGGCGGGGAGACGGTCATGGGGCAGTCCAGAACCTTCGACGAAACCGAGCGGTTCGACCCCGCGACGCGGCGCTGGGAGCGTCTGCCGCCCATGCCCACGGCACGACACGGGCTCGGCGCCGCGCCGTTCGGCGAGGCGATCTACGTGATCAGCGGCGGTCCCCGGCCCGGGTTCGCGTTCGGGAACGCGAACGAGCGGCTGGTGGACATTCCATAGGACGAGCTTACCGCGCCGGAGCCGCCTTCCTCGTCAACTCGGCGTACGACGACATCGCCCCGGTCACCGGATCGTCGGTCGTCATCGCGGCCGCCCATCCCCTGAGCCTGCCACCCTCGAGCAGCAGCGAGATCCCGACCGTGTGCGGGAAGCGCTTCGCCTCGTCGCTCGGGATGGTGCCCACGAACCGGCCGGTCAATCGATTGTCGCGGAAGCCGGCGAAGTTGAGCACGGTCCACAGGGCGCCGGTGGAGCCGATCCGCACGTGCACGTCGTCGGGCTTGATGAGGAGTGCGAAGGGAACGGTCGCACCGTCGTAGAGGCGGATCGTGCCGGTCCACTCGCCCCAGAGATGGTTCGGCGCCGCGAACCCGAGCGAGGCCCCGGGGCCCGGCGCACGGTCGCCCACCCAGGGATCGTACTTCGGAAGCACCGCGCTCGCGACGTGGAAGGCCACGCGGTGCGGCACCGGGGTGCCCGCATTGGCCAGCACCGCGATGGCGACGTGGTGCTCCGGATAGAGCTTGAGGGTCGTCGAGACCCCCGGCATCCCTCCCGTGTGCGAGACGATCCTGTAGCCCTGGTCGCGGTCGATGCCCCACCCCAGGCCATAGCCCGCGGTCGTGTCGCCCGGCGTCGCGACGCGCTGCATGAGGTCGATGGTCCGGTCGGCCAGCACCGGGCGCTGGTCGCGCAGATGGGTCTTCAGGTGAAACATCCCGAAGCGGACCAGCTCGCGGGCGCTGGTGTAGACGGCCGAGGCGGCGCGGTGATCGAAATCGTAGAAGGCGATCGGCTTCTTCGCGGCGTCGTAGCGGACCGCGGCATTGGTGAGACCCGCGCCGGTACCGATCGTCGTGGCCGTCATCCCGAGCGGAAGGAACACCTCGTCGCGCAGGAAGTCCTCGAAGGACCGCCCGGAGACGCGGGCGACGATCTCCTCGAGCACGCCGTAGCCGAGATTCGAATAGTTGTAGACGGAGCCGGGAGGATAGACGGCGATCGCGTAGCGGCTGATCGCCTCGTCCATGGTCGGCCGCTGCACCGTACCGCCCTCGTAGAAGAAGCGATAGTGGAGCGGGAGGCCGGCCGTGTGCGAGAGGAGTCGCCGAACGGTCGCACCGGCGGCGTCCCCCGCGAGCCCGGTGATCTTCGCCGTGCCGAGATAGTCGTTGGCCGGGCGGTCGAGATCGAGCTTCCCCTGCTCCACCAGCCGCATCACCCCGGTGGCCGCGATGGGCTTGGAGATCGACGCCATCGAGTAGAGCGTCGTCGGCGTCGCCGGCGTCCTGCGCTCTAGGTCGGCGTAGCCGAACCCCTCCTCCCAGACGATGCGCCCGTCCTTCGCGACCGCGACGGTGAGCGAGGGCACGCCGGCGGAATCCATGAGGTGGCGGATCCGGGTGCGCACCACCTCGAGGGCCGCCGGGGCGATGGCGGGGCTCCGGGTCGCCGCGCGTTGGGACACCGCGGGTGCCGGCGGGATGGCGCAGAGGAAGATCGTGCCCGAAACGAGCGCAGAGCGCAGGGACAGGCGGCCTGTTCGAAGCGACATGGGCGGTTCCGCCGGCAGGGGGATCGGGGCGGGTTCGTGTCCCTCAATACTAGCACCCGATGCGCCTCCCGTGGGGCATCCCTCCATCAACTCGGCTGCTTCGGGGCTTCGCCCCTCGGCACAAAGCGCTCGCCCTCAGCATGACCGCAGCGGAGAGAGCGAGAAAGGCGCCGGCGGCACCGACGCTCAGAAGACCCACCCAGTCCCCCAGCCGGACGTACAGGGGGATGGCCTCGGTCGTGGCGAGATATCCGACCGCGATTCCACTCCCGTCGCCGGGTACGCGCTGCCGAACACGGCCCGCCGGATCCACGATCTCCGAAATTCCGCGATTGGCCGCGCGGGCGACCCCGGCCCGGGTCTCGATGGCGCGCATGATGACGTGCGCGGCTTGCTGATGTGCGCCGGTGCCGGCCGCGAACCAGGCGTCGTTCGAGAGGTTCACCAGCGCACCGGCTCCCTTCCGTCGATGGGCCCGGGCGAGCGACTCATACGTCGCTTCTCCGCAGATGAGCACCCCGATCAGTCCATGTCGCAAAGGAAGGATGGTGCTTGTCTCTCCCGCTTTGATCCCGTTGCCCCACTCGAAGAGCGGAACGAGGTGCTGCCGCTGGTAGGGCGGTCCCATCCGCTCGCCGCCGGGACCGAAGAGGAATGCGGCATTGAACTGATCGAGCTCCCGTTCCCTCGGGATCGCATGAATGCCGCCCGCCAGGATGAAGGTCGAGGCGCTTCGCGCCAGCCGCCCGACCGAGCGCTCCCACTCAGGGTGATAGAGCAGGGCACCGGGCAGGGCCGTCTCGGGCCAGAGAATCAGGTCGGGACCGTGAGCGGCGGCGATCCTGGAGAGCTCGAGCACCTGGTCCACGGCCGATCCGGAACGATTCCACTTGTCCTGCGGCGCGATGTCCGTCTGGACGACCGCGACCCGGTCCAGCTCTCGCTGATCGAGATGGTGAATCCGAAAGACTCCGTACAGCAACGCGGCCAGCCACCCGGTGGCGACGAACGCCATGCGCAAGGCGGCTCGCCGCCACTCGTGCCGGTGAATCCACGCGGCCGCGAGCGCGGCATTTCCCGCCGCGAGGAGAAAGCCGACCCCGCGCGCGCCGACGACATCGGCGATCTGGACGAGCACCGGGTATCCGGTCAGCGTGGTGCCGAGGCCGAGCCAGGCGAAGGCCGCTCGCCCCTGATGGGCGAGCAGCCATTCGAGCGCCGTCCATACCGCCGGGAAGACGATCCAGGCGGGAGCGCCGGTACGGCGGCGTATCCACCCGACGGCCGCAAAGGCCACACCGGTCAGCGCAGCGAGCCAGAGAATGCCGGCAGCAAAGACGACGATCGCCCACTGCCGGTATTGCCAGAGCGCGGCGGCCATCCAGTGCAGGAGCACGGCGTTGCCGAGCGCGCCGAACCAGAATCCCAGGAGCATCTGGCGACGTGCGGGGCTACGCCCCTCGTTGCAACGCTCGAGAGCCACCAGGACCGGCGCCAGGCAGAGCGCCGCGGGCAGGATCAAATGGAATGGGGGATAGGCCAGGTTCAGGAGAACGGCCGAAGCCACGATGGCGGGGATATCCTGCCGTGCCGGTCTCACGGCGATCCTCCGAACCGCTGGCCGACGACTGCGACGGGGGTGGAGCCAGTCACCCCCGAAACGCCGAGCTGGCCATTGTAGTTGTCGCCCCAGCAGTACGCCACTCCCTCGAGGGACATCCCGCAGGTATGGCTGCCTCCGGCGTGCACCGAGCGGAATCCCACGGTCGCGTTGACCTGCACGGGCGTCGTATGAGGCGGGCCGCTCGGAAGGCCGAGCTCACCGCTCGCGTTGGAGCCCCAGCAGAACGCGGCGCCTGCCGCTGTGACGCCGCAGACGTGTCCGGGTGACGGGTAGAGGATCTCCGATCGGCCGGCGCTCAAACGGGCAAAGGTCAATCCCCCGGCCACCGGGACCGGCTCGTCGCTCGGAGTCGTCGAGCCGTCGCCGAGCTGGCCTCCGTCATTCGCCCCCCAGCACTGTGCCTGCCCCGAGGGGGTGAGGCCGCAGGTATACCCGTCGCCCGAGGCGAGTCCATCGAGCACGAGCGACCCTCCGATCGGAACCGGCAGCGGCTCGGTTCGTGAACCCCACACCCCCCAGCAATGGGCGTGTCCATCGCCGTCCAGCGCGCAGGTGTGCCGTCCGCCCGTGCTCAAGGAGGTGGGCCGCAACGAGCCGTCGCCGACCATCAGCGGCGCACGGCTGCAGGGGAGGATGACACCGACCTTTCCGCCGGTCCCGCAGGTCTCCGGTCCGGCTTCGAGGAGCGCTCCGTGGCGGGCGCCCCAGCAGAATACCTGTCCGGTCGATGCGATCCCGCAGGTGTGGGTCCCGCCGGCGCTCAGGCTCGTGAACCTGAGACCTCCGGAAACTGCCACCGGTCCGGTCGGCTGGCCGGTCGTGCCGGCGCCGAGGGCGCCAAACTCGTTCGAACCCCAGCAGTGAGCCTCCCCATCCGGCGTCAGGCCGCAGGCATGCCTTCCCCCGGCCGTGATCGAGACCAGCTTCAGCTCGTAACCGGCACGGTGGGGCACGTGCGCCGGAGACCACCACCCCGTGCCGGGGCTTCCCAGAAACCCGGTCCCGGCGCCCCAGCAGTAGGGAAACGAGTCCGTCGCCAGCCCGCAGGTGTGGGCTCCGCCCGCGGCGAGCTCGGCGAATTCCAGCAACTGGACGGTCAGGGCGGCCGTTCCGGTGTGAGCGAGCAGCCGGGCCCGTACGGTGGTCTCTCCCTCTCGGAGTCCTCTGAGGAGGGTCCGGTGATCGGAATCGTCGAACCTGGCGATGGTCTGGTCGGTGACGGACCACAGAACCTCCGCCGCGATCAGATCGCGATCGGACCCGTCCTCCGACACCGCATTCCCGAGGGCGTCGACCGCGGCGGCCGTGAACATCGAGCGGTCTCCGACGACGAGATCGACGCTCCGAGGCTCGACCTCGAGCGCCGCGATCCGCTTCACGGCGGCTATGCGCACGGAGGTTGCAGAACCCCGGACGGACGCGGTGACATAGGAGAAGCCGGGAGAGCGGGCAACCGCCAACCCGGTCTGGTCGACGGTGATCACCAGGGGATCCGACGACGACCACGCGACCTGCGAAGCGTTTGCCCGGCCCGACACGGCCGCCACGAGCCGATACGAATCGCCCACCTCGAGGAAGCTGCGGAAGTTGGTGATTTCGACGGTAGCCGACGACCCCGGGCCGGTCGGGTCGGCACACGTCACGGTGATGCCGGTGAGAAACGCGAGGACCGCGCGGCGCGAGGGGTGCATCCTCGGGCTCCTGGGGAAAAGACGCCTCAGGATCGCCCGGTGGAGTCAAGCGGGAATCAAGTTGGGGGAGGGGAGGTCCCGAAGAATGTGTTCACAGGCCGGCCCGCCCTGACTACTCGCTCCGCAGCGCGATGACCGGGTCCACCCGTCCTGCCCGCCGGGCCGGGAGCCAGCTCGCCAATGCCGCGACCGCGACCAGCGCCGCGGTCACGATCACGGCGGCGCCTGCCATCCGGGGCACGAAGCCGACCAGGTTCGCCTGGACCACGCGGATCCCCGCGACCGAGAGCGGGAGGCCGATCGCGAGGCCCAGCGCCGAGACCTTGATGCCGTCCCGAACGAACCGGCCGACCACGCCCGCGGGAGAGGCCCCGATCGCCAGGCGCACGCCGATCTCGTGGGTGCGCTGGGCCACGGAGAACGCGATGATGGCGTAGAGGCCGAGCGAGGCGAGCAGCAGGGCCGCCGCCCCCACGGCGAAGGCGGCGAGGTTGGCCTGGGTCTCGCTCTGCCGGTTCTCCTCGTACCGCTCGGCCAGCGTGAGCACCTCGTCGAGCGCGGCGTAGGGCTCGACCTCCCGCACGGCGGCGCGGATCGTCGGCACCAGGAGACGCGCATCGCCCGAGGTCCTCACCGTGATGCCCGCGCCCCGCTGGGGACCGGCCGCCGACAGCGGCTCGAAGACCGTCTCCGCCCGCTCGGCCTCCTCGTAGGGCGCCCGCCCCGCGACGCCGATGACCAGGAGCGGCACGGGAGCGCCCTCGGCGCCGTCGGACGGGTATCGCAGGAGCCGTCTCCCGATCGGATCTTCGCCGGGCCAGAGTCGCTCCGCCACGGCCTGGCTCACCACGACGGTGTTCGACCCGGGATGATCGTCCTCCGCTCCTATGGCGCGGCCGCGGAGCAGCGGAATGCCTCGCGCCTCGAAATAGCCGGCCGTCACCCTGATCCGCTGGAGCGAGGGGGCCGACCGGCCCGCCGGGACCTCGAACCGCGCGCTGCCGCTTTCGGCATTGACGGCGGCCAGCTCCACCCCCGGCACCTCGATCAGCCTCCGGCGAATGAGACCGAGCGTGTGCCGGACCGCGGCCGCGGCCGAATCGCGCGCCGGGGGACTCTCCTCCGGTTGTCCGGGCCGGAGCAGGCGGGCGCGCATCGTCAGCACCTCCCGGGGCGCGGGGGCGGCACGTTTAATCGAGGCCGACCGCAGGTCCACCAGCACCAGGCCGGTCACGACCAGCACCGGCTGGCTGGAGGCGAGCTGGAGCACCACGAACGCGGCCTGGAGCCGGGACCGCCGGACCGCCCGGGGCCCGCCGCTCTTGATCGTCTCGCCGATGCCGGCCCGGCTGCCGTACAGGGCGGGCACCAGCCCGAATCCGATCGTCGTGATCAGCGCCAGCGCCGCGGCTGCCAGAAAGGTCACCGGCTTCGGCTCGAGACCGTAGATGGTATCGGGGATCGTGGTGCGGGCGAGCCTGATGGCGATCGCGTACAGCGCGAGGGCCAGCAGGGCTCCCGCCGCGGCGAAGACCAGCGCCTCCGCGAGAAGCTGCCGGATGATCCGGAGGCGGGTCGCCCCGAGCGCCAGGCGCACCCCGATCTCGCCGCGCCGGGCCACCGCGCGCCCCAGCAGCAGCGCGCTCACGTTGGTGCAGGTGATGATCACGATGAGCACGGCCACGATCGCGATCGCGACGACCAGCTCGACGGTGCCAGAGTCCCGGAGCGACATGCCTCGGAGCCAGCCGGCTCGAAGGGCGAGGCGCCGGTGGCCCACCGGATCCTCCCCCGCCAGCCGGGCGGCGAGGCGGGCGGTGAGAGAGCCCACCTCCGCGGGGCGGACCCCCGGGGCGAGCCGGGCGACCGCCTCGAGAGAGGCGACTTCCCGGCGGGCCAGCTCGTCCCGGCGGCCGGGCTCCACCAGCGCGCGGCTGGAGAGCGGGAGCCATACGGCCGGGTGGTCCATGTCGACCACGTCCACGCCCGTGAAGGGCGCCTGAGCGACGCCGACGACGGTGAAAGGCACGTTCATGACGCGGATCGTCCTGCCGATCACGTCCGGGGATCCGTCGAACCGGCGCATCCAGACCGAGTGCGAGATGACCGCGACGGGCGCCGCCGCCTCATCGACAGCCGGCGGGAACCCGGTGCCGGCCGCCATCGCCACACCCAAGAGGGTGAAGTAGTTCCCGGTGGTGAAGAACCCCTCCACCGGCTCGGCGCCCCCGCCGAAGTCGGCGGCGAGCGGGGTGTATCCCCAGGCGGCCACGCCGGCAAAGATGCGGCGCTCGCGCCCCAGGTCCCGCACGTCGGGATACGACAGCGCCACCTCCACCGGCTGGGCGGTGCTGCCGCGCGCCGCGGTGGCGGTGATCCGGACCAGCGCCAGACCCGGCGCGATCCCCGGCGCCGGACGCCGGACGTAGACGTCGAGGGTCGTGAGCAGGCCGGCGTTGATCCCGATGCCGAGGGCGATGACGGAGATGACGACGCCGGAGAAGAGCGGCGTCCGGGCGATCCGACGGACCGCCAGGCGGAGCTCGCCGCGGAGTCCTCCCCCAAGGTGACCCATGGTCCCTCCGTTCCGTCGGAGCCGGCTCTTCCGAGATGGCGCTGGTTGAGATTGATGCCCCGACGGACGGGAAGCCAGGCTTGCGGGTTTCAGCGGAGTCGCGGGCCGGCGGGAGAGATCTCCTCCCGCCAGTGCGCCGCGATCGGCTCCGGCTCCCATTAGATTCCACGTCGCCATGAAGCCAGACCGACGCGACGTCCCGGTGCGAGTGGTTCCCCTGCGGAGCGCCGAGGCGGCCGACTCGTTCGTCGAGGGAACGATCGATGAGCGCCTGGCCTTGGTCGCGATCCTGAGCCGGCGCGCGTGGGCCACGACAGGACGCCCCCTTCCCGGGTACGCCCGCGCCTCCATGCCGGTCACGATCTCGAGGCTCGCCGATCAGCGCTGACCTGCCGCCGTCCGGCGTGCCCAACCCGGATTTTCGCGATGTCCTGGTTGCCTTCGTCGAGGGGGAAGTGCGTTTCCTGGTCGTCGGCGCTCACTCGGGCGGAGACCGTCGTGCAGCTCGGTCGGCCGCCCAACCGACGTCCTCACCGGTCTGAGCGGGTTGACGTTCGACGATGCCTGGTCAACCCGGATCGATGGCCTGGTGGAGGGAGTGCGGGTTCCGATTCTGGGGCGAGAGGCTCTGATCCGGAACAAGCGTGCCGCAGGACGGCACAAAGACCTGGGCGACGTGGAAGCGCTGGGAGAGGGGCCGAGTAGCTAGGGAGCCGCCGCCGGATCCTCGATCGCCCCAGCCATCGCACGCAGGCGCGCAGCCGGGCCCGGCGCGAGACCTAGACATGCTACCTATTCATAGGTAGTATCTCTGGGTATGACGCCCGACCCCCTGGTCAAACCCGACCTGCTCCAGGGCACCCTCGACATGCTGGTGCTCCGCACCGTCGCCGACGAGGCGTTGCACGGCTACGCCATCGCCCAGCGGATCCGGCTCCTGTCCGGCGATCGGCTCGCCATTCCGCAAGGCTCCCTCTATCCCTCGCTGCGCCGGCTGGAGAACCAGGCGCTCCTCAAGGGCGAGTGGCGGACCGCGCCGTCGGGACGGGACGCCCGGGTGTATCGCGTCACCGCCAAGGGCCGCCGGCGGCTCGACGCCGAGCTGCACCAGTGGCGCGAGCTGTCCCTGGCGATCGGCCTGGTCCTCGGTACCGGCTGAGTCATGCGCTGGCTCCTCCGCCTGCTTCGCCGCCGCGCGCTGGACCAGGACCTGGACCGCGAGCTGCGCGCGCACCTCGACATGATGACCGATGATCTGATCCGCTCCGGGCTGTCCCCCGCCGAAGCCGGGCGTCAGGCCCGGCTGGCGCTCGGTGGCGTCGAGCAGGTGAAGGAAGCTTCCCGCGACGTCCGCGGCACCCGGTTCCTCGAGGACTTTTTGCGGGACACGCTGTACGCGCTGCGGTCGTTGCGACGCTCTCCCGGCTTCACCGTGGCCGCCATTCTCACCCTGGCGGTCGGCATCGGGGCGAACACGGCGGTCTGGAGCGTGCTCGATGCGCTGGTCTGGCGCGCGCTGCCGCTCGAGCGCAGTGACGAGCTGTACGCGCTCCGGCACGGCCCTCCCTCGGACGAGGACCCGAACTACCTCTTCTCCTTCCTCCGCATGGGTCGCCTCCAGGCGACGCTTCCGGGCTCGGTCCGGCTCGCCGCGATGAGCTCGGCGGGCCGGCTGTACCTCGCCACCGGCGAGCGGAGTGAACCGGTCAGCGCCCAGCTGGTGTCGGGGAACTGGTTCCAGCTGCTCGGCGTCGGAGCATCGCGGGGCAGGGTCCTGAATGAGGGAGACGACGATGAGGTGCAGGCGCGTCCGGTCGTGGTGCTGAGCGATGCCGGTTGGGCCCGGCTCTTCGGACGCGACCCCGGGGTCGTGGGCACCGTCCTGCGGCTCAACGGCGCGCTGGTCACCGTGGCCGGTATCGCCGAGCCGGGGTTCGATGGCCTCACCGTGGGTCAGCCGGTGGACCTGTGGACGCCGCTCTGGCTCCAGTCCCAGGTGCGCTTCATCGGCAACTCGAGCGCCCGCAACGCGGACACGGAGAAGCCCTGGCTGCCGCAGGACGGGGTGTCCTGGCTGACGCTGGTCACCCGCGCTCCGGCGGGCGTGCGGGAGCAGGCGGCGGCGAGGCTGGCGACCCGGTACCGGACGGAGCTCTTGGAGGAGTACGCCCAGGCGGATTCGGTGGAGCGGATCCGGGGGCTCAGGGAGCGGCTCCAGCTCGAGCCGCTGGCGCGTGGCTTTTCGCCGCTGCGCGCCCAGTTCGGCGACCCGCTCCTGGTGCTCATGGTGAGCGTGGGGCTGGTTCTGCTGATCGCCTGCGCCAACCTGGCCAGCCTGCGGATCGCGCGCGGCGCCGCGCGAGGACAGGAAGTCGCCGTGCGGGTCGCCCTGGGCGCCCGCCCTGGCCGGCTCTTCCGCCAGGCGCTCACCGAAAGCCTGACGCTGGCGGCACTGGGCGCGGTCGTGAGCCCCCTGGTCGCCTGGCTGGGCGGGTCAGGGCTGCTCCGCGCGGCCTCCAGTGGCTCCCGGCCCATCCCCCTTGCGCTTGCGCTCGACCTGCGCGTGCTCGGCTTCGCCTTCCTGCTGGCGCCGGCGACCGGCGTGCTCGTCGGCCTGGCGCCCGCCCTCCGCGCGGCCCGGGCCGCTCCCTTTGGGGCCGCCGCAACCGGCGGCCGCGTGGCGGCGCGCGCGCTGCACCGGCTGCCGCTGGGCCGGCTGCTGGTGATCTCCCAGATTGCGCTCTCACTGGTGCTGGTCGCGGCCGCGGGGCTCTTCGTCCGCACCCTGCACAACTTTTCGAGGGTGGACCCCGGCTACGCCAGCGAGGAAGTCGTCGAGGCGCGGATCGAGCCGCGCGCCGCGGGGTACCGGTACGAGGAGCTGCCCGGGCTGCACCGGCGGCTGCTCGACGCGGTCGGCGCCGTGCCGGGGGTCCGTTCCGTCGGGCTCGCCAATCTCGGGCTGGCCACGACCGCCACCCGGATCGGCGGCTACCGGGTGCCGGGAATAACCCGCGGCCCGGATTGGAACGGGCAGGGCCAGGAGAACTACGTGACCCCGGGGTACTTCGCGACCGTAGGGATGGTCCTGCTCCGGGGCAGGGAATTCACCGACGCCGACCGGAACGGCGGACCCCGCGTCTCCGTGGTGAGCCAGGCCTTCGCGAAGCATTTCTGGGGCAGCGACGACGTGGTGGGCCGTCGCTTCGGCTACGAGCAGCCGACGTTCGAGGTCGTGGGGGTCGTGCGCGACGCGCGGGTCAACGCGATCAAGCAGGAGCCGCCGCGACTGGTGTTCCATCCCTTGAGCCAGGGCCCCCAGGAATACGCGCTGAGCGTCGAAGCGCGGATCGCGGGGCCCCCCGCGGAGGCCGTCCGCGCGATCCGCGCGGCGATCGCGCGGGTGGAGCCGAACCTGCCGCTCCGTGAAGTGGTGCCGGTCGCGGATCTGCTCGAGCGGGGGCTCTCCCGCGAGCGGCTGCTGGCGCGCCTGGCAGGGGTGTTCAGCGCGATGGCCCTGCTGCTCGCGGCCATCGGCCTCTACGGGGTCGTGGCCTATTCCGTCTCGCAGCGCACCAACGAGATGGGCATCCGCCTGGCGCTCGGCGCGGCGCCCGGGGCGGTGTGGCGGATGGTGCTGCGCGACAGCCTGGGGATGGTGGTGATCGGGTTGGGCGTCGGCCTGCTGCTCTGGCTGCCGGTCCAGGGCCTGGTGCGGAGCCTGGTGTTCGGGTTGGAGCCCGGCGACCCCGCGACGCTCACCGTCGCGGTCCTGCTCCTCACCGTGGTGGGAATCCTGGCGGCGTCGTTGCCGGCGTGGCGGGCGGCGCGGGTGGATCCGGCCAAGGCGTTGCGGGGGCCATAGGGCCGCGCTTCGCTATGCGGGCCTCGCGTATGACTCGAGCGCTCCACACTTCGGACACCGCATGGTGATCACGGGAACGGCTCGTTTGGGCTTCTCGATCCCCCACCAGTGATGCTGCGCCGCGCCGGGGCTCCACTTTACTTCCTTCCATTCGCCGTAGCCTCGGTCCAGGATGTAGCCTTGCTCCATCGCGGTATGGCAACGAAGACAATCAATGGAATCAATCACCGGGTCCCTCCTGTGTGCGATGGTAGCGGACGCGAAACCGGCGTTCATCCGGGCGGCACGGGGGGAATGTACTGCTGGAGGGGGCAGGTAGCGCGCGGTTGTTTCCCGCAGAGATTCCGCCCTTCACGGCGTGAATTCGAGACCCCTCGCCGGTCGCGGTGACGCCATAGGCAGTGGCACCGAGATCGCGCCGAGCGTATGTTGCGAGCATGCAGGCGAAACCCTTGGTCACCGCCGAAGAACTCTGGCGCATGGGCGACAGCCGCATCCGGCAACATGTTCCCTTCCGCCGGTCGCGTGAGTGGGAGACGAGAACATGAAAAAGTCGGGCGCGAGTCAGGGCCAGTCGGCATCGGAGCTCATATCGAAGAGAATCGTCGAACTCGGGGACTGGCGCGGGGACACCCTCGGCAGAATGCGCCGGCTCATCAAGGAAGCAGACCCGGACGTCGTCGAGGAGTGGAAGTGGGTCGCACCAACCAAGCCCGGCACCCCGGTCTGGTCGCACGACGGCATCATCTGCACCGGCGAATCCTACCAGCGTGTCGTGAAGCTCACCTTCGCCAAGGGCGCGTCGCTCAAGGATCCGGCCCGGCTCTTCAACGCGGGCCTGGATAGCAGGGTACGTCGCGCGATCGACATCCACGAGGGAGAGGAGGTTGCCGCGGCCGCCTTCAAGGCGCTCGTGCGCCAGGCGGTCGCGCTCAATAGTGCCGGCAAGGCAAAGTCTTCAAAGAAGGCGAAGCGTCAGTGACGGGTCACCGTCGCGATGACCGTGGTGCTGCCTTCGGCGGCGATTTTCCTGATCCGCGGGAGCATGGCGCGGCGGTCGTCGGTGTCCGGGTTCTCGAATTCGAGCACGTAGAGGTCGTTGCCTGAGAGCGCGACGCCGGTCGGGAACCAGGGGCGCTGGACCTGCGGCAGGATGGTGACGGCTCCGGCGGGGGAGATCTTGAGTACGTTCCCGCACCCGGCGTCCGCCACGAAGACGTTGCCGCCCGCGTCCACGTCCAGCCCGCGCAGCAGCGGCGTATGCCCACGGCAGCCCGTCGGGGCGAGGCGTTCCACGACGGTGGAGACGCGGCCGTCGCTGCCGACCCGGCGAATCGCGTCGTCTTCGGTGTAGTAGATGGCCCCGTCCGGGGCGGCGGCGAGTCCGTTCAGCCAGCGCAGCGGTCCGTGCGAGGTCGTCTCGGGGAGCGTGGCGAGGACGCCGGCT
Source organism: Gemmatimonadales bacterium (assembly GCA_036004545.1). Classification (GTDB taxonomy): domain Bacteria; phylum Gemmatimonadota; class Gemmatimonadetes; order Gemmatimonadales; family GWC2-71-9; genus JABFSM01. The sequence goes on from DASYRI010000223.1 coordinate 15,062, forward strand.
CGTCCCGCGGCCGAGTAGGTCCGGATCTTCACCGGCGTCTCACCCTGCGAGGGAAAGTACAGCGTGCCGTCGAGCCCGAGTGCAAGGGGAAAGTCGCTGGCGAGCAGCAGGGTCGGGTTGCTGCCGATGCGGGCGAACTCCCAGCCCGGTCCCGACGGCAGCCGCGCCGAGGCGAAGCGCCCCTCCGCATCGAGGGTCATCCAGTGGAACGCCGGTCCCGGAAGGTGGGTGAGCGTGCCGCGCGCATCCAGCTTCCAGATCCCGGACACCATGTCCACGAACCAGACCTGGCCGAGCCGGTCCACCACGATACCGGAGCCGGGATGCGCGAGGGCCGATCCGGGGAGGAGACCGGCGAGCGCAAGTGTCAGAAGGGTGGCGCGCATGTCGCCTCGCTTGGGGGACGTTACGGCTAGAAGGGCTTCAGCAGCTGAGATGCCGGCCGGGGCGGGGTGGTTTGAAGCGGAGGTGCCTATCGCCGGATCGGCACGTCCAGGTAACTCGCGTCGAACCAGCGAATTCGGAGCGGTACCTTCGCGTCCGCCACCGTTTCCGGGAGCCCGCCGCTCAGGCAGCGGACCGCGCAGTCGAGGCCGACGTCCCGTCCGGTGCCGAGGTTGATCTGCCGTCCCGCCTCCTTGATGATGTTGAGCACCGCCACGAGCCGGCTGCCCGGCTGGAACCGCCGGCTCATCAGCCGGATGCTCTCGAAGGCGAGCCGCTCGCGCTTCCCCGCCACGAGCAGTCGGCGGCGGGTCCTCGATCCCGACTTTGGGCTTGGGGAGCGTATCGGCCGTCTGGACCAGGGCGACCAGGGTGGCGGCGTGCGGCAGATCAACCAGCAGCCACTGGGCGCCGACCGTCTGCATCCAGGTGCCCGCATTGCTGACCAGCACGGCCAGCCAGAGCAGGCGGTAGACCCGGAAGCCGAGGGGCGCCCAGGCTGCGGCGCGCGAAGAGAGCTGGGTCACTCCCACGCGGCGAAGGTATCGCGCGGGTGTTCTCCCCGGAACCGTGTCTTCAACCCCGTCACCTGTTACCGCAGCGACTTGAAGCCGGCGCGGAGCTCGGTCACGAACGTCTCCGCCTGCTCCCACGCTGCGAAGTGTGTGCCCTTGGGAAAGCGGCCGTACCGAAGCAGCTTGGGATAGGCGCGCTCGGCCCAACTTTGCGGGGCCTGATAGATCTCGTCCGCAAACGCCATCACCGCAACGGGGAGCTGAACGCCGCGGGCGTCGAAGAAGCCGCCGTTGCCCCCCAGCTGCCGGGTGCTGTAATAGAGCCGCGCCGAGGAGACCGCGGTGTTCGTCAGCCAGTAGAGGGTGATATTGTCGAGGATGTCGTCGCGCGAGAGACCCTCACTGCCTCCGTCAAACACGCGCACGATGAGCTCCTCGCTGCGCGCGTCGTGGTCGATCATCCAGGCGGCGAGACCGACGGGCGAATCGGCGAGCGCGTACAGCGTCTGGGGCCGGAGCCCCATCTCGTTGGCGTAGCCGACCCCCTTCTTATAGAAGAAGTCGAGCTGGTCCCAGGCGCGCCGTTCGTCGGCAGACAGGGTGGCCGGCGGCGCCTCGCCACGGCCCATGGCCTGCGCGATCTCGGGCGGAACCGTGGCCGGCATGTTGGTGGAGATCGCGAGCAATCCCGGCGGTTGCTGCAAGGCCATCACCTCGGAGATCGCGTTCCCCCAGTCACCGCCCGGGGCGACGTAGCGGGTGTAGCCGAGGCGCTGCATGAGCTCTGCCCAGGCGCGCGCGATGCTGACGGGGTGCCAGCTCGGGGCCGTCGGCTTGCCCGAGAACCCGTAGCCCGGCAGCGAGGGAATGACGACGTCGAACGCATCGGCCGCGGTCCCGCCGTGCGCGGTCGGATTGGTGAGCGGATCGATGATCTTCAGCTGCTCGATGATCGAGCCGGGCCAGCCGTGTGTGACGATGACCGGCAGGGCGTTCGGCTGCTTCGATTTCACGTGAATGAAGTGAATTTCGAGCCCGTCGATCTGGGTGGTGAACTGGGGCAGTGCGTTCAGCCTGGCTTCGCACTTCCTCCAGTCGTATTCGGTTCCCCAGTACCGCGCGAGGTTCTGCATCGTGTGGAGCGGCACGCCGTCCGAGGAATCCGGCGTCCATTCGCGCTCGGGCCACTTGGTGGCGTTGATGCGCCGGCGCAAGTCGGCCAGGTCCGCGTCCGATGCCTTGAAATGAAACGGACGAATGTCGGGCGCATCACGGCCCGTCGGTGGCGTCACATCGGTCAGAGCGCGCGTCATGGCGGTGATCCTCCTGGAAAGATCGAAGAGTCCGAACGGACCCGCGGCAACGGTTGCCGCGGCAAGACCGCAAAAGCGACGGCGATCGACATGGGGCGTTGGTGACATTCCGTGCCTCCCTCGCAGGGCTACCGTAGCGACCTGAGCGCCGCGCGCGCTCGGTACAGATGGTAGCGCCGCGCGGCGAGGATCTCGTTCCGCGCCGAGAGCCCGCGGGCCTGGCAGGCGGAGCCGCCCGCGCTCTGCGCGTGCGCCGCGGTTGCCGCGGCGAGCAGGGCGCTTCCGAGGACCAGCGGCCTCGTCGCGATCATGAACAGCAATCTACAGCGATGGGGGCGATGCCGGTCGTGCCAGAGCGGCGCTGAGCGAGGATCCCTCGTTGACGGCGTCCGCTCCCGAGGCGAGGTTATGGGCTGCGCCCCGCCGGCGCGTCGCGGATCAGACTGCCAACGAAGAGGGAAGCATGTCGAGCACATTCAGGTCGGTCGTCGTTCTCGTCCTCACGGCGTGCTCGGGAAGCGCCCCGCCTGCCGGTGCGCCTCCCGACCCCGTGGTCGGGCAGGGTCTGGTACGGCTCCGCGCGGCGACATCGCCCTTCAAGGATCTCGAGGCCGCGGTCGCCGCGGGCTATGCGAAGGACGTCCCGGACTGTCTGGTGCACGAGCACCACGGCGCGATGGGCTTCCATCACGTTAACCGCGGGTATCTCACCAAAGACGTGTCGGTCGAGCGCCCCCAGATCCTGCTCTACGAGCGGCTCCCCGACGGCCGCTACCGCCTGAACGGCGTGGAATTCATCGTCCCCTACCGGATCTGGCCGCGGGACTCGGTGGCTCCGGTCCTCATGGGGCAACACTTGAAGCACGAAGACAACCTCAAGCTCTGGTACCTGCACGTGTGGGCCTGGACCGAGAATGCCGACGGGGTCTTCGCGGACTTCAACCCCGCGGTGAGCTGTGCCGAGAGCACCAGGAAGGTGTTCACGCCCTACTCGCTGCCGGGGAGCTAAGTCGCCGGCGACAGCTTCAGCCCTTGCCCGATGGAGGCGCGGCTCGAGCACCTCCCAGCAAGCGGGCGAGCCGCGGCGGAAGGGAGGCCACGAACTTCGACCAGCCGCGCATGAATCCGGCGACCGCTTCGTTCTCCCACTTTTCGGCGGCGTCGGCATCCCCTCGCAGGCCCCCGCTGAAGGTGATCAGGCCGAGGAACCCGAAGTAACCGGCGGCGGCGGCGACGGGACGCCACGGGTCGGTCTCCCACAGTCCGCTCCCGCCGGTCTCGAGGTCCACGCCGGCAAGTCCGAGCGGCGGAATCGGAATGAACACCGTCGCGAAGGCGAGGACGAGGTAGAGGAGCGACGAGACCCCCCACGACGCCAGCATGCGCGCCCGCTCCTCGCGCGGCGGCGCCGCCGACAGCACGCCGGCGAGGAAGCGGTTGAGCATCAGCCCCCAGAACGCCACGAAGAGCCACCACTGGTGAAGCTGGGCGGCGAAGCCGGCGGCCAGTATCGAATACATCAGGCCGAGGCCGGTGAGCGTGACGATGCGGGCGCGCCGCGGGATCTGCCGGAACGCGGCGACGCCCATGAATACGGCGGAGTGGATGACGACGAACTCGATGACGTAGGTCCCGACGACAAAGCGCACGCCATCGAACCCGACAATGCGCGGCTCGATCCATGTTGCCAGCGCGAAGGCGGCCAGCCCGAGGTCGGGGAGCGCCGCGACGCGGTCCGACCAGGTCGCAGGCATCCGGGCCGGAATCCGACTCCTTTACGTCGCCGCCACCTCCAGCGGCAATACCCGGGGCCGCTTCCCGGTCGCTCGGGTGATGGCGTTTGCCAGAGCCGGCGCCAGCGTGGCCATCGCGGCCTCACCCATCCCGGTCGGCTCGGTATCCGTCTCTATGAAGTGGGTCTCGATCGCCAGCGGGGCTTCGTTGATCCGGAGGACCCGGTAACTGTCGAAGTTTCGCTGCTCCACCGCGCCCCCGGCGATGGTGATCCGCTCTTTGAGCGCCGCCGAGAGGGCCTGGACCACACCGCCCTCGAGCTGCGCCCGGGCGCCGTCGGGGTTGATGATCGGGCCGGTGTCCACCGCGCACACCACCTTGTGGATCCGGAGCTTGCCGTTCTCGACCGAGGCCTCCACTGCCTCGGCGCAGTAGATCAGGTGATCTCGCGCCACCGCCACGCCCATCCCGTGGCCCCGGGGGAGCGACTTGCCCCAGCCCGCCTTGCCGGCCGCGAGGCGCAGTACGCCCTTCATCCGCTCCGGATCAAACGGGTACTTGCGGTCCTCCTCGGACTGGCCAGGGGGGACCTGGGCGATGAGCGCGAGGCGGTACTCCACCGGGTCCTTGCCTGCCGCCTCCGCCAGCTCGTCGATGAAGCTCTCCAGCGCGAAGATGGTGTGGGTCGATTCCACCGCGCGCCACCAACCCCGCGGCACCCCGGACGGGAGCAGAGTGTATTCGCACACCTGATTGGGCACCCGGTAGGGCAGCTCCGGCCCGACTCCCGCGGCGACGCCTTTGCCGTACCCCCCGTCACGGGGCGGGCCGTAGGTGGCGCTGATGGCGGGCGTAGACATGCGATGCCGCCACGCCACCGGCAAGCCCTCCGGACCCAGTGCCGCCTCCAGCCGGTGCATGGCGCAGGGACGGTAGAAGTCGTGGCGCAGGTCGTCGTCGCGGGTCCACACCACCTTGACCGGCTGCTGCAGCTTCTGGGAGACCAGCGCGGCTTCCACCGTGAAATCGGGGTTGATCCGCCGTCCGAAGCCGCCGCCCATCAGGGTCACGTGCAGCCGAACGTTCTTGGGATCGAGCTTGAGCACCTGCGCGGTGGCTCCCGCAGCCCAGTTGGGGAACTGGGTCGGTGACCAGATCTCCGCCTGGTCCCCCTTCACGCTCGCGGTGCAATTCATCGGCTCCATGGTCGCGTGGGAGAGGAACGGCGCCTCGAATCCCGCGGAGTAGACCTTCGCGGCCTGAGCCAGCACGCCCTCCGCATCGCCGACCCGGTACACGGTCTCGGCTCCAGGCCGATTCATCGCCTGGCTCATGAATTCGTGGTAGGACGGCGTGCTCTCGTTCGCGTGCGGCCCCGGCTCCCATTCCACCTTGAGGGCCTTGCGCCCCTGCATCGCGGCCCAGGTGTTCTCCGCCACCACCGCGACACCGGCGTGGGTGACGACGCCGTTCGCCACCGCGGGGAGCTGCACCACGTCGCGGACCCCGGGGACCTGGCGCGCGGCCGCCGCGTCGAACGATTTGACCGTCGCGCCGAAGGTCGCGGCCCGCTCGATCGAGGCGTAGAGCATCCCTGGGACCTTGACGTCGATCCCGAACGTCGCCCGGCCGTGGGTGATGTCCGGGACGTCGATCCCGCTCCGGGCCTTGCCCAGGATCCGGAACTGCGCCTTGGGCTTGAGGGTCACTTGCTCCGGGACCGGGAGCCGCGCGGCCCGCTCGGCCACCGCGCCGTAGCTCGCGCGCCGGCCGCTCTTACCGTGCACCACGAACGACGCCTCGGTGCTGCACTCGCGCTCGGGCACGCCCCATTCCTGCGCCGCGGCGGAGACCAGCATGGCCCGCACTTTCGCCCCCGCCTGACGGAGCTGGGTCCAGCCCTCCATGACGCTGCCGCTGCCGCCGGTGCCCTGGTTGCCGTAGCGTGCATCGAACGGCGCCTGCTCCACCCGGACCAGGCCCCAGTCGGCGTCCAGCTCCTCGGCCACCAGCATCGCCAGGCTGGTCCGAACCCCCTGTCCCATCTCCGACTTCGCCACGGTGATGGTCACCGTGTTATCCGGAGCGATCCGGGCGAAGAGGGTGGGGTCGATCCGCGCCTGCTGCTGGCCCTGGAACCTCCGCCACGCGTCCGCCGGCAGGGTCACTCCCAGCAGCAGCCCGCCCGCCGCGGCCGACACCCGAATGAAGTCGCGCCGGGTCAATGAGGTGGTCATGGCGTCACCCTCCCGTCCTTGATGTCGGCGGCGCGTTTGATCGCCTGACGAATCCGGAGGTAGGTCCCGCAGCGGCACAGGTTCCCCGCCATGGCGGTGTCGATGTCGGCGTCGCTGGGCCGGGGCTTACGCTCCAGCAACGCCGCGGCGCTGAGCAGCTGGCCGGCCTGGCAGTACCCGCACTGAGGTACGTTCAGCTCCAGCCACGCCTGCTGGACCGGATGGTCCTTCCCGTTCCGGACCAGGCCTTCGATGGTGGTGACCAGACGGTTCTCCACCGCTCCGACCGGTACGCTACAGGAGCGGGTCGGGGCGCCGTCCACCAGCACGGTGCAGGCGCCGCAGAACGCCTGGCCGCAACCAAACTTCGTGCCGGTGAGGCCGATGAGATCCCGCAGCGCCCAGAGCAGCGGCATGGCGGGTGGGGCCGCCACGTCGTGGGTGGTCCCGTTGACGATGAGCTTCATGGATCCCCCCGGTTTTACCGAAGGATCAAGTCTAGCGGGGTCCGCGCCGAGGTGGCAAAGAACAATGACTCGAGCGCATGTCGGCACGCCGTTATTGACGACGCACCGCTTCGCCCCCCCGACTGTATTTGGTCAATCGGCTAATTACCTTATTGGCTAATCAGACTGGACCCTTATGACGGGCCCCGACGCCCTTTTTCGTGCACTCGCCGACCCGACCCGTCGGGCCATTCTCAAGTCTCTGCGCCAGGGTCCGCGAAGTTCGGGCGACATCGCGGCCGGATTCTCGGTCTCATGGCCCACGATCTCTCGCCACCTGGCCGTGCTCCGAACCGCCAGGATGATCGTGGCGGAGCGCAGTGGAAACAGCATCTCCTACGAACTCAACACCACGGTTTTTCACGAAGTGGTCGAACAGGTCCTCGACCTGATCGAGTCGAAGAGGGCAGATGTCATACGCACTGGCATTCGTCGTCATCGGGATCGGCTGTCTGGCGGGCCTGGTGGCCCTGCCGTGGTTGCCCGCGGCGGCAAGGACTGACTTCTCCGAGTTGGCCGCCCTCCTCGAGCTCTATCGGATATCCTCCTGAGGGCCCGATGGATACGCTGAGACGAATCTTTCCCTATCTGATCCCGATCATCCTGCTGGAGATCGGGCTCATGGTGTTCGCACTCCTCGACCTGCGCCGGCGCGAACGAGTCAACGATCGGTGGGTCGATCGCATCCGGACCCACGATTGGATCGGGTCGGCGAGCGCGAGCGGTGATCTCGCTCGAATCGTCGTCACGGACGTGGATACCGCGAAACAGGAACTGCTGCGGCTGGCGGTCGAGGACCGCCTGATGCTCGATCGATTCGAGTTGGTCCGGCCCTCGTTGGAGGACGTTTTCCTTCGATTGGTCGGGCCTGGGTCCACCCTATGAGTGGCTTTGCCGCGTCGGTTCGGAAGGAATGGCTGGAGCAATGGCGAAGCTATCGGCTGCTGGTCTCGACCATCGTGCTATCGCTCCTCGGGCTCATGGCGCCGCTCACCGCCAGGTTCACGCCCGAGCTCATGAAGCTCCTGCCGAACGGCGAAGCCATCGCCAAACTCTTGCCGCCGCCGACGGCCACGGATGCCGTCGCCCAGTACCTCAAGAACATCAGCCAGCTGGGTCTGGTACTGGCTTTGCTCCTTACGATGGGGACGGTCGCCCGTGAAAAGGATACCGGCACTGCCGCGATGATGCTGGTGAAGCCGCTTTCGCGGTGGAGCTTTCTCGCGGCCAAATTCATCGTCCTTGCCGTAACCTTCGCGATCGGCATCACGATTGCCGCCGCTGGGGCCTGGTACTACACCCACCTCCCGTTCGGTCCCCTGGATTTGACGCGCTGGGCCGCCCTCAACGCGCTGGCGCTCGCCTTCGTCGTGGTCCAGATCGCGATCACCCTGTTCGCGAGCGTCATCACTCGATCGCAAGCCGCGGCCGGCGGGCTTGCCTTCGGCGGGCTCATGCTGCTCGCGTTGTTAGGATCGCTTCCGGGAATCGGGGAATACCTTCCGGGGCGGCTGCTCACCTGGGCGGCCACCCTCATGACGGGCCATCCGGCGGCCGCCTGGCCGGCTCTCGGCGTCAGCCTGGCAATCGTCGTGGTCGTGCTGATTGGGGCCAAGGCGAGCCTCGAAAGGCAGGAGTTGTGATATTGGAACCGGAGCACACATTGCGCGATGCGCCGCTCGATGATGCCTCCGCCGGGGATTCTGCGCATGGAAGAGTTGGGAGGCACCCTATGAAATCCGTGCTCGGCCGGTCGATCCTGGCGCTGACGCTCGCTCCGGCGGTGCTCCACGCCCAGTCCGTCAATGTGACCCGAACGACGCTCCGCCTCTTCGAGCAGCCCTCGGGGTCCGTGCTCGGGGCCGACGAGCGGGTCCACACGTTCTACTTCAACAGCCTGCGGACCCGCTACATCGGGGTGGAGGCGACCCTGGAGTACGCAGCCGCCGCCACCACCTTTCGACTCGGCGTCGGCTGCCAGATGACCAGCCCGGCGGGGAAAGTGGTCGACGGGATCTGGAAGATCCCCGTGGACATCCTGGCGGGATCGACCCGCGCGGTGGGAGCGAACACCATGTTCGGGGCCGGGAAGGAGGGTTGGCAGGCCGGCATATATAAGGTGACCTGCTCGGCCGGCCGCCCCCTCGGGGAAACCACCTTCCAGATGAGCCCGGGACCGTCGCTCCTCGGCGACACCGAGCTCCGCCTCAAGGACGTGCGGTTCTTTCTCACCGGTGGCCGGCTCACTCCCGTAGCGCAACGCGACTACCAGGACCGCTTCTCCTCCGCGGAAGCGACCATGATCGGGATCGAGCTCAGCTTCGTGCATCCCGGCTTGACCCGGAGCGGCGAGGTGCCGATCGACTGCTACTACCTGGCGTCCACCAGCAACGTCTTCGGAGTCCTGAGCTTCGTCTACACCCTGGAGCCGCCGGCGACGACCGGCAGTGCCGCGCTTGGAATCGGGTGGGAACAGCCGGGCCACTGGTCGAAAGGCGACTATCTCGCCGTCTGCCAGATCCACGGACG
>DASYRI010000224.1:0-25555 GCA_036004545.1 Gemmatimonadales bacterium
ACCCTCAACGCCTTGGTGGGCCACAAGTTGGTAGTCAAGGCGTACACCAGGGCGGAATCGTCGGTGGTGGCGGTGAAGTCGCCCGAGGTGCGCCACAGCGCGTACTGGGGCAGGGTCGCGTGCTTGGCGCACACGATGCCCACCACCTGAACCGACTTGAGCGTCACCGAATTCGCGCCCAGCACCAGGAGATTGCCGCTGGCGATGGTCGAGTGGCGGAGCTCCCAGCTCAGCAGCGCGGCGGCGCTCCGCACGCTCTCCCGCACGTCCAGCAGCTCGCGCTGCTTCCCGTAGGTCCGCTGCTCCACGATGAGGAGCTTGTAGATCGACCCCAGCACCGTGACCGAGAGCACCACGTAGATCAGCAGCTCGATCAGCGTGAACCCCGCACGGCCGTGGTGCACCCGGGAGGAACTCGGCGCGCTCGCGGTCATGGCGTCGGGTTCGAAAGGGTGAGCACGACGAGGTCTTGTGTGGTGGCCGTGAGGCTCGAGTACCGGTACCGGGTGACCAGGATATTCAGCTGCTTGGTGTTGGCGTTGACCGTCGTCACGGTCCAGGACATCGCGCGGCCGCGGACCGTGGCGGATCCGGCCGTCACGGCGCCCCAGCCCGTGAGCAGCAGGCTGTCGGTGACCTGCTGCACGTCGGCCCAGTACTGGGTGTCCCGCCGGGAGCGGCTCATGTCGCTCACCGAGAGCCCCGCGGCAGCGCCGAGGGCGAGCAGCCCGATCGAGAGCACCACGATCGCCACCATCAGCTCGATCAGCGAATGGCCGCCCCGGGCCGTGGCAGGCCTCCGCGGGGCCGCGCTCATCGGAGCACCTTGCCGAGCGAGGTGATGGTCAGCGTCGTCGAACGGCCGCCCAGGGCGATCGTGACCGTCGCGTCGGCGCCGGCGCAGCCGCCGCGAGTGGTCGCGAACCCCCGCGCGTCGAAGCAGAGCAGCGTCCTCGAGGCGGTCATGGTGAGTCCCGTCGTGGTCAGGTATTGCATGGCTCCGATGTTCTGGCGGAGGCCGGTCCCGCTGGTGTCCACGTCCACCCAGAAGCGCCCGAGCGAGGGGTCCAGGTTGAGCCGAGCCACCCGGCCGTACCGCACCGCCGTCGCGCGCGCCAGCGAGTGGGCCAGCGCGACCCGGTCGGCGGTCGTGGCGACCGTGCTCTGGCGGAAGGCCGGGATGAGCTTCGGGAGGGCGACCGCGAGCAGGATGCCGGCCACGACGAGGCTGAGGACGGCCTCGGTGAGCGTCAGGCCGTATTCGGACTGAACGGACCTCCGGCTCCTCTCGACTTGACCGTGAACTCCGGAACCCACCCGGTCGCGAGTCGCGTGGCTCCTCAATATCGCCTCGATCTGAAAGCTCAGGACTATGTGAAGTCGCAAGCCGTGTGCCCGCGCCGGACCGCACACCCGCCGGGCGGATTCGGCGCGGCCGCGGACTTTCGCGCCCGACGGCGCTCGGGGAATAGCGGGATTTCTGGTCGTCTGCGCACGCGATCGGGCGTCGAAAAATTTCGGGTCGCCGGAATCCGGACCGGTTGTCCCTCGGGGCGCCCAGATGGTCAGGGGCTGGATCTTAGCACTTCGGGGACCTCGGCGTGAGGTGGGGCAAACTACGCGGCCGGCCGGGGGTCCGCGGACGCCGGATGAGTCGGATTCTCATGATCGCGTAATCCGAGTGCTCGCGGCCCTCGCGCCTCCCTCCGTTGGCGTTTCCGTGGTGCGGGTGCCACAACAACGCGAAGACCGCGCGACAGTGGCGGCTGGATCCGCTTCAAGTGCGGAGCACGGACTCCGGCACCGTGGTGGGGGAAGGACGAGGCCCGGAGGACCCTGGCGGCGCTGGGCAGCCGCCAGGCCCGCTCAGCGTTCCGACAACAACGCCTCGATCAACCGCCGGTAGTCTTCGAGCTGCCGGGTGTGTTGCGCGCCGGCCGCGGGCCCGCGGAATCCGGCGTAGACCTGCCGGATCCGCCCGTCCCGCCCGACGAAGAGCGTGGTGGGATACGCGGTGAAGCCGTGGAGCTGCGGAAGGGTGGCCGCCGTCTCCTCGACCACGTTGATCCCGGCCCGGAGCAGGGGCCAGGGGATCGCGTACTTGTCGCGGAAGCGGCGGATCAGCCGGTTGGACTCGGCGCTGTCGGCGCTCACCTCGTAGCCCAGGCCCACGATTTCCAGGCCGCGCCCGTGGTAGTTGTGATACAGGTCGAGGAGGTCGGGCATCGCCTCGTGGCAGGAGGTGCACCAGGTGCCGAAGATGTCCACCAGGAGCACTTTCCCCTTGAGGCGCGGGTCGTCCGGCGTGACGGACCTTCCTTCGAGATCCGGGAAACTGAACCGGAAGGGGGCGATCGTGTCGGCGCCGGTAAGCGCGGTCGGCGGGACCAGATGGGGCGCGCCGGTGCTCCGGACCGCGAGGTAGGGCGTCCGGGTGCGGCGGCCCGCGTGAAAGGTGCCGCGCAGGGTGTCGCCGTCGAGCCGGCCCTCGAGGAGGAACACGAAGGTGCCGTCGAACCGCGCCACATGGAAGCTGTCGCCCGCGGCGCCGCCCCAGAAGAGTCCGTAGTCGCCGCTGTTGGCGAGATACGCCGCCTCGAGACCTTCCGGTCCGTTCCGGAACTCGAAGACCCGGGGGCTCTGCCGGCCGTCGGTCGTGAACGTGGCGTCCCAGCTGCCAAGCAGGGCCGCCGGTGCCTGCGTCCTGGGCCAGGTACCCCGGCTGGCCCGGAACGGAATCTCCCGGGGGCCGCGATTCCCGACGTTGCGGTACCACCCCGTCAGCGAATCGCCTCGGCGGGTTAGGGTGATCGTCGCGGCGTAGTCGGCGATGTCGAACACCGCCGAGTCGCGGTGGACCGCGACCTCAGCCGTGGTCTCGCACGCCGGCCCGTTGCAGATCGTCGCGACCGGGCGCCCGCCGATCCGTTCCACCCGGAGCTCGAAGGGCAGGATGCCGCCCTCCAGGTCGAGCACGGCTCGCCAGCGGCCCGCGAGCGGCGCGGCCGGCTGGAGGACCGCGGCCGCACCCAGGAGGAGGGCGAGCGCGACGAGTCGGGGCATGGGCTCAGGGCCGCGGCCGGGCGCCGGCGGGCGGCCGGAGGGTGGATCCCTGGTACCGCTCGCCGGCAATGATCGGCTCCGCGAGCGTGTTCCCCTTCCACGGCGCGGGACAGGGATAGACGGTGTTGTAGGCGCAGAACGGGTTCCGGGCCCGATTGAAATCGAGCAGATACCGGCCGCCTGAGAGTGGGCTGAGTGGAACGAAGCGCCCGGCGGGATAGGTGCCATGGTCCGCGGTCGCGTCGCGGAAGTAGATCTCCAGCTCCGACTCGTCTTCGGTCGCGCCCGGCAGCCGCATGACGCGCAGGGTCCGGGCGACGCCGCCCAGCTGGAGCTCCACCGATCCCGCTGGCGTCGCGTCGACCTCCACGCCGTCGGGCGCGAGGATCCGCTGCGAGGAGGGCGCCGGGTCGGGAACCAGCGCGACGGTGAAGGCGAGCTTCCGATCGTACTCGTACCAGAAGGGCGCCAGCTGGGAGCGGAGCGCGGCGCCGAACACCGTGAGCGTGCCTCGGCCGGCCGGGCCGCTCACCACCAGGCGCCAGGCACCCAGCGGGACCGGCCGTCCTCGCGCGACCGGGACGTTGTCGTCGCCGATCCGGAGAGTGGCCCGCCCTCCGCGCTCCGAAAGCCGCGCCGGCGAGACGCCTTCGAGCGGAACGTCAGCGCTCGGTGGGCCGAGGCTGAGGCCGGGGCCCACCGGCCTCACCGTCACCGCCCGGAGCGGTGAGAGCGGCGCGGTGCGGAGCCAGCTCGCGAGCTCGACCCGCTCGGCGAGCACCGCGGCGCGGTTCTGCCCGTCAGCGGTCGAAGGTGGCGCGACCGCCATCACCACCGCAGCCGCGACGGCGGTTGAACCCGGGAGCCGCGTTCCGTTCACGTGCCCGGCGCCATGCCCGCGACGATCGGCTGGCTGGTCGGCTGGGGCGAGCCGCCCGCCGGCTCGACCGTCAGCGCAAAACCCGCCACGTTCTGGTCGCCGGGCACCGGGATGCCGGTCACCAGCTGACGCCCGGCCGCCTCGGTGTTGAAGAGCCGGGACGGAATCGGCTTGCCCTGCTTGGGAAGCAACCAGAGCTGGTAGGTCCGGCCGGCCGGCGCGGGCGGAAGCCGGAGGGCGTGCAGGATCGCCGTGTGGCGGATGCGGTCCCAGTACACCTGCACCACCGGCGGCGCCTGGCCCGTCGCGGTGAGTGTGGTGAGCTGCACGCCGGGCTCGAGGAGCGCGTTGAGGGTGGCCTCGCGTTCCGCGAGCCTCGCCTCCCGCTCCGCGAGGGCGGAATCCCTGGCGCGGAGCGTGTCCTTGAGCGCTCCGACCTGCAGCCGGAGGCCGACGGCGAGCAACACCGCCGCGGCGAATCCCAGCGCCAGGATCGGCACGAGGGAGCGGCGAGAGGCAATCCGGGCCGTCGGGGCCTCTCCGACGGGCCCGGGACTGAGCGGGAGCGTTTTCTCGGCCCGCACCCGGTCGAGCAGCCGCGCCTTGAGCCCCTCCGGCGGCGACTGTTCGACCTCCACCGCGAGGAGCGCGCCGAGCTCCCGGAACTCCGCGACCTCCCGCTGCAGCAAGGGCGAGCCGGTGAGCGCCGCCTCGAACGCGCGGGACTCCTCGGGCGAGAGCGCGCCGAGCGCGTACGCCGGGGCGAGGTCGCGCATGGAGTCGGGGGCGTCGCTCATACGCTCGGCTCGAAGTAGTAGGGACGGAGCGCGTCCCGGAGCCGCTGCATGGCGAGCCGGACCCGGGTCTTCACCGTGCCGAGCGGCTCGCCCAGCCGCTCCGCGATCTCGGCGTGGGAGAGGCCCTCGTAGTAGGCCAGCTCGATCGCCTCGCGCTGCGGCGGCGAAAGCGCGGCGAGCGCGTCGGCCACCACCTTGCGCCGTTCGAGCCGCTCCGGGTCGCCGCTCTGCGACGCGTCGCCGCTCCCCATGGCGGCCGGAGCATCCGGCTCCAGAGAGGCGCCGGAAACCGCCCGCGCCCGTCGCCCCCGGGCCCGGACCAGGTCGAGAGCGCGGCTCCTGCAGATTACGGTGAGCCACGCGATCACCGAGCCCCGCTCGGAGCGGAACCGCGACGCCTCCCGCCACGCTTGGGCGAAGGCGTCGAGGACGATCTCCTCGGCGTCGCTCCGCTCCCCCGCGATCCGGTACGCCGCGGCGTAGAGCGCGCCGGCGTGGCGGTCGTAGAGCCGCGACAGCGCGGACTCGTCGCCGCCGGCGATGCGCTCGAGCAGGCTCCGGTCGGGTTCGCTGGTGGCGGGAAGGGGCAGGCTGGCCATGGCTCCGGGGCGCGGGGGCTGCCACGAGACGGCGAGTGGCACGGGGGAAGGCGCCACCCGCCGGAGCATACTAGCCCGGGCGATCCGAGGCGTCCACCCCGCCACGCCTGCGAGTAAGCAGACAGGCATGAAAGATCATGGCAGCGGTTTGGGGCCGTCACCGGGCGTGAACAGGAGGCTCGCCGAGCGGCCGCCGTAGCGCGCCTGCACGATGTTGACCTGGTCCGCGAAGCGCTCGGCGAGCACGCCGTGCCAGATGCGTGTTCCGGAGAGCCCCTCCGGGACGGGTGCCGAGAGGGTGAGCACCAGCACCACCCCCTCGGAGCGGAGGGTGTCGAGATGGAGCGGCACCGTGCGGCCGCGCGCGTCGGTGATGCGGAAACGCTCGCCCAGGTAGCGGGCGATCGCGGCCGGATCGCGCCCGGGCGGGAAGTCGTCGCCGAAGACGCGCAGCACCACGCCGGCGGTCCGCGCACCGGGGGCCAGGGAGATCGTCGCGGCGCTGGAATGAATCGGATGCGGGAGTCCGAGGAGCGCGAGAAGCAGGGCGGTTACCGGCATCGGATCACCACGGCGCGCGCTGCGCCGCCAGCGCGGCGGCCCACCCCGCGGCGACCAGCGAGGCCGCGACCGCCCGCACCCGGAGCCCGCCCGCCGGCAGCCGCAGGGCGACGGCCCGATCCACGCCGGTGAGCAGGAGCAGCGCCCCACCCAGGATCGCCATCTGCCCGAGCTCGATCCCGAGGTTGAACGCCACCAGGGGGACCGCGACGCCACCGGTGAACATCTCGCGGAGAAAGTTCGCGAACCCGGCGCCGTGGATGAGGCCGAAGCCGGCCGCCAGGACCGGCCGCACCCACCCTTCCGGCCGGCGGCCCGGGTTTCTCAGATTCTCGAGGCCGGCGCAGACGATCGTCACCGGGATCAGGAACTCGATCAGCGCGGTGGGGAGGTGCGCGGCGCCGGTGACCACCAGCGCGAGGGTGATCGAGTGGCCGACCGTGAAGGCGCTCGCCACGCCGAGCAGGTGGCGCCAGTCGCGCAGGCGGTAGGGCGCGACCAGAGCCACGAGGAAGAGCAGGTGGTCCAGCGCCGAAGGGGCGGTGATGTGCCGGAAGCCCAGGGCAAGAAACGCCGCGAAGTCGCTCATCGCGCCTCCGCGATCGAGTCGGCGTGGGCGTGGATCTGCGGGTCCTCGGTCCGCCAGGCCAGGGCGCGGGTTATCGCCATCCGGGCCTCGGGAATCCGCCCGCTCTTGTAGAGTGCCCAGGCCAGCAGGTCGTAGCCGTAGACGTCCTGGCGGGTCTTCAGGTCCCTGGTGACGGCGGCGAGCACTTCGGGGACGCGGCGGTCGTGATCGAGGAGCGCCAGGTACCAGGCGCGGTGGAATCCGCCCCGCGGCGCGCGGGTCGAGGCCTCCATCGCGCGATAGTACTGCTCCGCCTGCGCGGTGTCGCCGCGCGCCCGCCAGGCATCGCCGACGACGGCGAGACTGGCGGGATCGAGATGCCGGGCCAGCGACGAATCGCCCAGCTCCACCGCCGCCCGAAAGTCCTGCTTCACCAGCGCGAGGCGCGCCCGCGCCGCGAGGAGATGCCAGTCATCGGGGACGAGGGCGAGTCCCGCGTCGAGCCGTCGGCGCGCCTCGTCGAGCCCACCGAAGCGGAGGGCGAGCTCGCCCAGCCGGAGCTCGTACCAGGCGCGCTGCCCGAGCGGCGTCGCCTCGTTGCGCGAGGCCGCATCGCGGGCCCATTCCAGCAGCCGCCGCGCTTCGCCGGCGTGCCCGCGGAGCTCGAGCCAGCGGGCATATCGCGGCGCGAGCGACAGGCTGTAGCGCTCGGGCGCGAGCCGGGAAAAGCTCCGGTCCGCCTTCGGGTAATTGCCCAGCTCGAGCTCGATCTCGCCCAGAATGGCCCGGCGCGGCGCATCGTCCGGGTCGAGCGCCACGAACCGCTCGGCCGCCGCGCGCGCCTCCAGGAAGCGATGCTGTCCGAGCAGCGCGCTCGCCAGCAGCCGCCAGGCGGCGTCGTTCCGAACCGCACGATTGGCCAGCGAGCGTCGCGCGGCGGACTCGGCGGCCACCAGGTCCGACTCGTCGCCGGATTCGCGGGCGCGCTCGAGGTAGAGCGCGCCGAGCCTGAGCAGGTCGAGCGCACCGGTGGAATCGGCCACAATCCGCCGCCGGTAAAACTCGATGTCCTCATCCCGGATCAGGCGCTCCCGCGCCACCAGAGAGAGCGCGGCGGGAGCGGGGGACAGCGGCCGGTGCGCCGCCGCGCCGCCCGCTGCGAGCACGATCGGGGCCGAGATCAGGGCAAGGCGAAGCGCGCGGCGCACGGGGGCCCCGAGGGTGCTCAGTTGGGGGCGGCGAGATAGGGGAACGTCGCGAGGAAGGGACTGTCGCTCGCCACGTTGTCGGTCGTGAGGGCCTGCTTGCCCGCGGCGCCGGCCGGGTCAATCCCGAACGGATCGCCGAAGATCGCCAGGAGCCCGAGGTCCACCACGTCGTCCGGGAGCTTCCGGCCGCCCCAGCCGTTCCCCAGCTGCGGGAGCCAGGTGAGCCACCCCGCGCTCGCCACCGGCTTGTCGGTCTGCACGATCAGCATGTCGGGCAGGAGTACGGAGGCGAGCGTATTCGCCAGGGTCTGGCTCCGGCCCGCCACCACGGTCACGAACAACTTGAATTCGTCCCCGATCCCGGCGACGTCGTCGGCCGGTCCGGTGGTCCCGTGCTGCGGGTGGCTTCGCTTGGCGAGGAAGACCTCGCTCACCAGCGGATTCCCCAGCCGCTGCACCTGGTCGTACATCCGCGCCTCGCCGGGCCCGGTCACGCCGTTGTCGTTGCAGGCCGCGAGACCGGCGGCGAGCAGCAGGGCGGGGAGGAAGCCCGCCGGGGTCGAGATCCGCGTGTTCATCGGGAGTGGTTCCTTTCGTCGGTCGGCGTGGAGTCGGGTCGTCAGCGGCTGATGGTGCCCCAGATGCCGAGCTTGGTGCTCCCGCCCGCCGTCAGCTCGGCGACGGGCAGCTCGACCACGATCGAGAGCGTGTTGTAGCCGGTGAGATAGTTCCGGGCCTGGCCGGCGGGCCGGAAGCCGCTGGCGGAAGGCGTGTTAGGGAGCTGCGAGAGCGGGCCGGTCGCGGGCTTCCGGTCCGGGATGATCCGGAAGAACTGCTCCAGGTCGAGGAAGAACGAGTCGTCCCGGGGCCCGGCGAACACCTGCATGGCGCTGGCGCTGCCCAGGCTCGCGCCGAGGGCGCCGGTAACGACCGGGGCCGAGGTTGAGACCGTGTTGGCCATGGAGCCCTGGACCGGCGGAGCCACCGGCCCGCGGACCGCGACGGTCTGCGACGCCCCCGATCCGCTGAACGTGACCTGGATGACCTTGTCTTCCCGCGCGTCGCCGGTGTTGTCGATCTTGAACTGGTAGAGCTGGTTGTGATCGAAGGACGCGGTGGGCGTAGCCGCGGGGGTAAGAAAGGCGCGGGTGTTCATGACCAGGACGATCCGGCCCGCGGTGGGGCTCGGAAACGCGTAGACGTCGGTCAGGTCCTGGAGCGGATTGAGCTCGACATTGGGCGAGTCCTGGTGATCGGAGGCGACCACGACTCCGAGGGTGCCCAGGGCGGCCATGGCGGCCACGGCGAGACCCGCGGCCAGGCGCTTCCGGGCAGGCAACGACGGCTGCATGACGGGCACTCCTGATGAGGTGAGGGCGGGCTGCTCTGTCTCACCTACGCCGGGCGGAGCCGATTGGATCTAGTGGGTAGGGATCAGGGGTTAGGGGTTGGGGTTACCAGCTCCAGAACCGTTCCGGCCGGAGCAGGTCCGCCTCGTCCATCGTCGCCTCGCCGGCGAGTAATTGCGCGATGGTGACGCCGGTGATGCCCGCGAGCAGGATTCCGCTGCGGCCGTGGCCGGTGGCGTACCAGAGGCCGGCCAGGCCCGGCTCCCGGCCCACGATCGGGCGGCCGTCGGGCGTCCCCGGCCGGAGGCCGGCCCAGGCCCGAAGTATCCTCGATCCCGCGAGCGCGGGAACCAGCGCCGCGGCCCGGCCGTGGATCTCTTCCACCGCCGCTTCGGTCACCAGGGCCGCGAAGCCCGCGTGCTCCATGGTGGAGCCGGCCACGGCCTGGCCGTCCCGGTGCAGGATGTACCCGGCTCGGCCGAAGACGATCGCGGGGCGCGCGGGCGCGGGCCAGGGCAGGGCGACGAGCTGCCCCCGCACCGGCTCGACCGAGACCGGACGCGGAAGGTTCGCGATCCGGCCGGTCCACGCGCCGGCCGCGAGCACCACGTCGCCGGCCGGGTGCCATTGGCCTCCGCTTCCCTGAACCCCGGTGACTCGATCCCTGGAGCGGCTGAGCGAGGCGATGGTGTCGGTGACCAGCTCGACGCCGAGCCGGAGCGCGTCGGCCCGGAGCGCGTCCACCAGGCGCACCGGGTCGAGGCAGCCGTCGTGCGGGGCCAGGAGGGCGCCCTGGGTCGGCGCGAGCCAGGGCCACTCACGCGCCACCTCCTCCGGGTCCAGCCATTCGCACTGGTGGCCCTGCTGCCGCTGCGAGGCGACCCGCTCCTTGAGGGGGGTGACCTCATGGTCGCTCGTGGCAACCTGGAGGATGCCACCTTCCCAGAGGCCGATGTCCACGCCGCTCGTCTCCCGGAGCTCCGCCGCGTGGTCGCGGTAGTATTCCCGGCCCGCGATACCCAGCTCGAACAGGACGTCCCCGGCCCGAACTTCGATCTGCGGCGCCAGCAGCCCGGCCGACGCGCGCCACGCCTCGCCGGACTGGCCGCCCCGCTCGATCAGGCGGACCCGCCGGCCCCGCCGAGCGAGCTCCCGGGCGCACGCTGCGCCCACCACCCCGCCGCCCACCACTACCACGTCAGGCGCGGTCACCCCGGGGGCTCCGGCGAAACTTTCCGGCACCTGCGCCGTACTGGACAAGGCCGTCTGACCGCGGCGCTGTTGATTCGCTTCATACAACGAGAAGGAAGGATACCATGGTCCGGAGTGTGGTCGGGTTTGCCGGCGTCGCAATCGTGGCGCTTCTGGCGCTCAGGCTTCTGGGCTGGCTGTTCGGGTTCGCCATCAGCCTGTTCATGACGCTGCTCTGGCTCGCCTTCTGGGGCTTCATCATCTACCTGGTGCTTCGGGTCTTCGCGCCGGGGCTCGCCGACCGGGTGCGGGATACGGTGCGCGGGAACAAGACGGCGTAGTTGCCAGGAGGTAGCGAGGAGGGAGAAGGGCCCCCGACCCCTTCCCCTTCTCGCTACTCGCTACTCGCTACCTCCTTGTCCTCCAGTGGTCGAACTATGCGCATGCACGATTCTCCAGCCTGATCCGTCGGCGCGCGGTGTAAGCAACACCGTCGCCTTCCCCTCCCGCGCCACCCCGCTCGACAGCGAGAGCCAGCGGT
The DNA here is from genome assembly GCA_036004545.1 of Gemmatimonadales bacterium. Classification (GTDB taxonomy): domain Bacteria; phylum Gemmatimonadota; class Gemmatimonadetes; order Gemmatimonadales; family GWC2-71-9; genus JABFSM01. The sequence goes on from DASYRI010000224.1 coordinate 10,758, forward strand.
ACTCCAGGTAGACCCACACCAGACTCTGCCGGACCTCGAGCCGGCTCTGGGAGATCGCCACCTCGCCCCCCGGCTCGACCCCGGCGAAGCGGGGCGGCGCCGAGCGTCGCTCGCCGTTCGCCACCACCGTCGCCTCGGGGTCCCAGAGGCTGTCCGCCCGCTCGAGCCGCTGATCGGCGTCGAGGGCCGCGGCGAGCACCGCGGACACCGGCTCTTCCACCACCCCGGGCGAGTACGGTGCCGCGCTCCGGCTCTGGCGCATGTGCACGCAGCCCGCCAGCGTCAGGAGGAGCGCCGCGCTACGAGCGGTCCAGCGCATCGAGCACCCCCCAGACGAGCAGGGGAAGAAGGACCTCGTGGTGCCCGGTGAGCTGAATCCCGACGCCGCCGCCGCGGGTGGGCCGCTCGACCACGTTCACCCGCGGGCGATAGTGCCGGATCATGTCGAAGTCGGCGGCGAGGAACCCGGTGGGCCGGCCCGCCTCCAGGTTCCGTGCGATGGTGAGCGCCTTGAGGAAGACCTCGGGCATCACCACCGCGCTGCCCCAGTTGAGCACCACGCCGCGGTCGTGGAGCGCGGGGAGCGACCCGGCCAGCCGGCGGAAATCACGCAGGCTGGTCGCCCCGATCGCGGCGCCGTCCGCCGAAGGATGCTGGTGGACGATCTCGGCGCCCAGCGCCGCGTGGACGGTGACCGGTACCCGCAGGCGGTGGCAGCCGAGCAGAATGGAGGCGCCCCCGCCGGGAAGCTCCGCCCGCTCCGCGAGCGCCGCCGCGAGTCCCTCGCCGAAGCCCTTCTCAGAGGCGGCGGCGGCGATCACGGCGGAGTTCATCTCCCGCCCGGTCTCCTCGATCATCCCGAAGCTCCCGTCGGTCAGGCCGGACTCGACGTCCTCGCTGGTCCCGCCGAAGGCGGCGAGCTCGAAGTCGTGGATTGCCGCCGCCCCGTTCATCGCGACGTGAGTGACGATGCCGCGCTCGATCCACCGGAGCACCAGCGGACCGAGCCCCACCTTGATCACGTGCCCACCGAGCAGGAGGATCACGCCCTTCCGCTCGCGCGCCGCCGCCGCCACCCGGGCGATCACCGTCCTGAGGTCGCGCGCAGCGAGGATGTCGGGCAGGCTCTGGAGGAAGGCGCGGAAGGAGCGGTCGTCTCCGGGAGGGGTGGCCAGAAGCGAAGAATCAACCTTGTGCTGCCGGCCCTGGAACGGGACGGTGCGGAGCCGGGTGACGTCGGCCTCGCGGTAGCTCACCTCACTGCTCGCCGGGGCCCGCCCGCCGCGCGGGCGTGATCTTCTCGAGCTTGAGGGTAACCGGGCCGAACGGCTGGCGGGAGCGGATCTGGACCGGAATCCGGCGGACGTCATCGGTAATCCAGAGCCGGGCGTCGGTTCGGTTGCCGAACAGGCCCTTGGTGCCGACCACCGGGTTGAGGACCAGGCAGGGGACCTTGTTGCCGTCGGGCAGCTGGAGCGTTTCCCGCTTGAGGACCCGGATCAGCACCGGGTTGACCTCGGGCCGGAAATAGCGGGAGAGCTTGACCGTCTTCCCGAGCACGAGGGGCGCGACCCGCACGTAATAAAGAATGGATGCGTCGTCCAGGGGATCGGCGGGCGTCGGCATGGTGGCCGTGGCGCCCTGCTGGCGATAGTAGCCCGAGTCCGGGAAGATCTCGTACTCCTTCAGGTATTGCTTGTTGTTCTCCCGGCTGTCCTGCCGGAAGCGCAGGGAATGGAAGTCGCTCACGCTGGTCCACGACTCCAGCACGCTGTTGATCTTGAAGAAGAGGGCGGTCGCGTCGAGGGTGTAGCGGAACCGGCACGCCGGCTGCCCTCGGACCGTGTCCACCGAGACGACCTGGATCGTCGCCGCGCCGACGTTGAGCACTCCGTACCGGGCCGAATACTCGAACCGCTCGCCCACGCCGAAGGGATACGAGACGGGCGGATCGGCCGGCGCCGCCTGGAGCGCGGCGAGCGCCACCGCGAGGCGCATCACGAGACCGTGCGCTCCTGGGGACTCTGCCGGTCGAGCCGGATGCGGCCGGCGGCGCGCCAGGTCTGCCGCAGCGTCTCCCAGGGATGGATGCGGCTCTCCCGCTGGCGCAGATCGTGCCGCTCGACCACCTGGACGGTCTCGATCCGGCGGGCGTGCCGTGCGGCGCGTCCGATCAACTCGGCGTTGGCCGCCCACCCGTCGCCGATCAGGGTCCGCCCGGAGGCGCGGAGGGCATTGCGGAGCGTCACCAGCCGAAAAGCCACGAACCCGCTCACGATGTCGTGCACACCCGCCACCCGCACCGCGCGGCGGAGCAGGAGCCCCGCCCAGCGCCGCACCAGCCGGTGGCCCCGGGAGGGCTCGCCCTGGAGCGTCGCTTCCCCCACCACCATGTCGGCGCCGCTCTCCAGCCGCCTCACGAAATCGGGCAGGAACTGCGGGCCGTGCGAAAAATCCGCGTGCATGAGGACCGCGCTGTCCCGCTTGGGCCGGTCGGTCCGCTCCAGCGCGAGGCTCAGGAGCTCCTCCACGGAGCGGGCGTACCCTTGCTGGCTCGGGTGCCGGACCAGGGTGAGCGGGAGGGTCTTGGTGTAGGACTCCAGCAGCGGCGCCGTCTGGTCGGTGGACGCGTCGTCGGCCACCAGGATCTGGTATTCCCGCGGGAACTCCTCGAAGACCTTGCGGATCTTCCAGAGCACGAGCCCCACGGTGGGGCCCTCGTTGAAGCTGGGGATGCAGACGTAAATCATTTGATATCAACACCCTCCGTCACCGAACGATACACCGACAGGACCCCCCCCGCCAAGGTTGCCACGCTGAACTCCGAAACCCGCGCGCGGGCGGCGGCCACCACGCACTCCCGCCGGCTTCGGTCTTCGAGCAGCTCGGCGATGGAATCCGCCAAGGCGACTCCGTCGCCGGGGGGCGAGAGCAATCCCGCGCCGCGCTCGAGCATTTCGGGGATTCCGCCGGCTCGGGTCGCCGCCACGGGGACGTCCAACGCCATCGCGTCGAGCACCGAGGTGCCGAGCCCCTCTTCTCTCGAGCTCATGACGAAGACGTTTGCGGCCGCGATCAGCGGCAGCGGCTGGTCGAGATGTCCGAGAAGGCGGACCCGGTCGCCCAGGCCGAGCCAACGGATTCGCGCCTCGAGCTCGGCGCGCAGGGGTCCCTCGCCGGCGATCGCCCAGTGGAGCTCGGGATGCCGCGCCCGGAGCGCCGCGGCCGCGGCGAGCAGCGTCGCGTGGTCCTTGTCCGGGCCGAGCGCGCCGACCGCCACGGCGAGCGGTACTTCCTCCGCGAGATCGAGCTTGCGGCGAATCCCCCCCCCCTCCGGCCGCGCCGAGCGTATCGCGTCGAGGTCGATTCCCGAATACACCCGGACGATCCGCTCGGGCGCGAGGCCGTCGGCGAGCAGCGCGCGCCGCACCGCGTCGGAGACGGCGATGATCCGCGCCGCGCGACTCCAGAGCCACGGCCGCCGGAGGGGAAAGGCGGCCCGGCGGGTCGCCACCCAGGGCGAGCCGGAAAGCGCCCCCGCGAGCGCCGCGAGGGCGGCGGCGTGGGCGTCGTGCGCGTGGAGGAGCGAAGGGCCTCGTGCCGCTTCGCGGAGCGTGCCGAGCAGCGCGGCCGGGGAGAGGCCGGCGCGCCAGCTTACGCCGCGCACCGGCACGCCGGCGTCCCCGAGGCGGCGGGCGAGCGGCGTGCCTCGGCCGGTGACGACCACCTGGTCCACGCCGCCGCACCCCGCGAGTGTCCTGGCGAGCAGGAGCACCTGGTTCTGTCCGCCGCGCCACTCCCGCCCCGAGGCGAGGTGGACGACCCGGCGGCCGAGCCCGGTCACCGGCGCAGCGAGTCCGGGAAGATCGGGCAGGCGGCGTCCTCGAACTTCGTCACGTCGGCCTGGACTCCGATGAGCGGGAGATTCCTGGCCCCCGCGTTCACGGTGCCGAGGCGCGGCGCGCCCTGAATCGGGCCGCCTTCGTACAGCAGGACTCCCTCCGCAGCGCCGGCCGCATTCACCACCAGCACGCCGTACCCCACCGCGGGCTTCTCGGGAAGCGCCCCCTCCACGCCGATGATCAGGCCGCTGTCCGCCCGGCCGGTGACCGAGCGAAACGCCGGCCCCAGCGAGATGCGCACCGGGAGCACCGCCGAAATCTCGGCGGGCGGCGCGGACAGGGTGTTTCCCGGGCGGGTGAATTCCTCGAGCAGGAGACTCTGGCCGGCGACCGAGGAGAGGCCGCAGGCGAAATGGCCGGTGCTCGATCTCCCACAGGCGGCGAGCAGCGCGAGCGCGGCGAGCGCGCGGACGGATGAGGGCATCGGGGCCTCCGATTCCCAAAGATACCACGGCGCAGTACCATTCCATTTCCATTTCCCACCCGGTGCCATGAGCCTCGACGAACTGCGTGCCCGGCTCGACCGCCTGCTCGCCGGCCAGGGCCTCGCCAGCGACCGCCGGGCCCGCGCGATGGGCCTGCACGCCGCGCTGGTGGAGCTCAAGGTGGCCGTCGGTCAGAGTCGGGATGCCCTCGCGCAGGCGGAGCGGGAGCTGGCGTCGGAGCGGCGGCAGCTCGAGGACGCCGAGCGCCGTGGCCGCCTCGCGGTGGGGATCGGGGATGCCGAGACCGCGCGAATCGCGGAGGAATACGCCGCGCGGCACCGGGAGCGCGCCGGGATCCTCGAGCGCAAGGTGGGCGTCATCCGGGACGAGCTCGCCTACGCGGAGCGGGAATACCAGTCGCTCGCGGCGCAGTACCAGGCCGCCCGCGGGCCGGGAGCCGGCACCTCTCCCGGAGCGCCGCCGGACGACCTGTCGGAGCACGAGCTCGATCAGCTCCAGGCGAAGGCGGACCGGGAGGCCGTGGAGCAGGTGGCGAAGGCGCAGCTGGAGATGCTCAAGCGGAAGCTCGGCAAACAGTGATCCCCGGCTAGTGCTTGCCGGGCACCTCCCGCATCATCCGCCGGATCGGAACCACGAGCAGCACGAGCACGGCGCAGGCCGCGAACAGCGACTCTGACGTCCGAAGGAAGAGCTGGGGCATCTGCTCCAGGTTTTCGGGATTGACGTTTCCACCGACCAGCCCGGCAACCAGGGTGCCGAGCGCCGAGGCCATGAACCAGACGCCCATCATCTGCCCGGCATAGGCGCGCGGGGCGAGCTTGGTCATGGAGCTCAGGCCGACCGGACTCAGCGACAGCTCCCCGATGGTCTGCAGGAAGTAGCACCCCACCAGCCACCAGGGCGAGACCCGGAAATGTCCACCGTGAGCGATGATCGTGTTGGACGCGGGGACCATGAGCAGAAAGGCCAGCGCCGCGAACAGGAGGCCGACCGTGAACTTGCCTGGGCTCGAGAGATCACGGTTCCGCTTGCCCAGCGCGACCCAGATCGCGGCGAACACCGGAGCCATCGCGATGACGAAGACGGAGTTCACCGACTGGAGCCAGAGCGTGGGCATTTCCCAGCCGAAGATCATCCGGTCGGTGTAGTCGCGGGCGAACAGGTTCAGCGACGTGGGTGCCTGCTCGAACGCGGACCAGAAGATCGTCGCGAACAGGAACAGCACCACGATCACAGCGACCCGCTTCTTCTCGTCGCCGGTGAGCCCCCCGGCCAGGAAGAGGTAGAAGAAGTAGAGCAGGGCCATGCCCAGCATCACGATCGTCATGCGCTCGGCGATCGCCACCGGGTTGATGTGAACTATGCCAGCCATCGTCAGCGCCACGAGCGACGCCACGACGGCAAGGGTCACCCCGACCGCGAGCTTCACGGTGCGCTTCTGCTCCGGCGTGCCCGTGGGCTGGGTACCGATGTCGCCCAGCGTCGGCTGGGCGCGGAGGCGGTACTGAGCGAGGCCCAGCAGCATCGCCACGCCGCCCGCGCCGAAGCCGTAGGGCCAGCCGACCTTCTCGCCGAGAAATCCGGTGACCAGGGGCGCGATCAGCGCGCCGATGTTGATCCCCATGTAGAAGATCGAGAAGCCGGCATCGCGCCGTGAGCCGCCTTCCGGGTAGAGGTCGCCCACGATCGCGGAGATGTTCGGCTTGAGGAGCCCGGTGCCGAACACGATCAGGATGAGCCCGATGAAAAACGCCGGCCGGGCGAACACGACGGAGAGCGCGACGGAGATCTGGCCCAGTGCGATCAGGATCGCCCCGTACCAGATGGCGCGCCGGAGCCCGAAGAGGCGGTCGGCGATCCAGCCGCCCGGCAGCGACGCGAGGTACACGCAGGCGGCGTAGATGCCGACGATGGAGGAGGCCGTCCGGCGGGTGAAACCGAAACCGCCGTCCAGGAGGGCGGCGGACATGAACAGCACGAGCAGGGGCCGGAGGCCATAATAGGCCATCCGTTCCCACATCTCCGTGAAGAAGAGCGTGGAGAGGCCGCGAGGATGGCCGAAGAAGCTCCGGTCCTCGCTCGCGTGGGCGAAGGGCGCCGAGGACTTCCCGGCCACGGCCGGACCCGCTGGCGGCGGGCTCTCGACACCGGGCTTGTCTTGCGCCATAAGCACCCCGCGGGTTTTCGGCCGGAGTCGAGGCTGACTGGGCGAGAGCGTGAGAGCGGTCGGCGCTCAGCCGGAGAGGTCCGAGAATGATACGTTCAGGCTTTGTCGTCCCGCCAGTCGGGGGTCAGGAGCGACCGGCCATCTCCCGATCGCCGTGCTCGGTTCTCCTACGGCCGCAGCTCCGCGCACGCGATCCGCGCGCCCGAGTTTCCGGTGGGATCGGTGCGCTCGTCGTCCCGGTCGGCGTGAATGACGAGCGCGATGCCCTGCTCGCCGAGCAGCGCGCGGAGCCCGGCTTCCGTCCCGCCCACCGGCCCGAGTGTCACGTCGGCTCGACCGTCCGCCCCCACCGTGAGATTGCCGAGATCGCCGAGGTGGGCGCCCTCGGGATTGAGCCGCCCGTGCTTCTTTCCCGCGGGGTTCAGATGACCTCCGGCCGACTGAAATGCCGGTCCCTCGCAGCGCGCCGCCTGGTGGAGGTGCACGCCGTGCTCGCCCGGCGGCATCCCCGTCGCCCGAACCCGGATTTCGACCCGCCCACTCCGCTCCCGGAGCGTCACCCGGCCGACGTCCTGTCCGGCGGCGTTCTTGAGGATGCTCTCCACCGGCGCGGGCCCGCCGTACCCCCCGCCGCCACCGGTGCACGCCGCCGCGAGAACGAGGACGGGAACGACAAGTGCGTGCCGCATGATCAACGGGCCTTTCCGGGCGGCCGGGTCACCGCGAAGGTGAGCGTCGCCCATTGCGAGACGTAGTCCACGCCGCGCTCGGACGAGCGCGTCATGCTGATGAACTTCAGGTACCAGGCACCGGCACTGCCCAGGACGATCGGTACCACGCCCAGGCCGTCGGCCCTCAGGTGCTGTTGGGGGATCCGCGCCCCGGCCTGGGTCCGCCCGCCGGCGATCGCCGTCCGGCCCGCCGCAGCGGCCCCGTTCACCATGAGCTTGACCCTGAGCGTGTCGCCGGCCCGGAGCGCGTACGGATTGGCGAGCGGGACGATTTCCACCGGATAGCCGAGGACGGCGCTCCACTCGTCGCTCGGGGTGGAGCCGGCCTGGAAGATGACTTTCACGTGCTTGGCGTAGCGCTCGGTGGCGGGCCGGTCGAGCTCGCCCTTGGCGCGCCGGTCCTCGAGTGTCGCGTCGAGTCCCTCTTCCTTCAAGTAGGCGTTGAACTGCGCGCCCTTGAGCGTGATCGAGCTCGGGTGGAGGGAGAGGCCCGCGACGTAGGTGCCCGCCGGACCGATCCGGACCCGGATCGCCGTGCGGGGTCCCAGGGCGGCCACGACGCTGGTGTCGAGGTGCCGGCGTCCACCCGGGCCGATGAGCGAAAGGTCGGCGACCCGGCTCCGCGCGATGCTGTTCTCGCTCTTCGTGAAGGTGCCGTTGAGGGCGGTGATGCTCACCGGCGCGTTCGGGCGGACCACGAAGTTCTGGAGCTTGAGGAAGAGGTCGTGCGCGGCGAGCGATGTGGTGAGGCCGGCGAGCAGGACGAGCGGCAGCGGGCGGCGGAGATGCATGTGCGGGTGAACCGGCAGGGGTTGCACGTATTATAATCCGCTTTCCGATGCCGATTGCTCACCCGCCGATGTCGTTCGCGCGCGTGCGCCCCGTCGCCACCCGGTGAGCGCGCTCCGCCGGCTGGTCCCGGGCGTCCTCCTCGCGGCCGCCTGCGCGGGGAGGGCCGCGCCCCCGGGGCCGTGGCACGAGGAAGCGGGTTATCGCTGGCGCGACCTCGCCGGGCATGGCCGCGCCACCGACGGGTTCACGCGGCTCGATGCCGCGAAGACCGACATCGCCTTCCGCAATACCGTCTCGGACTCCGCGGCGTACCGCAACCGGCACCTCATGGACGGATCCGGAGTCGCCATCGGGGACGTGAACGGCGACGGACGCCCGGACATCTATCTCTGCCGGATCGAGGGGCCCAACGCCCTCTTCCTCAACGACGGCGGCTGGACGTTCCACGACGAGGCGAAAGAGGCGGGCGTGGCCCTCGGGGACCGGCCCTCGACGGGCGCGGTGTTCGCCGACGTGGACGGCGACGGCGATCTCGACCTCATCGTCACCTCGATGGGCGGGCGCAACTCGCTCTTCCTCAACGACGGGACCGGCCGCTTCACCGACGCCACCGCGCAGTCGGGCTTCGTGCCCGAAGCGCGGGGCAGCACGACCGCCACGCTCGCCGACGTGGACGGGAACGGCACCCTCGACCTCTACATCGCCAACTACAAGGCGCGCACCATGCTCGACTCACTCCCGCCAGCGGAGCGCGCCTTCGACCGGATCGTACGGCGGCTCGGCGACCGCTATGAAGTGAACCCGGAGCGGCAGGCGGACTACAAGCTGGTGCCGAGGGAAGACATCCGGGAGATCAGCCTGGTGCAGCGCGCCGATCCCGACTGGTTCTACCGCAACGATGGCCACGGGCACTTCACCCGCGAGCCGCTCGCCCGGAACCCGCGTTTCCTCGACGAGGACGGCAAGCCGCTCGTGGAGGAGCCCGACGAGTTCGGGCTCGCGGCCCGGTTCTACGACGTCAACGGCGACGGTGCCCCCGACCTCTACGTCGCCAACGACTTCGAGGACCCGGACCGCTTCTGGATCAACGACGGCACCGGACGCTTCCGGCTCATCCCCCGGCAGGCGGTGCGCCGCACCGCCAATTCGAACATGGCGGTGGACTTCGCCGATATCGACCGGGACGGCTTTCCCGACCTCTTCCAGGTGGATATGCTGGCCAACGACTCCCACCGCCGGAAGACCGAGCTCCCCACGCATACGCTCGTCCGGAAGGAGGTGGGCGACTACACCGTGCGGGCGCAGTGGCAGCGCAATGCCCTGCTGCTCAACCGGGGTGACGGAACGTTCGCGGAGATTGCGGACTTCGCCGGCGTCTCGGCATCGGGATGGTCCTGGTCGGCGATGTTTCTCGACGTGGACCTCGACGGCTACGAGGACCTGCTCGTCACCACCGGCCACACCTGGGACCTCATGGACGCGGACACCCAGGAGCGGCTCCGGAGCAACGTGACCGGAGTGGGATGGCGGAAGGAGCGGTCGCTCTATCCCCGGCTCGCGCTCCGGAACGTGGCCTTCCGGAACCGGGGCGACCGCACGTTCGCCGACGCGAGCACGACCTGGCGGTGGGGCGACGAGGAGGACATCTCCCACGGCATGGCCGCCGGCGACCTCGACGGGGACGGCGACCTCGACGTGGTCGTGAACCGGCTCGACGCCCCCGCCGGCGTGATGCGGAACGACGCCACGGCGCCGCGGATCGCGGTCCGGCTGATCGGGCGTCCGCCCAACACCCGCGCGATCGGCGCGCGCATCAGGGTCCGGGGCGGGCCGGTCGCGGAGCAGACCCTCGAGGTGACGGCCGGCGGACTGTATCTCTCCGGCTCCGATCAGGAGTACGCGTTCGCGGCGGGGAAGGCGGAGAGTCTGGGCGTCGAAATCAGGTGGCGGAACGGCGCCATAACCCGCGTCGCCGGCGTGAAGCCCGGGCGGGAATACGAGATCGCCGAAAGCGTCAACGGTCAACAGTCAACGGTCAGCGGAAACAACCCCAGGGTTGGGGCGCCGATTCCCCCGCCGCTGTTCGAGGACGCGTCCGCCCAGCTCGATGCCCGGCACCATGAAACGTGGTTCGACGACTGGCGGCGGCAGCCCCTCCTCGACCTGCAGCTCAGCCAGCTCGGCCCGGGGGTGAGCTGGATCGATCTCGACGGCGACGGCCGGGACGACCTGGTGATGCCCGATGGCGCCGGCGGCGAGCTGGCGTGGCATCGAAACGACGGGAACGGCCGGTTCACCCGCGCCGGGCTCGGCCTGAACGCCGGGGAGCTCGACTTCACCCAGGCGCTGGGCCTGCCCGGCGCGCGCGGCGTCCGGCTCCTCGTGGGCCGGTCGAATTATCGCGCCGGCGCTCCCGCGGCAGCGCTCGCCATTCCCCGCGCTTTCGTGGCGGAGCCCGGCCCGCGCGGGCCGGCCCCGCCGGCGCCGCTTCTCCCGGGCGACACGGCGAGCATCGGTCCCATGGCGCTCGCGGACGTAGACGGCGACGGCGCGCTCGACCTGTTCGTCGGAAGCCGGGTCACGCCGGGCCGGTACCCGATCCCCCCCAGCTCCCATCTCTATCTCAATCGCGCGGGGCGCTTCGTCCTCGATGCACGGAACGAGGCGGTGCTCCGCCAGGTCGGGCTGGTTTCCGGCGCGGTCTTCACCGACGTCAACGGCGACGGATGGCCCGATCTCGTGCTCGCCACCGAGTGGGGGCCGGTGAAGCTCCTCCTCGACGAGCACGGCCGGTTCCGCGACGCGACCCGGGAGTGGGGGCTCGCCGCGTACCTCGGCCGCTGGAACGGTGTCACCGCGGCCGACCTGGACGGGGACGGGCGGATGGATCTCGTGGCGACCAACTGGGGGCGGAACCTTCCCGAGCCGGCCGACTCGGCTAACCCGCTCTACCTCTACGTCGGGACCTTCGGCCAGACGCCTGCGCTGGACTTCGTCGCGGCGCGCTTCGATCCGCGCCTGCGAGCCATCGCCCCCGTCGCCAACCTGCTTCAGCTCTCCCGCGGCATCCCGGGCATCCGGTATCGCCTCCCGACGTTCGCGGCCTATGCCGACGCGCCGATCGAGCAGGTCCTCGGACCCGCCATCTCGCGCGCCGTCCGGCTCGAGATCACCACCACGGACCATCTGGTCTTCCTCAACCGCGGCGGCCGGTTCGAGGCGCGGGCCATGCCGGCCGAAGCGCAGTGGGCCCCGGCGTTCGCCGCCGTCGCCGCCGACTTCGACGGCGACGGCCACGAGGACCTCTTTCTCGGGCAGAACTTTTCCCAGACCGAGCTCTTCACGCCCCGCCTCGACGCCGGCCGAGGACTCCTGCTCCTGGGAGACGGAAAGGGGGGCCTGCAGCCGGTGTCGGGCCAGCGCTCGGGCGTGGTGATCTACGGCGACCAGCGCGGCGCGGCGGCTTCGGATTACGACGGCGACGGGCGGACCGATCTCGCGGTCTCCCAGAATGCGGGGCCCACCGTCCTCCTCCACAACCTCGGAGCGAAGCCGGGACTGTCAGTCCGCCTGGAGGGGCCGGCCGGCAACCCTGCCGGAATCGGCGCGGTGATCCGCCTCCAGTACGCCGACGGATTCGGTCCCGCGCGCGAGATCCACGCCGGGTCGGGCTACTGGTCCGAGGACGGTGTCGTGCAGGTCCTGGGAGTCCGGGGAACCCCGCGTGCGGTGTGGGTCCGCTGGCCGGGAGGAGCCACCACCGAAACTCCCGTTCCGCCGGGGGCGAACGCCCTCATCGTGAAGCGGGAGGCCGGCCGCTCCGGCCTGCGGTAGGGGCGGGTTACGGCTCGACGATCTCCACGGGTGGACCGGGCCGGTGCGGTCCCGGGAGCGACTGGCGCCGTCCCGAGGGCCAGACCACGTCGATGGCGGTCGCATGATCGGCTTCCCCTAATCCGAAGAAGAGGGGAAGCGCGCTCTGCGACAGATATCCCGACTTTCCGTCCATGACCTTGAGGATCCGGCGCCCATCCGGCAGGACCACGCTGACCCGGGCGCCGATTCCCTCGCGATTCGAACGGGTGCCCCGCAGCCGGATGACAAGCGCATTGACCCGGCGCCTCTGCGCGAGATCGCTCACCAGGACTTGAGGCCGGCCGAAGAACTCGTTGGTGACGATGTCGAGATCCCCGTCGTTGTCCAGATCCAGGATCACCGCTGAGCGGGTGCCCAGGGTGCCCATCATGGTCAGGCGGCCCCGGGCGTCCATTTGCCGGCAGCGCGGTTCACTGGCGCCCGCCTCGAGGCAGGCGACGCAGAATGGGTTCTCGCGGTCCGCCCCCTTGCAGTCGAGGGTGAACCAGACTCGCTCGGTGGCGCCGTCCCTCCGCGGCTCGACGCCGAGGAGAAACTCGCTCCGGAGGAAATGCCTGCCGCGCTCGTTGAGGAGCACCGGGTTGATGGCGTAGCGGAAAGGGAAGTTCATGCCCGACGCGATGAACACGTCGTCCCAGCCGTCGGCGTTGAGGTCGTCCACGCTGGGACCCCAGGGCCAGTAGCTCTCCGCCCCCATCGAGTCGGAGACCTCCTCGAAGCGGCCGCCCCGGTTCGCGTAGAGGGCGTTCCCGAAAATGAAGGCTGCCTTGCCGTCGGGGAAATCGGCCGGGCTCATCCGGGGGGACGCCGAGTCCGACTTCCGATTCTCGGCCGGCCAATCCTCGGCGGGGATGTTGTCCCACATGTCGGAGTGCATGTCGGTGATGAAAAGATCGAGGCGCCCGTCCCCGTCGTAGTCGAACGCCTTCACCCCCATCGCGCCCCAGGGCGTTCGGGGGAAGTACTGCGCCGTCGCGTCGCGGAACCGCTTCCCGTCCTGGTTGAGCCAGAGGTGGTTGGACCCCAGCATGTTGAGCATATAGAGGTCGGGGCGGCCGTCGTCGTTCGCGTCCAGGACCGTGGCATCGCCGCTCCAGCTCCTGTCCACCAGGCCGGTCTCGCCGCTCACGTCTTTGAAGCGGTTCCCTCCCAGGTTGCGGTAGAGAATGCTCGCCTCGGCGCGTTCGGGGTGAATGTGACCGTGGAACGCGTCGGTCATCCCGACGAAGTAGCCGCCGGGGCCGATGGTGTCCGTGGTGTACACCCCGATGTTGGTCACGAAGAGGTCGAGTCGCCCGTCGCCGTCGTAGTCGAAGAAGACCGCGCCCGAGGAGTGGCCGACGTAACCCACGCCGGCCTGGGAAGTGATGTCGCGGAATCTCCCGCCGCCCTGGTTCTCGAACAGCCGGTTGCCGTGCCGCACGGTCGTGACGAAGAGGTCGGGATCGCCGTCGTTGTCGATGTCGGCGAACGCGCACCCCACCGCGATGGCGTCCGGCATGCGGAGCCCCGCCGTCTCGGTGAGATCGGCGAACCGGCCTCCGCCGAGGTTCCTCCAGAGCGCATTGCTGCCGAGCTGGGTGACGAAGTAGAGGTCGGGCAATCCGTCGCCGTCCACGTCCGCGGCGCAGGAGCCCGTCCCGTGATCGTAGTGGACATGCTTGTACGCCTTGGCGGCGTCGTCCACGATGCGGGTCTCGAACGTGATCCCGCTCTCCTCCACCCGGTCGGCGAAGCCGAACCCATGGTACACCTGGTACGCCGCCCCCGCCGCGATCTGCTCCTTCTGACGGGCCAGGAGCCAGGCCGGGGGGCCGTTCAGCGCGCGGCTTCCCTCCCGCGAGGCGCAGGCGCTGCTCCCGGCGACGAGGAGGCAAAGCAACAATCGACCCTGGGACATCGGGATGGCCTCCGGAGACCGCCCAAGAGTACCCTCGGCCTCGAATCCATGGCACTACCGGACCTTCCCGCCTTGCACCATCCTCCCTGGCGGTATCGCCGCACCCAGAGCTAACGTTGGGCGAATGACCTGGGTCTCGAGCTGGACCATGCGGTGGCTTCCCGGGCTCGGCCTGGCGGCCGCGCTGGGCTGTGCCTCGCGGCCCGCCTCGACCCCCGCCCGCAGCGGCACCGCCCGCATGGCCGATACGCTGGCCCGGCTCTACACGCAGGCGCTCGGCGACGCGATGCGGTATCCCTTCCTCAACCGCCGGCGCGCGGATCTCCTGCAGACCGTGCTGGCGAATCAATCCGGTCATGGGGCGCCGCGCGACCGATACTTCCTGGCCCAGGAGCTCCTCCGGGCGGGCCAGACCCGCGAAGCGATCTCAGAAATCCAGAGACTGATGCAGGCCGTCGGTGTGTCGCGAGACCGGATCACCAGGGACAACAAGGTGCTGTTCGATCTCCTCGGCATCGCCTGGCTGCGCCTCGGGGAGCAGGAGAACTGCCTCGACAACCCGGGAGCGGAGGTCTGCATCCTTCCCCTGACCGGTACCGGGCGGCACGGCCGTCAGGAGGGCGCCAGGGAGGCCATCGCCATTTATGAGGAGCTGCTGCGGAAGTTCCCGGACGATCGCGGTTCGCAATGGCTGCTCAACATCGCCTACATGGCGCTCGGCGGGTATCCCGATCGGATCCCGGGGAAATGGCTCATTCCGGGCCTCGACCCCTCGCGCGCAGCCGGCGGGTCCTTCCCGCGATTTCCCAACATCGCCGGCGAGCTTGGCGTGGCTTCCCGCGGGCTGGCCGGCGGCCTCGTGGTCGAAGACTTCGACCACAACGGTCTGCTCGACCTGTTCGTGACCTCCTGGGGACTCAACGACCCCGTCCGCCTGTTCCTCGCCGACGGCAAGGGGGGATACGTGGACAAGACCAGGGGGGC
>DASYRI010000225.1:0-12928 GCA_036004545.1 Gemmatimonadales bacterium
GATCCCTCGCGGTGGGATCAGCCAGCGGGATCGCGTCGGAGATCGTGCTCTTGCCCGCGCCGGCCGGTCCGACCAGCTCCACCAGCCAGGGGCGCGCGCCCGCGCCGCCGTCGGAGGTGTTCATGTCAGATCGCCTCCCAGATGCGAGTACGGAGCTCCGACAGCACGTCGGGGTGCGGGCGCGCCGCATCCACCACCACCGCGCCGCTCAACGACCAGTCGGTATTCCAGAGAAGGCTTGCCCGCTCGCGCACGTAACCGGCCGGCTCGTCCACCTTGCGCCGGACGGCGGTCTCGGGATCCACCGTGAGCGCGAGGACCAGGTCCGGCTCCCTGATCTCGGCGTAGTACCGGCTCTCCACCCGGCGCAGCCACGCGGCGAGCCGGCCCCGCGCCGAGGCCGCGATGCCCTGCGCGGTGCTCGGCCCCGCCAGCGCGTACGCCTCGGGCACCGGATAGCGATCGCAGAGGACGACGCCGCCCGAGAGGGCGAAGCGCCGCGCCCGCCGCGAGAGCCGGGCCCGGTCCCGCGCGGTCGCGACGGTGCGGAGCAGCTCGAGGTGGATGGTGGCCGTCGACGGGGTGGCGCGCCCCAGCAGTCCGTCGAGCCACCGGGACGCTTTGTACAGGCCGCCGGCCAGGAGCGTCGCAAGCGCGCGCGGCGGCCGGCCGAGGTGCACCCGACGGGCCAACAGCTCGGCGGCGAGCCAGTCATCCAGCGCCCGGGCGCAGGTGGACTTGCCGGCGCCGTCCGCGCCGACCAGCCCGATCACCGCGCCGCCTGCCGCGAGCCGCTTGCCCGGACCGCGTTTCCATTCCGCCCGGAGCCCGGCGCGGGCGGCCAGCGCCGCCAGAAGCCGCCGCGCCACCGTGCCGGGCGAAGGCCGCCGGGCGTGGGCGCGCAGGCGCCAGGCCAGCGCGGTCCGCGCCGCCAGACGGAGCCGCGTCGGACACCGTGGACGGAGCGAGGCGAGGCAACAATCGAAGAGCGCAGGCGAGACTTCGGGCAGGTGTCTCGCGAGCGCCCCAGCCAGAGCCGGACGCTCGATCTCCCGTTCCAGGCGTTGGAGGCCCGGTTGCACGGCGGCGAGCCACCGCGGCTCACCCCGCCGAAACCCATCCCGCAGCTGGTGACTCAAGGTCCGCCGGATCACCAGGAGGATCAGCTCCAGCTCGGGCGGCGGGGTGCGGAACAGCGCCCGCTGGACGGTGGTTTCGAGGACCGCCCGTTCCAGGGGCAGGTGGTAGTGGATCGCCCAATCCGATCCCACCACCAGCCGGAAGTGGGTGTGAACGTGAATCAGGCGGCGGAGCGCCGGGTCGAGGCCGAGGTAGCTCACCACGCCGGTCACCCGCTGCTCGGCTGGTGGAAGGGCGAGCTTGAAGCCCAGCCGCTCCAGCGTGCGCGCGAAGCGGTCGGCGTCCCGCCGGTCCACCAGCAGGTCGATATCACCCTCGCCCACCACCCAGCGAGCCAGCTTGGCGTGCCCGGTCCACTGGCAATAGCGAATCCTCTCCGCGGCGAGGGCGGTACCCAGGCGGGCGACCAGCCCGTCGGCGCCCGGGGCCGCCCTGGCAGCCCCGGGCGATTCGACGATGCCGTTCGCGGTACTCGCGCTCAATGACATGATGCCGACCCCGAATCGGTGAAGGTCCGGCCCGCCACGGGAAGCGTCCCCCCCGCACCCCGGGTCAGTGACATGTTCCGGATCCGGAGTCGGTGAAGCTCTCTCCGGCGACGGGCACAAACTTCCAGTCGTAGCCGGTGTCGCGCAGCGTCAGCGACAGGACCCCGAACACCGAGCCCCGTACCTCGCTGTTCGGGTGGATCGCCACCGTCGGCAGCTCCACCGATTCCCCGCCGGTGCCGACGTTGAACTCCCGGATGCCGCGGGAGGCGTCGCCCGCGCCGGTCGGATCCATCGGAGCGAACCGCTCGTAGTGGTGCTGAGCGCCGTTCACCACCAGATCGGCGCCCGCGGCATAGAGGTCGTTCCACAGGATCCTGCGCGACGGGTTCACGGTATAGCCGTCGGTGTTCGAGGACAGGAACAGCGACACGTGCCACAGCGCCAGCGTGCACGCCTTGCTGTTCGCCGCGAGATCATCCTTGAGCCACTGCTCCTGCACCGAGCCGGCGGCGAAGGGGACGTAGTTCCCGTTGTCGTTCAGGACGATGACGTGCCAGGAGCCCAGGTCGAAGCTGTGGTACCCCTTCCCGCTGGGCCCGGCGCGATCGCCGAAGTAACCGAAGGCGCCGTCGGCGTTGCCGAGGTTGTAGTCGTGGTTGCCGAGGACGGCCCAGGTTCTGGCCTTGTGCCGGCCCCAGGTCGGGTCATAACAGTTGGCGTAGTCAGCGGCCGAGCCGTTGGGGAAGGCGTTGTCGCCCCCGGTAAAGACGAACCCCGGCAGGCCATCGAGGAGCTGAGCGGTCGCCTCGTCGTTGTTGGTGCCGCAGGTCGCGATGTTCCCCGCGCCGGAGAACACGACGGCCTCCGCCGCGGACTTGGTCACCGAGGCGACGGTGATCCCCGGCGGGCTCTGGGCACCGAGGCTGTCTTTCACCGTGAGCGTGACCTGATAGGTCCCGCCGGCGGCGTAGGTATGCGCCGGCTTGGCGCCGGTGCCGCTGCTCCCGTCGCCGAAGCTCCAAGCGTAGCTCAAGGGGTAATCGCCGTCGGGATCCCCTGACGTGCTGCCGTCGAACTGCACCGTGCCGTCGCTGCCGCTGGTGTAGGGCCCGCCCGGCAGCGCCACGGGTGGGAGGTTGGCGACGGACGACAGGACGACGTTCGGCGCGCTCTCCCGGGTGGGCTGCTCCTGGCAGCCCGCGATGAGCAGTGTGAGCACTGCGAGACTCGTCAACTTCCACATTTTCCCTTCTCCCTTCCTGCTACGGTGGTGGGTGCCGGCTCAATGACAGGTTCCGGCGCCGGAATCGGTGAACGTCTTGCCCGCGACCGGCACGAACTTCCAGCTGTAGCCGCCGGGAGTGAGCGTGAGCTGCAGGACTCCGAACGTGTCATTGTTGCGCACCTCGCTGTTGGGCTTCGGTGGCCCGAACGGGTACCCGCTTTCGGCGCCGCCGGTGCCGGCCACGAACTCCCGAATACCCCGCGCCGGGTCCGACGCCCCGGTGGGGGTCTGGGGCGCGAACCGCTCGTACTGGTGCTCGTGGCCGTTGACCACCAGCTCCACGCCGGCGTCGTACAGCACCTGCCAGGCTGCCTGCACCAGGGTGGTTCCGCCGTGGGTGGTTCCCGAGCTGAAGCGCGGGTGGTAGAAGTAGGCGACCGTGCATTGCGCGCCGGAAGCGGCCAGATCGTTCCGCAGCCAGGTCAGCTGGGCGGACGTCGCGCTGATGTCGATCACGCTGTTGAGCGCCACCACGTGCCAGGCGCCGAGGTCGTAGCTGTAGTAGCCCTTGCCCGGGGTGCCGGCCAGCGTGCCGAAATAGTTGAAGTACCCCGACGCCCCGCTGGTCCGGTAGTCGTGGGCTCCGGGGGTGGGGCGGGTACGCGCCTTGTGGCGGCCCCAGGTGGGCTGATAGCAGTTGGTGTAGTCGCTGGGCGTCCCGTCGTTATAGACGTTGTCGCCGGCGGTGAAGACGGTGCCCGGGATGTTGTCGAGCAGGTTGGCGGTGGCCTCGTCGCCGCTGCTGCCGCAGCTGGCGATGTCCCCGGCTCCCACCAGGACCATGCCGGTCGTGGGCTGGCTCACCGTTGCCGTAGTGGCCGCGGGCGCGCTCGGGGCGCCCTTGGAGTCGGTCACGACGAGGGTGACGATGTACACCCCGTTGGCGGCGTAGGTGTGGCTCGGCTGCGCCCCGGTGCCGGTGGTGCCGTCGCCGAAGCTCCAGGCGTAGGTGAGCGGCAGGTTGCCGTCCGGGTCGCTCGAGCCGCTCCCGTCGAATTGCACCGTCCCGGTGGTAGTCGTGTAAGGCCCGCCGGGGTTCGCCACCGGCGGCTGGTTGGTCGGCGGCGGCGCCCCGGCCCGGTGGCAGACCTGTGACCCCGAATCGGTGAACGTCTGCCCGGCCACGGGCACGAACTGCCAGTCGTAGTGGTCCGGGTAAAGCGAGAGCTTCAACACGCCGTAGACCGCGGCACGCACCTGGCTGTTGGGATGGATCGCGACCGTCGGCAGGGCCAGGCCGTCGCCGCCGCCGGTGCCGACGTTGAACTCCCGGATGCCGCCGGCATCGTCCCGGGTCCCGTCGGGCCGCATCGGCGCGAACCGCTCGTAGTGATGCTGCTGGCCGTTCAGGACCAGGTCCACCTGCGCCGCGTAGAGGTCGGTCCACAGATTCCGGTGGCCGTCGTTCACCGTGTAGCCCGCAGTGTTGGAGGACAGGAACAGCGGCACGTGCCACAGGGCCATGGTGCACGCCCGGGTGTTGGCCGCGAGGTCGGCCCGGAGCCACTGCTCCTGCGGCGAGCCGTCGGCCCAGGGGGAGTAGCTGTTGGTGGCGGTGTACCTGCCGGCGTCGTTGAGCACGATGATGTGCCACGTCCCGATATCCACGCTGTAGTAGCCCGTCCCATTGGGGCCCAGCCGGCTGCCCCAGTAGGCGAAGGCCGCGCTCGCGTTCCCGGCGTCGTAGTCATGGTTGCCCAGCGTCGCCCAGGTCCGCGCTTTGTGGCGCCCCCAGGCGGGGTCGAAGCAGTTGGCGTAGTCGGCCGCCGCACCGTGCGGGAAGGCGTTGTCGCCCAGGGTGAAGACGGTGCCGGGAAGGCCGTCGAGCAGACTCGCCGTCGCCTCGTCGGCGCTCGAGCCGCAATCGCCGATGTTGCCCGCCCCGGAGAAGACCTCGGGCGTGGTCGCGTCGGACAGGGTACCGCCAATGGCCGCATGGGGCGGAGGCTCCGGGCCCGCGGGCGACTCCGCTCCGCGGCAGGCGCCGAGCAGAGTGGCAAGTAGAATCGCGGAAGCACAGCGTCCAGCGTACATGGTTGCATCCTCCGTCCCCGCACGAAGTCCCGGCTACAGCAGTGAGTACCACCTTCTGCTCAACGTCGACTCCCGAACGTTGGTCCCGGCTACGAGTCGGCTCACCGGCCGGAGGCCCCCGGGCTGAGCCGCAGCTCGGCGGAGCGCGTGGGCGTCTCCGGCGGGGGCGGTGCGTGCCGCCGGCTTTCCCGCCACCGCCACACCGCGGCCCGGATCAGCGGGAAGGGATCGTCCCAGGCCAGGGCACTCATGGCCTCGCACCCCAGCGCCCACCGGAGCCACGGCACCAACGACATGCCGCCCGCGCGGGCGGCGGGATAGTCGGACCACACCTTGCACCACCGCACCCCTGCTCGGGCTCGGGGGAGTGGCGATGGCGACCGGCCGACCAGGTTGTCGTAGACCAGCGCGGGGATATTGACCCCGGCGAGCGCGGCCGGGTGATGCCACAAGGTGAAGCGGGGGTTGACTTCCAGGAGGTAGAGCCGGCCATCGGGGCCCCGCTTGAAGTCCAGCTTGGCGACACCCTTGAGCCCGAGCCGCCCCACGATTTCCCGGCCCAGTTTGTTCACGTCGGGCGCATCGGTGATCTCCAGGGCGGTGCTGTCTCCGAACGCGGCCGGGCGGGTCCGGATCTTCCGGCCGGTGAACTCCGCCACAAGCTTCCCAGCCTCGTCGACGTAGACGTGGTAGCTCTCCATCCGCGTCTCGGGTCCCGGCACCAGCGACTGCGCCAGCACCGGCATACCGGCCTCTGCCAGCTGGGGCCATAAGGTCCGCAATGCCTCGGGGGTGTCGAGCCGGATCGCCTTGCCCTGCCCGACCACCGGCTCCCAACGGTCGGGCCGGCGGGTGAGCGGCTTGAGAATCAGCGGCGGCTCGAGGTCGAGGCCGGCGGGTGGCGGCTCCTGGGCGGGGAAGAGCGCCCGCGCCGGCGGGACCGGAAGCTTCAGCCGGGTCGCCAGCTTCTGGAACCGGGCCTTGTCCACGAGATCTTCCACCAGCTGCGCGTCGGGGATGACGTAGCGAAACGACCGGAGCAGGCGCTCGCGGTGGCGAGAGGCCAGCAACAGCGCCCGGTCGTCCTGGTAGAACAGCACCGGCGGCTCAGGCTGTGCCGCTGCGTGCTCCAGCAGATTCTCCAGGAAGTTCTCGGGCCGCTCCCACGGGTCCACCCAGTCGAGGACCTCGCGGGTGGCGCGGGAGAATCGGGCGGGAGCGCCTGGAGGCGCGACCACGTCACAGGAGATGCGCGCCAGGGCCAGCGCCCGCACCAGGTCCATGTCCCCCAGGACGCACGCCACGGCACCCGCATGGCGGGCCCGCGGTTCGGCGAGGATCCCGACCGCCTTCCCCACCAGCCGCTCGGCGTGTCCCCGCACCGACTGCTGGCATCGATAGGCGGCTTCGGCCACGACGCGGGCCTGGGTCAGCCAGCGCGGGCGGCTGCGCATCCAGCGCCACTTGGTGAGATCGGGCTCGGCACCGAACTTGGTCTTGAAGTCGCCCCGGCCCATCAGATCGAAGGTGTCGCACCCGGCGGCCATGGCGCGCTGCATCACGGTCCAGGTCATCAGCTCGGTGGGACGGTACCAGCGGTACCTGGCGTGGTGGGCCCAGCTCCAGAGCAGCAATTCCCGACCCTCGATGAGGAAGATCCCGGTGGCGATGCTCACGCGACCCCCCGGCAGGTACACCGCCACGGCGATGAGGTTGCCCGCCGCCTTCATCCGGCGGAAGCATTCCTGCATCCGCCGCTCGCTGAACGGGATGACCTGGCCGCCCCGCACGTACACCGCGCGCAATTGCCGATAGTGCTCGGTCACGAAGGCCTCGTCGTCCTCGAACCGCGCCACCAGGCCGAGGCGCTCGGCGCGGCGCACGTTGCGCCGGGCGCTGTCCTTCATCACCCCGAGCATCCGCCGCTCGTTCCCGGGGAACAGGGGCGCCCGGTAGGTGAAGACCGGCCGGCCCCGGAAGCCGAAGGCGCGCATCACCCGGGGATCCAGATCCTGGTGCAACAGCTCGATGTAGGAGACGCGATGGGGCCCGTCGAGGACCGGGAGGAGCGCCCCCAGTAGATCGGCGGTGGAGAGCCGGGCCGGATCGAAGGCCGGTCCCATGCTCACCGTCTGCCAGCCTGGGAGCGGAGAGCCGAACAGCCGCAGGCCGGCCACCGAAGCCAGCAGGCCGGGCAGGCAGCCCACCACCGCGCCGTCCTTCTCGAACAGGAGGTAGAGCGGCCGGCCTAACCCGGCCGCCTCCAGCGATTCGACCCACGCCCTGGTGTGCACCACCCGGTGGTTGGGGAAGCTCCGCACCAGGGCGTCCCAGCCTTCCAGCTCGGCCGGCAGAGCCTCGCGGACGCGGACGCCCGCGCCGGGCTCCATGATCACCGCTCCTGAGGGTCGAACATCGTGACCGATCATTGCCGGTCTCCGGGCAGTCGCACCGCCGGTCCGGGCCCCGGCTGGGCGGTATCGGCGGGCGTGGGTCGCGGCGGGGCGTCGTGACAGGCGCCTTCGCCGGTGTCGGTGAAGCGCTTGCCCGCCACCGGCAGGAAGCCCCACTGATAGCCGGTGTCATAGAGCACTCGCCCAACATCCCGGGGCTGCGGGGAGCCCCCGTGCGTCGTACCCGAGACGATCTCACTGTTGAGCCCGGTGAGGATCGCCAGCAGCAGCGCCGCCGCCGCGGTCGAGCCGCGCACCGGTGGGCGTTGCGCGGGCGCCGAGAATCCCCGGGCGGCATCCAGCTCCGGCGGATCGGGGAAGTCGCGCCGGCCGGTGAGCTTGCCGGCCACGATGGCGAGCGTCCGCCCGATGACGGCCAGGTCGTAGCGGAAGGACCGGCGGCGGACGTAGACCAGTTCCAGCGCGAGCTTGAGGGGCAGGATGTTCTCCACGTAGACCGCCTCCGGGTCCGCGCCGCCCAGGCACCACTCGCAGTGGGTCTCATGGTAGAGGCTGCCTGGACTGGCCAGACCGGGACGGACCGACAGGGTCTCCCAATGGCTGGCCGAGTAGTGCCGGAGGACGAATTCGGGCTCCTCCGGGCGGGGCCCCACGAGGGACATCTCCCCGCGGAGCACGTTCACCAGCTGAGGGAGCTCGTCAAGCTTGGAGAGCCGGAGAAAGCGGCCGAACCGGAAGACTCGCGCATCCTCCGCCGTGGTGACCCGGCTGGCCGCGCGGCCCTGGTCCACCCGCATGGTCCGCAGCTTGTACATCGTGAAGGGGCGCCCGCCGAGGCCCATCCGCCGGGCCCGGTAGAGGACCGGGCCGCCGTCGGACAGGCGGATGCCCAGCGCGGCGGCCCCGAGCAGCGGCGCGGTCGCGAGAAGCCCGAGCGCCGAGCCGACGATGTCAAACAGGCGTTTGACCATGCCGCAGGGTTCTCCGGATCGTCATGAACGCCTCCGCCGCGTCGAGGCAGTGCTGGTTCCCCCAGGCCCTGGCGCGGTAGCGCAGCGCCTCGAGCGAGCGCGGGTGGGGATAGGGACGGACCTCGCTCTCGTAGCAGGCCATGGCGGCGAGCTTGGTTTCCAGCGTGGCGGAGATGTCCACCCAGGTGTCGGCGGTGAAGCTCCGCGGGAAGGCCCACTCGGTGCTGCTCGCGGTATCGAAGGCGTAGACCGCCTCGATGCACGGGACCGTGGGGCGGGTGGCGACCAGCACGGCCTGAAAGAGGAGCTGGTGGTCCCGGTTCACGTCGCCGCCGTGCTGGCAGTAGACCAGGGCGGGCTCCAGCTCGCGCACGATCTCTTCCAGTGGGGTGATGAGCTCGGTGAGCGGCAGGGTGTCGAGGCGCTGGTCCGGGAAGGCGAGGAGGCGGACGTCGTGCAGTCCCAGGGTCGCCGCGGCGCGGTGCATGTGCCCGTTCTGCCCGACGCCGTCCGCCCCATAGCGGTGCGATTCCCCCTCGCAGGCGATCACCGCCGTCACCGGATCGCCGGCCCGCGCATGGAGCGCCGCGGTGCCGCCGCAGCCGAGCAGCTCGTCGTCGGGGTGCGCCGCGATCACGAGGACCGGCCTAGCCATTCGACCACCGCTTTCCGGTCCAGGGCTGCTCCGCGAGCGTACGGCCCTTGAGCACGGTGCCGTCCTCGGCCTCGAGCTCGAGCAGCACCACGGTGCCCTCCCCGCACGCCACCAGCCTGCCGCAGGCCTCCGGCACCGGGCTTACGACCGGTCCGAGGATTTCGCCCGGCTGCCCGGCGGCGGGCCACGCTGCGGGCGGAAGCGCCGCCTGCCACGCGAACCAGCGCCGGCCGTCGAGCCAGCTGAACGCGCCGGGGTACGGCCGGGTCAGTCCCCGGACGAAGTCGTAGACCGCCTGGCTCGGCCGGGTCCAGTCGACCAGGCCGTCCGCCGGGCGCCGCCGGGGCAGCACCTTCTCGCCGGTGTGCGGCTGCGGCCGCCCGGGCCGCTGCCCGGCCAGGAGCCGGGGCACCAGCCGGAGCAGCATTTCCCGGTTGGAGTGCGCCACCTGCTCGTAGAGCGTCGCGCAGGTGTCGTAAGGCGTAATGGGGAAGTCCGTCTGGTCGATGATCTCCCCCGCGTCCACGTCCTCGGCGAGCCAGATCAGGGTGTTGCCGGTCTGCTTCTCGCCCCGGATGAGGGCCCAGTTGATCGGCGCGCTGCCGCGGTTGTGGGGGAGCAGCGCCGCGTGCGCGCCGACCATGCCGAGGCGGGCGCAGCGGAGCGCCGTGGGTCGGACGATCTGGTGCCAGCCGATCACGAACACCACGTCGGGCCCGAGGGCGCACAGGATCTGCAGCGCCCTGGGCTCGTTGATGTTGGCGATGTGGTAGAGCGGCACCCGGTAGCGCTCGCACAGCAGCCCGTAGTCCACGCTGCCGCTCCGCTTGGCGGCGAGCTCCGGCTCGAGCGTCAGGACCGCCTGAATCGGAGCTCCCGAGGCCAGCAGCGCCTCCAGGGCGGAGAGGCCTTCGGCGTGGAAGCCGACCCAGGCAAATCGCATCGCCGTTACCGGCGGAAGTCGCGCGCGACATCGAGCACCGCCTGGATCACGTCCGCGACGTCGTCATCCGAGAGCCGGGGGTGGAGCGGGAGGCTGAGCATGCGCTGAAAGCTCCGGTACGCCACGGGGAAGCTGTCGGGCGCATATCCGTACTTGTCCCGGTAGAAGGGATGGAGGTGGATCGGGATGAAGTGGACGGAAGTTCCGATCTGGCGGAGCGCGAGCTCCTCGATGAACTGGTCGCGGTCTATGGTGAGCGCCTCCGGCCGGAGCCGCAGGACGTACAGGTGCCACGCGTGCTCCACGTGGGGCTGCCGGGTGGGGACCTCGAAGGCGTCCTCCCGCGCGAAGTCCTCGGAGTAGCGCGCCGCGATCGCGGCCCGCCGCCGGTGGAACTCGTCCAGCTTCTCGAGCTGCCGGATCCCGAGCGAGGCGGCGATGTCGGTCAGGTTGTACTTGAAGCCGGGCAGGACCACCTCGTAGCGCCAGGTGCCGCCCTTGGCGTAGCGCTTCCAGGCGTCCTTCGTCATGCCGTGGAGCCCGATGATCCGGGAGCGGGCCAGGAGGTCGGCCGGCCCGGTGAGCATCCCGCCCTCGGCGGTGGTCAGGTTCTTGGTGGCGTAGAAGCTGAACGCGACCGGGTTGGGGCCGCTCCCGATGGGCCGGCCGCGATAGGAGGCGGGCAGGGCGTGCGCCGCGTCCTCCAGCACGGTGAGACGATTCACCTCCGCGAGCACCTCGATGGCATCCAGCTCGGCGGGATGCCCGGCGAAGTGAACCGGAATGACCGCGCGGGTGCGCGGGGTGATCGCCGCCGCCAGCCGGAAGGGGTCGAGATTGAGCGTGTCGGCGTCCACGTCCGCGAGCACCGGGCGCGCGCCCACGTGCTCGATGACGTTGACCGTGGCGGCGAACGTGAGCGGCGAGGTGACCACTTCGTCGCCCGGGCCGATCCCCAGCGCGACCAGCGCGGTGTGGAGCGCGGCGGTGCAGGAGCTCATCGCCACCGCCTCCGGCACGCCGAGGTAGCGGGCGAAGTCCCGCTCGAACCGCTGCACCTTGGGCCCGGTCGTGATCCAGGGCGAGTGCAGCGTGTCCACCACCTCGGCGATTTCCTCCGGGCCGATGGCCGGCGGTGAAAAGGGCAAGTAGTCGCGCCGAAGCGCCCGGGAACTTCTCGTCGCCATCGCCTCCCTCCCTCGACGGGCCGTTCAGGCCGCGCCCTGTGTTCTCTGGCCGGTTCGTGGGGTCGCGGCCTCCGCCTGGATCAGCCGCACCCGGGTTTCCACCGGGGTCTTGCCCAGCCGCTTTCCGTTCCCGTTGCCGTTGCCGTTGCCGTTCCCGTTCCCGTTCCCGTTGCCGTTCCCGTTGCCGGCTGCGGAGTGATGCCCGTTGCCGTGCCCATTGCCGTTCCGGTAGCCGTTCCCGTTCCCATGACCATTGCCGGTCGCGGAGTGATACCCGTTGGCGTGCCCGTTGCCGTTGCCGAGCCCGTGGGGGTAGGCCGGGTACGGTGCGGCGGGAAGCCCGGGCCGGTAGTCGGGGGCGAGCGCGGCGAGCGCCCGGAGCAGTCCCTGCTCGTCCCGGCGCGCGGTAACCCGCGTGAGCGAGCGCAGGCGCCGGGCGAGCACCTCGCCGTGATTCCCGTTGCGGTCCACCAGGCGGATCTTGTCCACCGCGGTCTCCCGAGTGGTTTCGCCGGGACCGATCAGCTCTTCCTCGAGCTTCTCGCCCGGGCGGAGCCCGGTGAAGACGATCTCGACGTCCTGGTAGGGGAGGAGGCCGGCCAGTCGGACCAGCTGCTCCGCCAGGTCCACGATCCGGATCTGGGCGCCCATTTCGAGGAGCGCGATCCGTCCGGCCGCTTCGGGAAGGGCCGCCGCCTGCAGCACCAGCTGGACCGCCTCGGGGATGGTCATGAAGTAGCGGCGGACTTCGGGATGGGTGACCGTGAGCGGTCCGCCGGCTGCGAGCTGCTGCTTGAACAGCGGGAGCACGCTGCCGTCCGAGCCGAGCACGTTGCCAAAGCGCACCACCCGGAAGTCGGTGGCGGAGGCCCGGAGCGAGGGCAGCTCGCGCACTACGCGCTCCGCGATGAACTTGGTCGCGCCGAGCACGCTGGTGGGATTGACCGCCTTGTCGGTCGAGATCAGGACGAACTTCCGCGCCCCGGCCCGCGCGGCCGCCCGCGCGATGCAGAGGGTGCCGATCACGTTGTTCCACACCCCCTCGACCACGTTCCACTCCAGCATCGGCACGTGCTTGTAGGCCGCGGCGTGGAAGACCAGATCGGGCCGGTGGGCCCCGAAGACGGCCCGCATCCGTTCGCTGTTGGTGACGCTGGCCAGCACCGGGACGGCGTGGATCTCCGGATGCGCCCGGGTGACCTCGAAGTGGATGGAGTGCAGCGGGCTCTCCGCCCGGTCGATCAACACGAGCATCCTCGGGTGGAAGCGGGCGACCTGCCGTGCCAGCTCCGACCCGATCGAGCCGCCCGCCCCGGACACCACCACGACCCGGCCGGCGATCTCGGGCTCGATCACCCGGAGGTCGAGGGCCACGGGCTCCCGTCCCAGCAGGTCCTCGATCTGCACTTCCCGGAGCTGGCTCGGGTGCACTTCGCTCTCCACCAGCTCCTTGAGCGGGGGCAGCAGGCGCACCTCGACGCCCGACGCCATGCACCGCTCCACCAGACGGCGCAGGTCTTCGCCGCTGATGGAGGGGATGGCGATGAGCGCCTGGTCCACCTCGTGCACGATCGCGAGGCGGCGGAGGTCGGCCGACATGCCGAGCACCGGGACGCCGTGCAGCTCCCGGCCCAGCTTGGCGGAATCGTCGTCCACCAGGCCGACGACCCGGAGGCCGCAGCGCGGATCGTGCTGCAGCTGCCGGAGGATCTGCTCCCCTGCATCGCCGGCCCCGACGATGAGGGTCCGTTTGCCGGGTCTGGCGGGCGCCTGCTGGAGGCCTTGGCGCAGGCACCGGGCGGCGAAGC
>DASYRI010000226.1:0-21619 GCA_036004545.1 Gemmatimonadales bacterium
CAGGAGATGAAATTCCCCGGCGCGCCCTACGGCGTGAAGATGGCCTGCGGCGAAAACCCCAAGCGGGTCTATCAGAATCGCGGGCCCTCCACCCGGATGGGCAACATGGCGGGGTACCGGGCCGCGTTCATCCAGGCGGAGGACTACCGCCAGCGCTGGGACAAGTGGCTCAAGGACCGCACCGGCAATCCGCCGGCCCGCGATCTCAAGCTGGAGACCCTCGCCGGCGTGCTGCGGGGCGAGATCCTGGTACAGAACCACTGCTACCGCGCCGACGAGATGGCCCAGATGCTCGACCTGGCCAGGGAGTTCGGCTTCAAGATCCGCTCCTTCCACCACGCCATCGAGGCGTACAAGATCGCCGACCTCCTCGCCGCGAACGGCACCGCCGCCTCGGTCTGGTCCGACTGGGGCGGGTTCAAGATGGAGGCGTTCGACCAGATCCTGGAGAACGCCGCGCTGGTGTCCCACGCCGGGGCGCGGGCGGTGATTCACACCGACAGCCCGGACGGCATCCAGCGGATGAACCAGGACATGGCCAAGGCGTACTACGCCGGGCTCCGCGCCGGCATTCCGCTCACCCGCGACCAGGCGATCCGCTGGGTCACCGCGAACCCGGCGTGGGTGCTGGGCGTCGACCGACTCACCGGCACCCTGGAACCGGGCAAGGCCGCAGACGTGGTGATCTGGTCGGGCGACCCGTTCTCGGTGTACTCCAAGGCGGAGAAGGTCTGGAACGACGGCTGGCTGGTGTTCGACCGGCTCGATCCCAAGCGCCAGTACAAGACGGATTTCAACATCGGCCAGACGGCGCCGGGGGTGGGGCGATGAGACAGACGCAACGAAGCAAAGACGCAAGGACGCAACGGACAGTGGGAAGTCGGAAGGACGGAAAGAGGGCAGCCGTGGCACTCCTCTCACTTTGCGTCTTTGCGTCCTTGCGTCTTTGCGCCCAGACCATCGCCATCACCGGCGGCACGGTCTACCCGGTGTCGGCCCCGAAGATCCCGAACGGGACGGTGCTCATCAATGACGGCCGGATCACGGCTGTGGGAGCGGACCTCGCGATCCCGGCGGGCGCCATCCGGGTGGATGCCACCGGGAAGTGGATCACCCCGGGGTTCATCCACGCCAACGCGAACGCCGGTCTCGGCGTCGCGGGCCTGTTCGGGCAGGGCGAGGGAGGCGTCCAGGGCGAAGTGAACCCCTCGTTCAACCCCGCGGACGGGATCGATCCCGCCGCGTTCACCATTCCTGTCGCCCGAACCGGCGGCATTACCGGCGCGGTCCTGGTGCCCAACGGCGCCTTCTTGGCCGGACAGGCTCCGGCCGTCAACTACGCCGGCGATCGGCTCGAGGATATGATCGTGCGGCGCAATGCCGCACTGGTGCTCGACCTCTCCAGCAGCAGCAAGCAGGCGGGCGGCGGCAGCCGGGCCGGCACGCTCGCCCGGGTGCGGCGCCTGTTCGATGACGCGCTCGAATACGCCCGTCGCCGAGCCGACTACCGCCGCGCCGCGATCCAGCCGCTCAGCGCCCCCGCCCGTGAGCTCGAGGCGCTGCTCCCGGTCCTCCGGGGCGAAGAGACCCTGGCCATCGCCGCCAACCGGCGGATGGACATCGAGAACGCCCTCCGGCTCCAGGAGGAGTACAAGCTCAAGGTCGTGCTCTTCGGCGCGGTGGAAGGGTGGCAGATGGCGAAGCAGATCGCCCGGGCCGGCGTGGCGGTGGTCATTCAGCCGCTCAGCGATATTCCGAGCTTCGACGGGCTCGGGGCGCGGCTCGACAACGCGACCGTGCTCCGGGAGGGAGGCGTCGAGGTCATCATCGCCCAGGGCGATCCGGGCGGCGAGCGCAACCTCCGCTATGCCGCAGGCAACGCGGTGCGGAACGGGATGAGCTGGGACGACGCGCTGCGGGCCATCACCCAGCTCCCCGCGACCAACTTCGGCATGGGCGAGTACGGCGTCCTCGCGCCGGGCAAAGTGGCCAACGTCGTGGTCTGGTCCGGGGACCCGTTCGACTTCTCGAGCGTGGCGGAGAAGGTGTACATCAAGGGACTGGCGGCGTCGCTGCACACCCGCGAGGAGGAGCTGCGAGACAAGTACCGGATCCTTCCGCCGCAGACGCCGTACTAGGAGGTAGCGAGTAGCGAGTAGCGAGAAGCGAGGAGGGGCGGTGGCGCGGCCCTCCTCGCTCCTCGCTACCTCCTACTCGCTCTTCCGCACCTCCGCCTCCGCCGCCGCGGCGGGCGGGGCGGGCTGCTCGTCCACGCGCACCGTCTCACCGTGCACGTCGTCGAGCTCGCGGTCGATCTTCGCGATCTGGGCCGAGAGGTCGTCCAGCCGGGCGAAGAGCGCGTCGAGCTCCGCCTGGCTCACCTCCCCGCCACGCTCCTTCCGGTAGACCAGCATCCCGAGCTGGTACGCTGCCTTGCTGCGCCGCCCCACCAGCGCGCTCCGATCGAGCTGGAGCTTGCCGGACTCGAAGACGGTCCGTACCCGCTCACCGATCTGGTCGAGCTCGGCGTTGAAGCGGTCGAAGATTGACGACATGGCTCAGCCCCTGGTGAGTCGTGGCTGAACGACGGCCCGGCGGGGGAGTTTGTTTCAGCTCGAGGGGGGGTAGACCGAGACCTTCTGCCGCCCCTTGTCCTTCCACTCGAACGCGACCCGCCCGTCCACCACGGCGAAGAGGGTGTCGTCGTTGGCGCGGCGCACGTTCTTGCCGGGGTGGAATTTCGTTCCGCGCTGGCGCACGATGATGTTGCCGGCCACCACCTGCTCGCCGCCGTACTTCTTCACCCCGAGAAACTGCGGGTTGCTGGTCCGGCCGTTCTTGGACGAGCCGACGCCCTTCTTGTGGGCCATGGAATCACCCTGCCTTGACGCCGGTGATCCGGACGTCGGTGAACCTGGCCCGATGCCCGGTCTTCCGGCGGTAATTCTTCCGCCGCTTGAACTTGAAGACGTAGATCTTCTCGCCTTTCACCTCGCCGAGCACTTCGGCGGTGACCGTGGCTCCCTTCACCGTCGGGGTGCCGGCGCGAATGTTCCCGCCGTCGGAAGTGAGGAGCACCTCGTCGAAGGTGAGGGTCGAGCCCGGTTCGGCGTCAAAGCGGGGCAGGCGAACGGTCTTTCCCGTCTCCGCCTTGAACTGCTTCCCCTGGGCCCGGAAGATCGCGTACATCCGTCAAGTCGCTTCGTTGGGAGCGCGCAAGTTTAAACAGGGAGCGAGGTTTGGGCAAGTGCGCTCGCTCCGCCGCCGGTCCCGATCATCCCCCCTCAACCATGCTTTCAGCCGTCCGAGCCCCACGCGGTTGCTAATAGCCAGCCGCCCCGGGATTACGCCACGGCGTATTGCTCGGTCACGTCCCGCCCCGCCGGCCGGCTCATCAGGCGGAACTCGTCGAGGTGCATCATCGGGTCGTCCCGGAGCTCGAGCTCGACGCCGATCGCCTTGCCCACCGAGCCCAGAAGCTTGGGCTCTTCCTCGAGGAGGTAGAGCGCCACCTCGGGATGGAGCCGGATGGAGAGCACCTTCTCCCGCCGCTCGTGGCCCACCCGGCGCAGGGAGCGCTCCAGCCGGCGGGCCACGACTTCGGGCCGGAAGACCCTGCCGGAGCCGCTGCAGGTCGGGCAGTCGGTGGTCATCGAGGCGAAGAGCGAGGCCCGCACCCGCTGGCGGGTCATCTCGACCAGGCCGAGGTCGGAGACGGCCATCGCCTTGGTCCGGGCCCGGTCGCGGCCGAGGTGGGCGCGGAGCTCCTGGATCACCCGGTCGCGGTTGGAGCGCGATTCCATGTCGATGAAATCGCAGACGATGATCCCGCCCAGGTCCCGGAGCCGGAGCTGGCGGGCGATCTCGCGCGCCGCCTCGAGGTTGGTGCGGAGAATCGTCTTCTCGGGGTCTTTCTTGCCGGTGTAGCGGCCGGTGTTGACGTCAATGGAGACCAGGGCTTCGGTCGGCTGAATCACCAGCGAGCCGCCGGTCGGCAGGTCCACCCGCGCCTTGAAGAGCGACTTGATCTCGGTCTCGATGTCGTACTTGTCGAAGAGCGGCAGGGGATCGCTGTAGAGGTGCACCCGGCTCATCAGCTCCGGGTCCACCGCGTCGAGGTATTGCTCGACCTCGTGGTGGATGTCCTTCGAGTCCACGTGCAGCGCGTCCACCTTGTCGCTGAAGACGTCGCGGATCAATCCCCGGGTGAGCGAGGCCTCGCGCTGGAGCAGCGCCGGCGCCTTCCGCACGTAAAGCTGCTTCCGCTTGATCTTGCGCCACTGGTTGAGCAGCGAGTCGATCTCCCGCTTGAAGTGCTCCTCGGTCACCTCTTCCGCCACGGTTCG
This sequence comes from Gemmatimonadales bacterium, assembly GCA_036004545.1. GTDB lineage: Bacteria > Gemmatimonadota > Gemmatimonadetes > Gemmatimonadales > GWC2-71-9 > JABFSM01. The sequence goes on from DASYRI010000226.1 coordinate 4,347, forward strand.
CACGATGACGCCGCCCGCCCCCTCGGGCAGCAGCCGGGTGACCATGTCGCGGAGCCGGGTGCGCTGCTCGCGGTTCTCGATCTTCCGGCTCACCCCCACCCGCGAGGCGTACGGCATGTAGACGAGAAACCGACCGGCGAGGGAGATCTGCGCCGTCACCCGGCAACCCTTGGTGCTGATGGGCTCCTTGGTGACCTGAACCGGGAGGGTCTGGCCCTTCTTGAGGATTTCCGCGATGTCGGGGACCTGCCGGCGCGAGGAAACCTCGCGCTGGCGGGGCGGCTGCCGGCGGCCGTCTTCCCCGTCGCCTCGGCGTCCCTTCTCCCGCTCACTCCCGCCGGCGGCTTCGTCCGCGGCGAGCTCGGCCTCTACCGAGGCGGGATCTTCGGGCTGATCGTCGTTCTCGTCCGGCTCGTCGTCGTCCTCGTCGGGCTCCAGGAGATCGGAGGCGTGGAGGAAGGCGCTCTTTTCATGCCCGATATCCAGGAACGCCGCCTGGATGCCGGGCAGGACCGCTTCGACCCGCCCGAGATAAATGTCGCCCACCATCCGCCGGTTGTCGGCCCGATCCACCAGGAGCTCGACCAGCCGGTCGTCCTCGAGAATGGCCACCCGCGTCTCGCGCTGGCCGCCGTTGATGAGAATCTCGCGCTTCACGGAGTCGTATCCTGTCCGGCCCGGCGCCGCCGCTGGTCCTTCTATCGGGCGCTGCGCGCCGGCCGGTCGTCGTGAGGGTATCGGGTCGTCCGGAACGCGTCGGAGCGGCCGGCCCCACGCGGGGGCGGGCCTTCGAAGGCGAACGCCGGGAGCATACACCGCGCCATTCGTCCGCTCGGGCAGGGGCCGGACCGCGTGGGCCGGTTCCTGCCGGAGACGGTGAGTGTGCGCCGGTGGGCTGGGGCGGTCGGAAGGAATCCCTGGCCTTCGAGGCGAGCGGGAACCGGAGCGATCCCAGGAAGTCAGCCAACAGCGATGCGGCCACCCGGATGGTCTCCGTCGAGACCACCGGGTTTCTGCTCGAGCTCTGAGATGGCAGGAGCCGCATGGGGGAAATGTACTAGTGAGCAGTGGGTAGTGGGCAGTGGGCAGGGGGCAACCCCTCAGCCGTCCACGACGCTCCCCAGGATCTGGCGCGCGATCACGAGGCGCTGGATCTCGCTGGTCCCTTCCCCGATCTCGCAGACCTTGGCGTCCCGCATCATGCGCTCGACCGGATACTCGGCGGTGTAACCGTAGCCCCCGAAGATCTGGACCGCTTTCGTCGTGGTCCGCATGGCCAGCTCGGAGCAGTAGAGCTTGGCCATCGCCGCTTCCTTCTTGAACGGCTTGCCGTGCTGCTTCAACAGCGCCGCGTGATAGAGCAGGTGGCTCCCTGCCTCGATCTCGGTGGCCATGTCGGCCAGCTGGAACGAGATGCCCTGGAAGCTGCCGATGTGGCGCCCGAACTGCTTGCGGGTCCCGGCATACTGGCGGGCCGCCTCGTACGCCCCCTCGGCGATGCCGAGCGAGAGCGCCGCGATGCCGATCCGCCCCCCGTCCAGAGTCTTGAGGAAGTTCACGAACCCCTCGCCCCGGGCGCCCAGCATGTTCTCCTTCGGGACGGAGGCATCCTGGAAGTGGAGCTCGCGGGTATCGCTCGCCCGCCAGCCCATCTTGTCTTCTTTCCTGCCCGCGGTGACCCCGGGGGTCTTGGCCAGCTCGTCGGCGTGTCCCACGCCAAGCGCGATGCACTCCTCGAGATCCACGGTGTCCTTGGTCACAATGAAGCTGGTGATCCCGCGATGCCCCGGACCCGGGTCGGTGCGCGCGGTAACCGAGAAGATCTCGCCCACACCGGCGTGGGTGATGAGCGACTTGGCGCCGTTCAGGACGAAACAGTCGCCCCGCTCGACGGCAGTGGTCGTAGTGCCGCCGGCGTCGCTGCCGGCGCCGGGCTCGGTGAGCCCGAACCCACCGATTACCCGCCCGGAGGCGAGGAGCGGGACGTAGGCCTTCCGCTGCGCCTCGGTGCCGAACTCGAAGATGGGCGAGGTGCCGAGGTTGGTGTGGGCCGAGATGGTGAGCGCGTGGGAGGCGTCCACTTTCCCCATCTCGTGGATGGTGATGTAGTAGGAAAGCTGGTCCATCCCCGCCCCGCCGTACTCTTCGGGCCAGGGGACGCCGAGGAGGCCCAGCTCCCCCATGCGCTTGATGTTCTCCCACGGGAAGGTGCAGGTGCGGTCGAGCTCGCGGGCGACCGGGGCCACGTGGTCGCGGGCGAATTCCGCGACCATCTCGCGCACCTGGTGGTGCTGCTCGGAGAAGTAGAGGGAGTCGTCCATGGCCGCCAATATAAATCAGCGGTTCTCCCCCCGTCGCCTGACGGAATCCTCCGGCGTGGTCCCCGGCGGCGAGAGGCGCTCGCCGTTCTGCCCGGCGGGTACGGACCCGGTGGCTCCCAGGGCGCGCAGGATCGTCCGGCTGTAACGCTTCGCGATCACCGTCCCCACGCCGTCCACCGCGGCGAGGGCCGCCTCGCTTTCCGGCGGATCGTCGGCGAGGCGGCGGAGCGTGCCGGGCTCGAGCGGACACCCGCCCCACGGCGCCAGGAGATGCGCGAGAGCGCCCCGGAGCCGGGTGAGACGCGCTTCGGCCTCCGGACGCGGGAGCGGGCGCGGCGCGCGCCGGGAGCAGACGTCGCAGCCCGCACAACGGATCACCCGCTCACCGAAGTACCCCAGCAGGGCGCTGCGCCGGCAGCGGCGGTCCCTGGCGTACCGCTCGACCACGTCGATCCGCGCCTCCGCCGAGAGGCGACGCCGGCGCACCGCGGACCAGTCCACCGGGCCCCGGTCCGGGCGCAGCTCCCGCCGCAACCGCTCCAGAGAGGCTCGCACCCCGGCGGGGATCCGCGCCGGGTCCAGCTGGCCGCGCCAGAACCGCGCCGCGAGGGTCGCTCCCGGAAAGGTGACGTCGAGCTGGCGGCGCGAGATGTTCGCGTCGCCCGGCCGGTAGAGGAGCAGACAGCGGGCCGATGCTCCATCGCGGCCGGCGCGACCGGCCTCCTGGTAGTACGCTTCGGGCGTCGGGGGGAGGGTCCAGTGAACGACCAAGCGCACGTTCGGCTTGTCAATGCCCATGCCGAAGGCGCTCGTCGCCGCCACCACGCCGAGCTCGTCGGCCAGGAATCGCTGGAGAACCTCCTTCCGCACCTTCGGCTCGAGACCGGCGTGGTATGCCGCAGCCCGGAACCCGGCCTCGCGGAGGACTCGGGCGAGCTCCTCGGTGAGGTTCCTGGTCGGCGCGTAGACCAGCGCGAGGGCGTCCTGCAGCCGGAGCGCCTCGAGCAGAGCCTGGTACCGTGCACGCTCGTCCCGCACCCGCGCCACGCCGAACCAGAGGTTCCGCCGGTCGAACGACCCGAGCACCTGGTGGAGCCCGCGCGCCCCGCCGAGGCCGAGCCCGCGTACGATCTCCTGCCGCACCGCAGGGGTGGCGCTCCCGGTCAGCGCGATCGCCTGGGGCCAGCCGAGCCGGGCCCGGAGCCGGCGGAGGGTGCGGTAGGCGGGGCGGAAATCGGCTCCCCAATCGCTGATGCAATGGGCCTCGTCCACCGCCAGAAGCGCGGGCCGTACCCCGCGCTCCTCGAGCTCACTCGCCAGCCGCCCGAGTCGCTCCGGCGAGACGTACAGTAGACGCACAGCACCGCACCCGAGCCGGTCGAGAACCTCCTGCTGGGCCGGGGCGTCGAGCGCGCTGTTGAGGGTCGCGGCCGGAAGCCCCCGCGCCATGGCCGCGGCCACCTGGTCCTGCATCAGCGAGATGAGCGGCGAAACCACGACGGTCGGGGCCGGGCGCAGCATCGCGGGAAGCTGGAAGCAGACTGTCTTGCCGGCCCCGGTCGGCAGCACGGCGAGGACGTCGTGTCCCGCCTCCATCGCGCCGACGACGCGGGCCTGAAGCGGGCGAAGCTCCCGGTAGCCGAAATGCCGCCGCAGGAGCTCGAGCAGCGGAGCGAGGGGATCCGGCGCCGGCATGACCACACGGTGCGCCAATCGGCCTCCCAGCCGTCAACCCGATCAACGCGATGAGGTCCCAGCCGACGCGTATCGGCGCCGCCCGGTTCGGGCGGTCGTCTTCAGCGAGCCGGACCCGGCGGGCGGAGTGGGAGCTCCCATGACCAGCTGATCCCACGGCTCTCCACCACGAACAGGCCGAGAGGGACGTAGCCGGCTGGGAGCGGCCAGGGGGATTCCCCGACGCGGGTGCCGAAGCGAGCGGCGGCATTGCGTGTCAGCCTGAACTCGTCGCTCCCGGCGATCTCGAGCGCCACCGGCCGCCCCGCCCGAAGGCGCACCTCCAGGCGGCCGCTCCAGCGCTCCCGGCTCCCCGGCTCGGTGAAGCCGGGTGAGAGCACCAGGGTCGCAGCCCGGTCCCTGTCCCGGTGAGGAAGCTTCACCGTGAGCCGGCCGTGGGCGTAGTTGAGGGGATTCTTGCCCAGGATGCGGCCGTCGCCGTCCAGCACGGTGAACCCGAAATCACTGAAGCTGGGCCACTGGTTCGGGTCGAGCCGGAGGTCAACCACAAGCTCCTCGGCCCAGGCCGGAAGCCGCAGCGGAAGGGTGACGTCGGCGCCGCCGGCGCCGCTCACCTCGCGCGCCGACTCTCCTCCGATGACGCCGAGGCTCAGGCGGCCCGGCGCGAGCGAATCGGTGAGGCCGGTGAGCAGCGCCGCGAGCGAGTCGCCCCTGGCGGCGGGAAGACGCAGCGCCACCGGGGCGTGATCAATCGCGATGCTCGCCGTGATTGGGCCGGCGGGCGGAGCCACCGCCACTGCTTCGTAGAACCCGCTCCCCGCGTCGCGACCATCCACGTCGTACACCGCGGCGGCGGTATCGGCTCCACCGGGAATGCCGTTGTCTCCGAGAATCGGCGCGCCACCCGGCTGATGGAGGGCGGCGATCAGCTTCTCGCGCGGCGCCGCGGTGGCCATGCGAACCCGGAAGGGACGGCCCGAGTCGGCGGGAAATACGACCCGTTTGAGCCCACCCGCGGCGAGCGGCGCCGTCATCCGGACCGGAGCCGGCCGCTCGCTCTCCGGGATCACCACGGCGCTCACCAGTGTCACGACCGCACCCTCCAGTCCCGCGATAGCGCCGTGCACCGAGCCGACCACCAGTCCGGGTGAGCCGAGCGGCGGATGCTGGACGAGGGTCACCTCCGCCGTGGCCCCTTCCATGCGGAGCGGCGGCGGCGGGCGGAGCCAGGGCGAATCGCTGGTGAAGTCGAGCGCCAGTGCTCCGGCTGCGCCGTCGTCGCGGTTCAGGCGAAAGCGGACCAGCGAGTCGGCCACGGACGGCGCCAGCCGGAAGGCCGCCGTGGTGCCGGGCCGGTCGAGCGATTCCACGTCGAAGGCCGCGGTGGGGGCGGGCCCGCGAAGGAGCCGCCACGCGGTCGCGACATCCGGCTCCCCGGCCCCCTGGTCGAGGGCCGTCTCGCCCTTGAAGGGGCGGGCGCTCGCTCGGAGCGCGCGGCGCAGGTCCTCCCCCCGCACCTCGCGCCGCTCCTGGGTCAGCCCGGAAACCAGCAGCGCGGCCAGCCCGGCCACGTGGGGCGAGGACATGCTGGTGCCGAGCTTGATCTCGTCGCCCATGTTCCAGCGAGGCACCGTGGAGTACGCCACGCCCGGCGCGATGACATCCGGCTTGGCGAGCTCGCCTCCGCGCGAGCTGAAGAAGAGCAGGACATCGGCCGGGGGGCGACTCCCGCCCGCGACGGAGGCGATGAAGGCCGCCGGCTGAGTGGCGCCCACGGTGATTCCCCGCCGCATGGAGCCCGGGAATCCCATGGTGGAGAGCCCCGGACCATCGTTCCCCGCCGAGGTAACGAAGGTGACGCCCGGGTGCGCGGCGAGCACCGAGTCGAGCGCCGCGTCGAGCCGGGCCGTTCCCTCCCGCTCATTGCCGACGCCGAAGCTCATGTTGAGGACCAGCGGAAGCCCGCGCGCCGCCGCGAAGCGGAGCGCGTAGTCCAGCGCCGCGAGCACGCTGCCGGTCGTGGTGATGCCGCCGAAGTCGTTCCGGGAGATCTTGAGCGCGAGGATCTGGGCGCCGGGCGCCACGCCGTCGAACCCCTCCACCCCGCCGATGCCCCGCGCGGCGGCGATGCCGGCCACGTGAGTGCCGTGCGCACTGTTGTCGAAGAAAAGATCGAGCTCGGGACCGCCCCCGCCCCCCCCCGGCGCGTCCCGGAAGTTGGCCGCCATGGTGAGCGGCGGCGGCTCTCCCCCGCGATGCCAGCCGAAGGTTTCCCGCGCCACCAGGTAGTCGTGGATGGGCCGCTCGTTGGCCAGGGACCCGTCGCCGTCGGTATCGGCGAAGAGCACCCAGCCGTCGCTCGCCTTGCCCACCACGACGACGAGCGTGTCCGAATCGGTGCCGTTGTCGTTGGCGTCCGCCGCGGGCATCTCACCCAGGCGGCGCTCGAACAGCGCTCCGCCGTACCAGGGACCGGTCGCCGCCTGGCCCCGGACCCGCGTGAAGCCGCCCAGCCGCCGGCCCTCGACCGTTACGTCGTCGCCCACCGGGGCGAGCGGTACCAGCTCGATCCTCCCCTCGCCGGAGAAATCGCGGAGGTCGAGCACCTTGGGCAACCCGGCGCCGGTGGTCTCGAACCCGGGCACGCCGGCATCGAGCCCGCTGTCCAGAATGCCGAGGAGCACGCCGCGGCCGTCCCACGCGGGATGCGCGGCCCGAAACGCGGGCACGCCGGTCGCGGAGAGCGGCATCCAGCCGCGCAGCCGGGCGAGGCTCGCCGGCGCCGCGGGCCGGCGAAGGATCGGCGGCGGGACGACGGTGGGACCCGGCGGCGTGCTTTCGGGCGGCACCGCCACAGGTGGGATGTCCTTCGCCGGGGTTGGCCCGTGGACGCCCGGCGTGGCGCCCCGCGCGCAGGCCGCCGCGAGGAGGAGCCAGGCGAGCCCCGCGCGGGCGGCGCGCGGCTCAGCGCGGCGGAGCGGCATCGAGCGGGGGCAGGACGAAGGGGCCGAGGTGGGGGCCGGGGTACTGGGCCGACACCCGCAGCAGGAAGGCGAGCGTGTCCCGGGTTTCCTCAGGGGTCACGATCGTATCCACCTGGCCGCGGGCCGCGGCGTGGCGGGCGTCGAGGTCGCGCTCGTAATCGCCGCGCATCTGCTCGATCGCCGCGCGGGTCGCGACGGCCGGCTCGCGCTGCTCCTTCCGGGCGCGCTCGAGCTCGGCGCCGTGCACCGCCATGATCGCCGATTCGCCCTCCATGACCCCCATCCGGCCGGTGGGCCAGCTGAGGATGAAGTCGGGGTCGAACCCCTGCCCCGCCATCGCGTAGTAACCCGCGCCCGAGGCGTGATTGATCGTGAGCACGAGCTTGGGCACCACCGCGGCCGCCATCGCCTCGACGAACCGGGCGCCGGCGCGGATGATGCCGGAATGCTCCGCCTCGGAACCCACCATGAAGCCGCTCACGTCCTGCACGAAGAGGAGCGGCAGCCGCTCCCGGCTCGCCGTCTCGAGGAAGTAGGCGACCTTCTCGGCGCTCTCGGTGTAGATGATCCCGCCGAAGCGGGGTTGCTCGCCGGGCTTCCCCTTGATGACGCCACGCTGATTCGCGATCACCGCGACCGGGCGGCCCCCGATGCGGGCGTGGCCGCAGAGCATCTCCCTGGCCAGATCGGGCTGAAACTCCGCCAGCGCGCCGCCGTCGAGCAGGCAGGCGAGCACCTGGTGCATGTCGTACGACCTGCGGTGGTCGTGGGGAAGCAGGCTGTACAGGTCCGCGGGGGGACGGGCGGGCGGCACCGGGGCGGCGAGCTGGTGCTCCACTCCCGCCGCGCGGGGAAGCCGGGCCACGTACTCCCGGATCCTGGCCAGGCAGTCGGCGTCGTTGGCCGCGCGGTAATGCGCGACGCCGCTCACCGCCGTGTGGGTGCGCGCGCCGCCCAGGGTCTCCCCGTCCACCCATTGGCCGGTGGCTCCGGCGACGAGGTTGGGGCCGCCCAGCCCCATGAAACTGGTCCCCTCCGTCATGTAGATCACGTCGGAGAGCGCCGGGAGATACGCCCCCCCCGCGACGCAGCTGCCGAGCACCGCGGCGATCTGCGGCACCTGGAGGTAGCGCCGCATGATCACGTTGTAGTAGAAGATCCGCGCGGCGCCGTATTGCCCGGGGAAGACCCCGCCCTGGAAGGGAAGATTCACCCCCGCGCTGTCGACCAGGTACACGATGGGAATCCGCTGCCGCATCGCAATCTCCTGGGCCCGGAGGATCTTGGGGATCGTCTCCGGCCACCAGGCGCCGGCCTTGACCGTGGCGTCGTTGGCGACCACTACCGTCTCCCGACCGGCCACGACGCCGACGCCGGTGATCACTCCCGCGCCGGGCGCTTGGCCGTCGTAACGGTCGTAGGCGAGCAGGAGACCGATCTCCACCCACGGAGCGCCGGGATCGAGCAACCCGGCGACCCGCTCGCGGGGCGAGAGCTTCCCCTGCTGGTGCATCTTGGCCACCCGCGCCGCGCCGCCGCCTTCCCGGAGCTTGGCGGCGAGGGCCAGGTATTCCGCGGTCAGCTCGTGGAGGCGGGAAGCCTTCGGCGGAGTCGGAGCCGTCGCCTCAGTGCTCAAGATGCTCCGCCGCCCAGGTGTTGATGTAGGTCACCAGGTCGGCGCTCGGGGTGCCGGGACCGAAGAGGCGGCCGATGCCCCGGGTCTGGAGGGCCTCGATGTCCTCGCGGGGGATGATGCCGCCGCCGGTGATGAGGATGTCCTGCCGGCCCATCTGGTCGAGCAGCTGGCGGACCCGGGGGAAGAGCGTCATGTGGGCCCCGCTCAGGATGGAGAGGCCCACCACGTCCACGTCCTCCTGTACCGCTGCGGTCGCGATCATCTCGGGCGTCTGGTGGAGGCCGGTATAGACGACTTCCATGCCGGCATCGCGCAGGGCGGCCGCGACCACCTTGGCGCCGCGGTCGTGGCCGTCGAGGCCCGGCTTGGCGACGAGAATCCGAATCGGGCGGTGAGTGGGCATAGCTCCTTTTCGAGGAGGCAGGAGGTCGCGAGGAGCGAGGAGGGCCCCCCCACACCCCCCTCCTCGCTTCTCGCTACCTCCTACCTCCTCATCGGAATCTCAGCAACGCCGCCAGCCCGTTGATCGTCTCCGCCGCGTCCGGCTCGAACACCACGTCGAGATCGATCCGCTGCCGGAGCGCTTCCTCGATGGCGTCGTCAATCACGTCGTGCACCGGCACCGCGTTGCCGAGCCCGCGGCAATCCTTCGGATTCAGGGTGAGCAGGCCGGTCGAGGCGCAGCGGAAGCCGGGGACGCTCGCGTCGGCGCGCACCAGCAGGGTGCGCACTTGTCCCTTCGCGAGCGCGGTCAGGGTGGGCCCGATCCCGTTCACCGCCCAGCCGGATCCCTGACCCAGCAGCATCTCCGCCACGAGGTGGCGCTCGAGCTTCCGTTCGAAGGCTTCGCGTGCCTCGAGCACGGCGGCGTGGACCGCCCGCGGCGACAGCCCCTTCCGCGCCAGCCGCGCCGTGCCCAGCACCTTCCCCGCCACGTAGGGGTGGAGGAACATCTTGAGCGCCTCGGCCTCGCCGCCGGGCGCGGCCAGGACGATGCCCCGCACCGGCTCCCGGCGGTCCAGGTCGAACAGCCGGCCGGCCGCCGCGTCGAGCAGCCGCTCCCGCTCGTTGCGCAGCCGGTTGTGGAAGCCGTGCTCGCCCCTTCCGGGGGCGCCGTGCCGGTCGGTGTGGAAGCGGCCGCCCTTCCGCACCGCGGCGCCGTTGAGGTCGTCGAGCTTGCGGGCGTCGAACGCCGTCACCTCGTAGATCGAGGCGCCGCTCTTGTCGAGCACCGCGGCCAGCAGCCGGCCGACCTCGTCCTCCAGCGCCGCGAGCTCGCCCACCAGCGGGGTGCGGTCCACCAGAAGCCGGGAGCGGTGCACCCGCGGCAGGGGAATCACCTCGAAGAGGTCGAGGGGTTTCGAGGCGAACACCGCGAGGCCCTGGGTCGGCGGCAACGCGTCGGGACGTTTCAGCATCGTCTGGATGCGGTGCAGGTCACCGACCACCTGCTCGCTCTCGGTCCGGGTCAGCCCTTCGGCCGGGAGCGCCTCGATCACCTCGCGAATCCGGTTCTTGAGCTTGATCAGGTACTTGCCCCGACTGCGGTCCCTGGGCTCGAGCTTGAGATAGCAGCTCACGATGAAATGCTTGCCCGGCTGGAGCCGGACCAGCCGCTGGAGCTGCCGCCGGATGTCGTGGTTGCTCGGACTGCGCATACGGCTCCCCTAGAAGAAAACCGGCTCGCGGTACGCGCCGTAGACCCGCTCCAGCACCTCCCGGATCTCGAACAGCGTACAGTCGCTACGGGCGCACTCCAGCATGGCCGGCGTCACGTTCTGGTCGGCCGCGGCGGCGCTCCGGAGCGCGTCGAGGCTCCGGGTCACCCGCCCGGCGTCCCGCCCGGCGCGCAGGCGCGCCAGCCGGGTCCGCTGGGTCCGGTCGGCCTCCTCACCGATCCGGAGGATCTCGACCGGCGGCTCGTCCTCCTCGACAAAGTCGTTGACGCCGACGATCACCCGGCGCCCGCTCTCCACCTCCTGCTGGAACCGCGCCGCGCTCCGGGCGATCTGCCGCTGAAACCAGCCCGATTCGATGGCCTTGACCACCCCACCCTGGGCCTCGATCTCGGCGAAGAGCCCCTCGGCTTCGCGCTCCATCCGGTCGGTCAGCGCCTCCACGTAGTACGAGCCGCCCAGGGGATCCGCCACATTCGGCACCCCGGTCTCCGCCGCGAGGATCTGCTGGGTGCGGAGCGCCACCCGCACCGACTCTTCGGTTGGGAGGGCGAGAGTCTCATCGAGCGCGTTGGTATGCAGCGACTGGGTGCCGCCGAGCACCGCCGCAAGCGCCTGGTAGGCCACCCGGACGATGTTGTTCATCGGCTGCTGCGCGGTGAGGCTCACTCCCGCGGTCTGGCAGTGGAAGCGCATCTTCCAGCTGCGCTCGTCTTTAGCGCCGTAGCGCTCGCGCAGGTGGCGGGCCCAGATCCGCCGCACGGCCCGCATCTTGGCGATCTCCTCGAAGAAGTCGCTGTGCACGTCCCAGAAGAAGGAGAGCCGCGGCGCGAAGCCGTCCACGGTGAGCCCCCGCGCCAGGCCATGCTCCACGTAGCAGAAGCCGTTGGCCAGCGTGAAGGCCAGCTCCTGGGCGGCGGTGGCGCCGGCCTCCCGGATGTGGTAGCCGGAGATCGAGATGGTGTTCCACCGCGGGGTATGCTCCGCCGCCCACTCGAACATGTCCACGATGATCTTGAGCGCCGGCTCCGCCGGGTAGATCCAGGCGTGCTGGGCCATGTACTCCTTGAGGATGTCGTTCTGCACCGTCCCCTGGAGCCGGCGGAGGTCGGCCCCCTGCCGCTCGGCGGCCGCCACGTAGAAGCAGAAGAGGATCGCCGCGGGGCCGTTGATGGTCATGGAGGTGGACACCCGGTCGAGCGGGATCCCGTCGAAGAGCGTCTCCATGTCGGCTAGGCTGGAGATCGCGACCCCACACTTCCCCACTTCCCCCTCGGCGCGGGGGTGATCGGAGTCGTAGCCCATCAGGGTCGGGAAATCGAAAGCGACCGAGAGCCCGGTCTGCCCACGCTCGAGCAGGAACTTGTAGCGCGCGTTGGTGTCCTCCGCGGTGCCGAAGCCGGAGAACTGGCGCATGGTCCAGAGCCGGCCGCGATACATGGTGGGGTGAACACCCCGGGTGAATGGCCACCGGCCCGGCAGCTCCGCCTGGCCGTCCTGACCCGCCGCCAGGTCGAGCGGCGTGTACACCGGCTCGACCTCGCGTCCGGAAACGGTGGTGAACTCGGCGTCCTCCCGCTTGGGCAGCCGGTCGTACTCCTCCCGCCATACCGCCAGCTCGGCGCGCAGCCGGGCGAGCTCCGCATCGCGCGCAGTCATCGCCGCGCTCCCTGTTTGAGTCCCGAGACGATCTCTCCGGCCAGCTGGTACGGGCTCATCCGTCCCGCCGCCACGTCGTCGAGCCGCTCCCGGAGCACCGCCTCGGCCCGGCTTTCCTGCCAGGTCCAGCGTTGCATGGCCCGGTCCACGACCTCGCGGGTGCGCGCGGCGAGCCGCCGCTTGCGCCGGGCTTCGAGCTCGCCGCCCACAGTCATCCAGGCGTAGTGACGGTCGAGCGCTTCGATCAGCGCCTCGACGCCTTCGCCCTTCGAGGCCACGGTGAGGAGGACCGGCGGCTCCCACCCGGCCGCCATCGCTTCCGGCTTTCCGTCCGTCGGTCCTTCCGGCTTTCCGTCCTTCCGGCCTTCCGTCGTTCCGTCTTTCCGTCCTTCCAGCTTTCCGTCTTCGCGCCCTTGCGTCCCGGCGTCCTGGGGTCTCGCCGCTCCGTGATGCCCCCGCATCCCGCGGAACGCGTTCCCCCGGCGGATCCCGAGCGTGATCTCGATCTCCCGGGCCAGCTGTTCCGCGCCGGGCCGGTCGGCCTTGTTGACGGCGTACACGTCGGCGATCTCCATCAGGCCCGACTTGAGCGCCTGGATGCCGTCGCCCGACTCCGGCACCAGCACCAGCACGGTGCTGTCGGCCATACCGGTCACCGCGAGCTCCGACTGTCCCACGCCCACCGTCTCGATGACCAGGCGGTCGAAGCCGCTCGCGTCGAGCACGTCGAGAACTTCGCGGGTGCTGACGGCAAGCCCGCCGAGCGAGCCGCGGGTCGCCATGGAGCGGATGTATACGCCCTGGTCGAGCGCCACCTCTTCCATCCGGATGCGGTCGCCGAGGAGCGCCCCACCGGTGGCCGGGCTGGTCGGGTCCACCGCGATGACCGCCACGGTCAGCCCGCGGCGCCGCCAGGTCTGCACCAGGTGCTGAATGAGGGTGGACTTGCCGGCGCCGGGCGGTCCCGTGATCCCGATCCGCCGGGCGCGGCCCAGGCGGGGATGGAGGGCCGCCAGCAGCTCCTCGAAACCCGGTCCACCGTTTTCCACCAGCGAGATGGCCCGCGCGAGGGCCGCCGTCCGGCCCGGGGCGAGGGCGGCGAGGAGCTGCTCGGAGTCCATGGCGGGAAAGGTAATTCGCCCGCCGGGGAACCGTGAGGCGCGCCGCTCAGAGCAGGAGCCAGCCGCCGAGCCCGAGCAGCAGGGCGAACCCGCAGACGTCGGTGAAGGTGGTGACGAACACCGAGGAGGCGATCGCGGGATCAATCCGGAACCGCTCCAGCATGAGGGGAATGAACGCCCCTGCGAAGCCGGCGACGAACAGGTTCCCGGTCATCGCGAGGCAGATCACCACGCCGAGCATCGGCGGCTGGTGAAAGGCGAGCGCGGCGAGCGCGGTCACCAGTCCGTTGGCGATGCCGCAGGCGAGCCCCACCATGATCTCCTTGCCGATCACCCGGACGAACGCCGACGGCGCGATCAGGCCCAGGGCGAGCCGCCGCACCGTGACCGCGAGCGCCTGGGTGCCCGCGTTGCCGCCCATGCCGGAGATGATCGTCATCCACGCGGCCAGCGCGGGAAGCGCCCGCACCACGCTGGTGAACAGGGCCACCACCGCCGCGGCGACGAAGGCGGTGAGCAGGTTCACCAGCAGCCAGGGGAGCCGGGACTTGACCGCCTCGAACCAGCGTGCCCCGAGGTCCTCCTCGGCGGAGACGCCGCCGAAGCGAAGCAGGTCCTCGGTCGCCTCCCGCTCGACCACGTCGGAGACGTCGTCGAAGGTGATCCGCCCGAGGAGCCGGCCCTCCCGGTCCACGACCGGGATGCTCGGCACGTTGTAGCGGGCCATGAGACGGGCCACTTCCTCCTGGTCCATCTCGGGGCCCACGGTGACGTCGGGCTCCTCCATGAGCTCGCGCACCGGCCGGTCGGGCGAGCCCAGCACCAGCGGCTTGAAGCCGAGCACGCCGGCCAGCTTGCGATCGCCGGTGACGACGTAGGTCTCGGTGAAGTCCTCCACCTCCCCGGCCTGCCTCCGGATGCTCTCGAGGGCTTCCCGCACGGTGAGCTCGGGGCGCACGGTCACCAGGTGCCCGGTCATGAGCCCGCCGGCGGACTCTTCGTCGTATTCGAGGAGCCGCTCGACCTCTCCCCGCTCCTCCGCGTCCACCGCGGAGAGGATCCGCCGCTGCTCGTCGGGCTCGAGGGTGCCCAGGATGTCGGCCGCGTCATCGTCGGGCATTTCCTCGACGATCTCCGCGGCATGCTCGGGCGAGAGGGCGGCGAGCGTCTCCTCGGCGTGCGCCGCCTCTGGCATCTCGATGAGCGCCTCGCCGGTGAGGTCCGGCGGAAGCAGCCGGGCGATCTCGACCCGCTCGTCCTCCGCCGCCAGCGCCAGGACGTCGGCGAGGTCGGCGGGCTCCATCATCCGGGCCCGGCCCAGAAACTCGCCGACCCGCCCGTTGCGGAAGAGCTCCAGCATCCGCGCGGGCGGGAGCGGCCGGTGCATCACGGAAGCGTGCGGTCGAGCGGAATGGAGAGCGGCGGGGCCCGGCGGATGAAGACCCGCTCCACCCGGTTGGGCGAGGCGTGCACGACGTCCACCTCGAGGCCGCGGACCAGGAACCGCTCGCCGCTCACCGGAAACCGCCCGGCCAGCTCGGCGAGCCGCCCCCCCAGGGTCCGCGCCTGCCCCGCCGGCAGCTCGACGCCGAAGCGCTCCTCGATCTCCGTCACCGGCGTGGCGCCGTCGGTCTCGAGCAACCCCGGGACCAGGCCGGCGGCGGGGGCCCTGGCCTGGGTATCCTCGTCCACGATCTCGCCCACCATGGCCTCGAGGAGATCCTCCAGCGTCACGATGCCCAGGGTGCCGCCGAACTCGTCCAGCACCACCGCCAGGTGGCGCCGCTCCCGCTGCATGTCGAGCAGCGCGTCGGCGCACGACCGGCTTGCCGGCGCGACGGCGACCGGGCGGATCGGGAGGGGATCGCCGGGGCCGAGCCGGAGGAGATCGAAGGCGTGGACCATGCCCACCATCTCGTCCGGCGTGCCGCGATAGACCGGCAGCCGGCTGTAGCCGCTCTGGACGAACGCGGCGCGGACCTCGTCCACCGAAGCCTCTTCCGGAATGGCCACGACCTCGGTGCGCGGCGTCATCACCTCGCGCACGACGCGCTGGGAGAAGCTGATCACGCCGCCCATCCGGAGCAGCTCGTCGTCCGGGGCGAGGCCGACCGCCGCGCGCTCCCGCCAGAGCGCGGTGATCTCCGCTTCGGGCCGCTCCGGCGCCGCCGGCAGGAGCCCCGCGAGCACCGCCGCCCAGGGCCGCAGGATCGGCTGCACCCGCTCGGCGACCCGCGTAGCGCGCTGGTGGGTGAGAGCCCGGGGGAGCACGTACCCGCTCAGCAGCACGAACGGGATGGCCACGACGATGAGCAGGAGGCCGAACTGGGCCAGGCTCGCGCCGGCGAACATCGCCGGGAAGACGGCGCCGAGCGTCACGATGCCGAGCGTCGTGGTGACCGAGGCGGCCGAGAGGTTCCGCTCCAGCGGCGCGAGCCACGCGAGCGAGTCCCGGCCGCCGCGGAGCCGGCGCGCCACGACGTCGGCGAGCCGGCTCCGGCTCCAGGTGACCAGCGCCGCGTGCGCGGTGGCCCCGAAGACGGTGAGCAGCAGACCCGCCGCCGCGAGGGCCCAGATCATGGGGCGGCCTCCGTCCCGCGGCCTTCACCGCCGCTCTCCGCCGCCGCTTCGGCGGGCGCCGCGCCGAGCGGCACCAGCGTCACCCGCCGCACCCTCCGCCGCACCACCTGGTCCACCGTGAGCCGGAAGCCGTCGAGCTCGATGCTCTCGCCGGCGCGCGGGACCCGGCCGAAGTACGCCAGAGCGAGCCCGCCCACGGTGCTCACGTCCTCCCGCGCGAAGTGGTGGTCGAGCTCGCTCTCCAGATCGGTGAGCGGCACCCCGCCCTGCACTACCCATCCCCCTCCGGGCAGCCGCTGCAGGGGAGCCACCTCGTCGGTGTCGTGCTCGTCCCGGATCTCTCCGACGATCTGCTCGAGCACGTCCTCGAGCGTGACGATGCCGGAGGTCCCGCCGAACTCGTCCACCACCACGGCGAGATGGCTCGCGCTCCGCTGGAAATCGCGGAGCTGGCGGTCGAGCGTCTTGGCTTCCGGCACGAACTCGACCGGACGGATCAGCGGATGCCAGTCGGGCGGCCCGGCCCGGGGGCCGAGGCCGGGGAGCAGGTCCTTGGCGTAGATGACGCCGGTCACCGAGTCGGGGTCGCCGTCCACCACCAGCAGGCGGGAGTGCTCCGCCCGCCGGAGGGTCTCGATCACGTGGTCCAGGCCGGCGGAAAAATCCACCGAGACGATGTCGAGGCGGGGCGTCATCACCTCCGCCACGGTCATCTCGGCCAGACCGAGGATGCCCCGCAGCATGTCGCGCTCGGTCGGAGGGTCGGGCGGTCGCGGGACGCTCCGGCGCCGGCGGAATCCGCGATCCACCCACGCCACGACGGCCAGGACCGGGCGGAAGATCGCGAGCGTGTGCTGCACCACCCGGCCGTCAAAGCCCACCAGGCCGGGCTCGTTCGCGGCCCACAGGCGCGGCGCCAGATCCCCGAGGATCCACACCAGCAGCACGGTGAGCAGCATGCGGATCACCGCGCCCGGGGTGTCCCAGGCCCACCAGGCGAGCGCGGTCGCGGCGAGTGCGGCCGCGACGGCGAGGAGGGCGAGATGGACCACGTGGAGGCTTCGCGCGGGGGAGAGCGGCCGGCCGCGCCGTCGCTGCGAGGGCGTGAGCAGCCGCGGCACCCCGGCGTCGTCCAGCTCCGCCAGCGCGACCAGCGCCGCCCAGAGCGTGAAGACCCCGGCGAGGACCGGTGCCACCCAGAGCTGGAGCGCGGCGAGCAGACGGGCGATCATCCGAGACCCGCGAGGTAGCGCTCCTGCCGCCGCCACATCGCGGAGGCGGTTCGCCCGTGGGCCGGGTGGTCGTAGCCCAGCACGTGGAGCACGCCGTGCACCACCAGCCGGCGGAGCTCCCGGCCGAGCGGCAGGCCGCGCGCCCGCGCCTCCCGCGCCGCCACCCACGGGCAGATATAGATGTCTCCGGCGAGGGCGCCGCCCGGGCCCGGCAGCGAAAAGGCGAGCACATCGGTCGGCCGCGCGCTGCCCTTCCACCGCGCGTTGAGGCCGCGCATCCGCTCCCGTCCCACGAACGCGAGCGAGAGGACCGCGGCGCGGCGCTCGCCCCGGAGCACCGCGCGAGCGGCGCGGATCACCGCGGCGCGC
>DASYRI010000227.1:0-3334 GCA_036004545.1 Gemmatimonadales bacterium
ATTCCGTCATTGCGCCCGATCAGAGCCACTGACCGGGATCGAACCGGTGACCCCCGCATTACGAATGCGGTGCTCTACCAGCTGAGCTACAGTGGCGGGATCTGCTGGGAATGCCCTGGCGCGGACTCGAACCGCGACGCCTTTCGGCACTACCCCCTCAAGATAGCGTGTCTACCAGTTTCACCACCAGGGCGCGGCAAGGGCAACAGTATAGCCGAGAAGAGGTTAGGGGTCAACCGCTCGCCGCTGTGCGCGCGGCTCAACGAACCGCGCAGGCCGGGCGTACACATATCGCTGATCGCGATCCGCAGATCGGCTGACTTTCCACCCCGTCCGTCGAGCCAATCATGATTCGTCTCCCGCTTGGTCGCCGGAGCCCGCTCGCCGCGCTCCTGCTCCTCCTCCCCGTCCCGGCCCTGCTCCCGGCCCAGATCCCCACCTCCAGAGTTGATTCGGCGCTGATCGCGGGTCTCCGCTGGCGAAACATCGGGCCCGCCAACATGGGCGGCCGCATCAGCGACATCGCGGGCCTCCCGAGCCCGTCGAAAACCTTCTTCGTGGCGGCGGCGGCAGGCGGCATCTGGAAGACCACCAACGCCGGCACCACCTTCCGCCTGGTCTTCGGCGGGAGCGGCAACGAGGGCGTGGTCTCGATGGGCATGCTGGCGATCGCCCCGTCCGACAGCAACCAGGTCTGGGCCGGCAGCGGGGAGCCCAACTCGCGCAACTCGCTCTCGCCCGGCAAGGGGATCTTCAAGAGCACCGACGGCGGAATCACCTGGAAGCCGATGGGGCTGGAGAAGACCCAGGCGATCGGCCGGATCGTGGTCCACCCGACCGACCCGAACACGGTCTACGTGGCGGCGCTCGGCGCCATCTGGAACGCGAATCCGGAGCGCGGGCTCTACCAGACGACCGACGGCGGGCAGAGCTGGAAGCTCATCAAGTTCATCAGCGACAAGGCCGGGTTCGTGGACGTGGCGATGGACCCGTCGAATCCCAATACGCTGTACGCCGCGAGCTGGGAGCGGGTTCGCGGCCCCTACTTCCTGCAGAGCGGCGGGGCGGGCAGCGCGCTGTGGAAGAGCACCGATGCCGGCGCCACCTGGACCGAGATCAAAGGCAACGGCTTCCCCGAGACGATGAAGGGACGGATCGGCATCGGGATCGCGGCGAGCAACCCGCAGATCGTCTACACCATGGTCGAGGCCGACACCGCGCCCAATCCCAGCCCGGTCAAGGGCGCCAAGCGCCAGGAGTCGCCCAGCGGGCTCTACCGCTCCAACGACGGCGGCAAGACCTGGGCGAAGGTCGCGCCCCAGAACGTGCGGCCGTTCTACTACTCCCAGGTCCGGGTGGATCCCACGGACCCCGGCCGGGTGTATTTCACCTCGACACCGCGGCTCTTTTCCAGCGACAGCGGCAAGACCGTCCGCGCCGGCGACCAGGGGGTCCACGTGGACACCCACGCCCACTGGATCGACCCCGCCGACCCGAACCACATGGTGGAAGGGAACGACGGCGGCGTCTGGCAGACCTGGGACCGGGGCGGGAACTGGATGGCGCTCAACACCATCCCGATCGGCCAGTTCTACAATGTGAGCTTCGACTACGGGATCCCGTACCGGGTCTGCGGCGGGCTGCAGGACAACGGGTCCTGGTGCGGGCCGAGCCGGAGGCGCGGTGCCATCGGCAACGCGAACTGGTTCAACATCAGCGGCGGAGACGGCTTCCACACCGCGCAGAATGCCGACGACCCCCGCATCGTCTACGGCGAGTCGCAGGGAGGCAACATCCAGCGGGTGGACCTCTCCACCGGCGAGCGTACCGGGCTAACCAAGCCGGGCTGGCGGCCGCACTACCTGCGCTGGCAGGACTCGATCATCGCGGTGCGGGGCGACACGACCCGGCCCGAGACCAAAGAGATGAAGGCGCGGCTCGCCGAGCTCCGCGCCCGGGCGACGAAGGACTCGCTCGATCTCCAGCTCCGCTGGAACTGGAACACGCCGTACTTCCTCTCGCCCCACAACCAGAAGGTGTTCTACGCCGGCGCCAACCGGGTGATGAAGTCGGTCAAGATGGGCGACGAGATGTCCGCGATCTCGCCCGATCTCTCCAACAACGACACGATCAAGGTCCGGGTGAGCACCCGGACCACCGGCGGGATCACGACCGACGCCACCGGCGCCGAGACCTACGCCACGATCGTCTCGCTCGCGGAATCGCCGATCCGGCCCGGGCTCCTTTACGCCGGCACCGACGACGGCAACGTCTGGCTCACCCGGAACGACGGCGGCAGCTGGGAGAACCTCACCGGCCGCTTCCCCGGCGTCCCCAAGTTCACCTACGTGAGCCGGATCGAGCCGTCGTACGCCGACAGCGCCACGTTCTACGTGACGTTCGACAATCATCGCACCGGCGACTTCACCCCCTACGTGTACGCGACCAACGACTACGGGAAGAGCTTCCGCTCGATCGTGAGCAACCTGCCGAGCGGCGGGCTCGACTTCGTGCACGTGATCCGGGAGGATCCGGCCAACCCGAGTCTGCTCTTCGCAGGCACCGAGACCGGCGCCTTCGTCTCGACCGACAAGGGCGCCTCCTGGCGGAAGTTCATGTCGGGCTTCCCCACCGTCCCGGTGCACGACCTCAAGATCCACCCGCGCGATCACGAGCTCATCGCGGCGACCCACGGGCGCTCGATCTGGATCGTGGACGTGGCCCCGCTCGAGCAGGTGAACGAGCAGGTGATCGCCTCCGCGGTGCACCTCTTCCAGCCGAAGACGGCCTGGCAATTCAATTCGAGCCCCGAGGCCGAGCTGGGCGGCGGCGGCTCGGGCGGCGGCCAGATGGTCTTCCGCTCGATGCCGCCCCAGTACGGCGCCGAGATCGCGTATCGGGTCGCGACAACTACTCCGGGCGGACGGGCGCGGATCTCGATCGTGGATGCCTCGGGGGACACGCTGCGCACCCTCACCGGCTCGGCGGCGGCGGGCCTCAACCGGGTGTACTGGCCGTTCCAGGGCAAGGCGCCGGCCCGGCGGCCGCTCTCTCCCGCGCAACGGCGCGACAGCATCATGACCGTGCAGCGGATTGACAAGGCGATCGACTCGCTGGTCGCCAACGCGGGCGCGAGCCGCACCACGCTGGACTCGCTCAAGGGCCAGCTCCTGAGCGGCGGCGGGATCGGGGGCTTCGGCGGCGGGGGCGGCGGTGGGGGCGGAGGATTCGGTGCCTTTGCCGGCGCGCCCGGAATCCCGGCGTTCGCCGCGCGGCCCGCCGAGGGCGCGGTGCAGCGGGTCGGCGCGGGCGGCGGGGCGGGCGGAGGCGGCGG
>DASYRI010000228.1:0-20422 GCA_036004545.1 Gemmatimonadales bacterium
GTACTCGACGGAACATCCCGACGTCCGCGGGATGGGCACGACGGCGACCCTGGCCGGGGTGCTCGGCGGCAACTTGTATCTCGCCCAGGTGGGAGACAGCCGGGCCTACCTGGTGCGTGGCGGCGTCGCCACCCAGCTGACCAAGGATCAATCGCTGATGCAACGGCTGGTGGACGCGGGCGAGCTGACCGAGGAGGAGGCGGAGCTGAGCGAGCGGCGCAACATCATTCTGCAGGCGCTGGGCCCCGACGCCCGGATCCGGGTGGACCTCACCTGGCAGGAGCTCCGGCGCGGCGATACCCTGGTCATGTGCAGCGACGGACTCTCCGGGCAGGTCAAGCGCGAGGAGATCGCGCAGCTCGTGGCGGAGACCCTCGACCTTGACACGCTGTGCGACCAGCTGATCACGCTGGCCAACGAGCGCGGTGGCCCCGACAACATCACCACGGTGGTGGCGCGCTTCGACGGCGAGGGGCTCGCCGGGCCCGACCGAGGGGCGGCGGAGGTGGCGTACCGCGCCTATCCGACCAACGAGCCCGACAGCGACGAGCACGCCCTGCCCAGGCCGGTGCAGTCGTCCGCTTCCCCGCCGCCCGCGCCCGCGCCGCCGCTCCCTCCCGCTGCGCCATCCGCTCCCCCGGCGCCACGACCCGAGGCAGCCGCCCCCCCGGCTTCAGTGAGCGAGGCGCCGGTGGAATCGCCGGCCATCCCGGCCCGCCGGAGCGGGTCTCCTACGACGATCGCGCTGGTCGGCGCGGGGTTCCTCCTCCTGCTGCTGGTGCTGTACTTGCTCATTCTCCGCTGAGGCGCACCGGCGATGGACGCAGAGTTCCGGCACCAGGATGGCGGGTTCGCGGGCCAGGTTCGGGTGGTACGGAAGGACTTCGCGACGATCGGGCGGCATCCGGGGTCCGATGTGCCGTTCGATCCGGACCAGGATCTCGACGTGTCCGCCCGTCATGCCGCCGTGTTCCGCCAGGGCGACCGGTGGGTGCTGCGGGACCTCGGGAGCACCAACGGGACCTGGGTCAACGGGGTCCGCATCGCCGGCGACCGCGTGCTCGAGCCCAACGACGTCATCCGTTTCGGCTCCGCCGGCCCGCAGCTCAGCTTCCTTCCCCACCAGGACCAGCCGGCGAGAATCCCGCCTACTCGGCCGGATGAGGTCCGGGGGGGGCCCGCCGACCCGAGTGGAACCGATCCGCAGCGGGAGCCGGCCCCGCCCGAGGCTCCGCTCGGGCCGGCGGGTGGGGGACCGGGGCCCGCCCTTACGCCTCGCCACATACGGGCCCGGCTCGAGAACCGGGAGACGCCGCCCGGCGGACCGCCGCCGCCGCCGGCCGGCCCGACGACCATCAAAATCCGTGCGGAGGTGCGCCGGCAGACCTCGGGGGCCCGGCGGGTGGCGGCAGGGGCGTTGATCGTGGCGCTGGCGGCTCTCGTCGTGCTGGGAGGGTGGGAAGTGCGCCGGAACAGCGCCATGGCCGCGGAGCGGGCTCTGCTGCTGGCGCGAACCGACAGCCTCATCGGCCGGATCGAGACCACCACGACGTCGGTGCAGGGCCTCAAGACCGAGCTGTCCGCGGCGCGCGGGGAAACCGAGGAGCTGAGGACCGCCATCGCCGACAAGGAGATGACCCTCAAGCGGCTCGACTCCCTTTCCCGGCGGCTCGCGGCGAGCCTCGCCCGGCACCAGGCGGTGCTTCGCGCGGCGCGATTCGACGTTCAGGCCGTCGCCCGGGACAACAGCGACGCCGTCGGCGTCGTATTGAGCGAGTTCGCCGACGGGCGCAAAGTGGCGGGTACCGGCTTCGCGATCCGGGTGCGGGGCGACACCGGCTGGGTGCTCACCTGCCGCCACCTGATCGCCGATTCCGCGGGCCGCTCCCCCGCGCGCCTGGGCGTGATCTTCAACGGCTCCAATCAGAACTTTCGCGCCGAGCTCCTCGTCGCCTCGGATTCCGCCGACCTCGCCATTCTGCGGGTGCAGGTGCGCGCGGGGATCCCGTTCGTGCGAGGGCTGGCGAGCTCCGGCCGGCCCGGCGACCCGGTGGCGGTGTTCGGGTTTCCGTTCGGCTTCGATTCTCCGCCCGGCCCCGACTGGCAGCGGTTCGGCGTGTCGGCGACCAGCACGCCGGGGACGATCCGGAGCGCCACACCCACGCTGCTGGAGGTGGACGGCTACGGGGCGAGCGGCTCGAGCGGAAGCCCGATCTTCGATTCGGCCGGAGAAGTGGTGGGCGTGGTGTTCGGCGGCGAGCGAGGCACGGCCGGGCGCACGCTGTACGCCGTGCCGGCGCGGCAGGTGGCGGAGTTGTTGAGGAGGGCGGAGGCGGAAAAGCGGTGAAGCGTCAACGGTTCCTCCCTCACCGACTCAGCAGCACCCATCCCGTCGCCAGCGTCCCGCCCAGTATGACCGTCACCCAGCCGAGCCAGCGGCGGGCGTCGCGGGCCAGATCGTCGAGCGGCTCGAGCCGGACCCGGGCGCGTACCGCGGCCCACGCGCCGGCCGGCCGCACCCGGGTGTAGAAGCGATCCAGCACCTCCGGGGCCTCCGGAGCGGTCAGCAGCATCACCGGGAACCACACCGCGAGCGATCCGAACGCGGTGAGCAGGAGCCGCTGCCCGAAGGTGAGCGATGCCAACGCCGGCGTCAGGCTGAGCAGCGCCAGGACCAGGCCCGCCCCCATGGCCGCGATCTCCGCCCAGGCATTGATCCGCCACCAGAACCAGCGCAGCAGCAGCACCAATCCGGGACCGTTGCCGATCAGGATCATGAACCGGAATACGGTGCCCACGCTGTCCATGAAGAACGAGACCGTGGCGGCGAGCAGGGTGAGGCCGATCGTGGCCCAGCGCGCCGCCCGGAGCAGCACCCGGTCGTCGGAGACGCCGGTGAACCGGGCGTAGAGGTCGTGCACCAGGTAGCTCGCGCCCCAGTTGAGCTGGGTCGAGACGGTGGACATGAACGCGGCGAGCAGGCTCGCGAACACCAGTCCCAGCACCCCGGCCGGGAGGTAGCGCACCATGAGGAGCGGGTAGGCGAGCTCGGGGTCGTCGAGCCCCGGCAGGACCAGCAGGGCCGCGAGCCCAACCAGCACCCAGGGCCAGGTGCGCACGATGTAGTTGAGGATATTGAACGCGTGCCCCGCCTTCTCCGCCTCGCGCTCGTTGGCGGTGGAGGCGAGCCGCTGGACGAACATCCCCCCGCCGTCGCTGTTGCGGAACGCCCACCACTGAATGCCGATGTAGCCGAGGAAGGTGGAGAGCGGCACCAGCGCGTCCTTGCCGAGCGGCACCAGCGCGAGGCGGCTTCCCTGCCCCTCCGCGCGGAGCCGGGCGAGCATGGCGCCGAGACCGCCCACATCGTGCAGGGCGTAGAGCATCACCACCACGGCGCCCACCATCGCGAGGATGTATTGGACGAAGTCGGTGGTCACCACGCCCCAGAGTCCCGACGCCGCAGTGTAGACCAGGACGATCAGCACGATGGGGATCAGCGCCCAGAGCCGCTCGTCCCCCGGCAGGTGCGGCAGCCCCTCGAAGAGCCCCAGCGCGACGACCACCTTCCGCATCGCGAGCATGCCGTAGCCGATCCCGATGCAGTTGAGCGGCACGGCGAGCAGGAAAGCGCGGCCCGCGCGGAGCGCCGCCGCGGGGCGGCCGCTGTAGCGGAGCTCGGTCAGCTCCATGTCGGTCACCACGCCCGCGCGGCGCCAGAGCTTGGCGAGCAGCACCGCCATGAGCACGTGGGCGAGCGCGAAGCTCCACCACTCCCAGTTTCCGGCCACGCCGGCCTGGGCCACCTTCCCGGCGACGTAGAGCGGGGTGTCCACGTTGAAGGTGGTCGCGGCCATCGAGGTGGCGGCGAGCCACCAGGGAATCGCGCGGCCGCCCACGAAGAATTCGGCCAGGCTCTTCCCGCCCCGCCGAGCCACGTACAGGCCGAGGCTCAGCGTGCCGGCGAGATAGAGGACGACGACGCCCCAGTCGAGCGCCGTCACGAAAGCCGCGCGACGAGCCAGCGGGCGACGGCCTCCTGCATCAGCCGCTGGCGATGCCACGCCAGGAGCACCGCCGGCCCGGACGGGATCGCGTCCCCGAGGCGGGGATGGCCGAACAGCAACACGACCGCGGCGCCCGGCGCGTCGCGCCCGAGGGCCGCAAGGCTCTCCGCGCCGAACCCCGCGCGTCCCTTCGACGCCCGCGGCTCCGCGAAGGCGAGCACGATGCGGCTCCCGCCGGGCCCGAGCGGCACCCCGCGGGCGACCAGCGTGTCGCGGAGCCAGGTGTTGGGCGATGCCGGCCAGGGGCCGCCCTGGTCATCGTCCACCACGATGAGCTCGAGCGGCGCGGTGAGCCGGGGCGGCTCGCCGCGGAGGAGGGGCTCCGCGAGCAGCCAGTCGGCCAGCGCGGTGACCGAGCCCGCCGGCGGGAGCCGCTCGGGCAGCTCGTCGGTGACGACGGTGCGGAGCGCGGCGTGGTAGCGGGCGAGCGCCTCTTCGACGCGACGCCCGACCCGCGGGTCGGCCTGGGCCGCCAGCTCGAGCGCCGCGGCGACCCCGGCGGGATCGTCGGGATAGAGGAGGAGGTCCACCCCCGCGTTCAGCGCCAGCAAGGCGGCCACCGCGGCGGTGCGGCCGGCGCGGGCGCCCTCCATCATCAAGGCGTCGGAGACGATCAGGCCCTCGAAGCCCAGCTCGCGGCGGAGGATGTCGAGGATAGGACGGGAAAAGGTGGCGGCGGCTCCGGTCGGATCGAGCGCGGGATAGGCCACGTGCGCCGTCATCACCGAGCCCACGCCCGCCGCCACCGCGGCCCGGAACGGCTCGAGGTCCTCGGCGCGAAGCACCGCCGCCTCCGCGCTCACCACCGGCAGCTGCAGGTGGGAGTCGGTCCGGGTGCGCCCGTGGCCGGGGAAGTGCTTCGCGCAGGCGAGGGCGCCGGCCGCCTCGCAGCCCACGATCCAGGCCGCCACCGCGGCCGCGGTCCGCGCCGGCGCTTCGCCGAACGCCCGGGTCTGCACGATCGGATTCTCCGGCTCGGTGTCGAGATCGGCGACCGGGGCGAGCACCCAGTTGATTCCCACCGAGAGCGCCTCGACGGCGGTGAGCACGCCGGCGCCGCGCAGCACCGCCGGCTCGCCGAGCGCGGCGAGGGCCCGTGGCGGCGGGAGCTCGTCGAGCCCGCGCACCTGCTGGCCCGGCCCGCGCTCCAGGTCGGCCGCGATGAGCAGCGGCCGGCCCGCGTCGCGCCGGAGCCGTGCGGTGAGCTCCGCCACCAGGTCGGCGGTGCCGCCGAAGAGGATGAAGCCCCCCGCGCCGAAGCGGAGCGCCGTCTCGATCGCTGGGGCCTCGTGCCCGAAGCCGGTGTCGTCCCGCCAGCGGAGCGCGGGGAGCACCAGGCGGCCGGGCGGCGCGGCCGGCGGGGGGGGCGGGGGGGGCGGGGAGGGCGGGAGAGTCACGCGGGAGTAACGGCCCCTAACACGCGGGGGCCCCGGGCGCCGGTGGCGGCGGGGAGGTTGCCGGGCCGGCCCTGGAGAGTGAGGGAGCCCAGGAGGGCGAACGCCACCGCTTCCTTCGCGTCGCCCGAGAAGAAGAGCTCGTCGAAGCGGCGGAGCGCCCGCCCCCGCTCCGCGAGCCGGGCGCGGAGCGATTCCCAGAGCCCCGGGTGGTGGCAGCCGCCACCCGACGCCACCACCTCGGTCCCGCCCGGGGTCCATCGCGCGATCGCGGCGGCGACGCTCCGCGCGGTGAGCTCGACCGCGGTCGCCACGGCATCCGGACCGGGCGCCCGGGCGAACAGCCGCCCGGCGAACGCCGACCCGAAGCGCTCCCGCCCGGTGCTCTTGGGCGGCTCCTCGGCGAAGAACGAATCCGCGAGCAGATCGGCCAGGACCGGCTCGCTCGGCTGCCCCTGCGCCGCGAGCGCGCCGTCCCGGTCGAAGCTGATCCCCGGCTCGGCCAGACGGGCGACCGCGTCCATCACCACGACGCCGGGCCCGGTGTCGAAGGCGAAGCTCCCCTGCTCCACCCCGCGCCGCGCGACCAAGGTGATGTTGGCGATTCCGCCGAGGTTGAGCAGCACCCGCGGATGCTCTTCGGCGCCGAACAGCAGCACGTCGGCCATCGGCACCAGCGGCGCACCTTGGCCGCCGGCCGCGAGGTCGCGGCCGCGGAAGCCGGAGACGACGCGCACCCCGAACCGCTCCGCCAGCAGCGCCGGCTCGCCCAGCTGGAGGGTGACCAGCGGCGGCTCGTGCCACACGGTCTGCCCGTGAAACGCGATCAGGTCGAGCTCCGCCGACCGCACCCCGCCGCGGGCCAGCACCTCCTGCACCGCCTCCGCGGCCCACCCGGCGATCTGCGCGTGCAGCTGGGCCAGCCGCCGCGCCCCGCCCTCCTGGCGCTCGATCGCCTCCTCGAGCTCGCGCCGCTCCTCGGCGTGGTAGGGGCGGTGCGCGAAGGCCAGCAGCTCGACTCCCGTGGTCCCGGCGAACCGCACCAGCGCCGCGTCCATCCCGTCGAGCGAGGTTCCCGACATGAGCCCGACCGCGAGCGAGGGGGAGGACGAGTGCGAGGGGGGCTCCGTCATGCGCCGGCGACCGGCGGAGGATCGCCCAGGATCGGGCGGAGATGGTTGTCGTGCCCGGCGAGGAGCGCTTCGGCCTCCGGGCGCGACACCCCCCGCGCGGCCATCACGATCGCCGTGCGCACGCCGCCGCCAGCCGCGTCAATCGCCGCGCGCGCCGCGGCGCGCTCCACGCCGGTCACCTCCATCACGATCCGCTCGCCCCGGTCCACCAGCTTCGCGTTCCAGGCCTTGAGGTCCACCATCAGGTTGCCGTACGTCTTGCCCAGCCGGATCATTGCGCCGGTGGTGAGCGTGTTGAGCACCAGCTTGGTGGCGGTGCCGGCCTTCATCCGGGTCGAGCCGGTGACGACCTCGGGCCCGGTGAGCGCGGCGATGGTGACATCGCAGGTGTCGCGGAGGATGGCGGGCGGCTCGGAGCAGGTGAGGAAGACGGTCCTGGCCCCGAGCGCCTGGGCCCGGCCGAGCGCTGCGCGCACGTAGGTCGTGGTACCGCTCGCCGCGATACCGACCACGGTGTCGTTGGGGCCCACCCGGCGCGCGTCCATCTCCGCGATGCCCGCGTTGGGATCGTCCTCCGCGCCCTCCACCGACTTGAGCAGCGCCGGCGCGCCGCCGGCGATGATGCCGATCACCAGCTCCGGTGGGGTGCCGAACGTGGGGGGGCACTCGGCGGCGTCGAGCACGCCGAGGCGCCCGCTGCTCCCGGCGCCGACGTAGATGAGCCGACCGCCGGCCCGGAATGATGCCTCGATCAGTGCCATCGCCTGCGCGATCTCGACCCGGGCGCGCGCCACGGCGGCCGGCACCGTCGCGTCCTCCGCCCCGATCAGGTCCACGATCTCGAGCGGGGTGGCGACGTCGATCTTCGCCGTTCGGGGGTTGCGGCGCTCGGTGAGGCGGAGGGGGGTCGGATTGCTCACCCGGCGGGCCGGCGGCGGTGCGGAGCCATGGGGGAGGTAAATTAGGTCCACCATGACCCTCGTCCAACTGCGACGCCTCGCCCCCGTCCTCGCCGCCTCGCTCCTGGCGGCCCCTCTGGCGGCCCAGACGGCGCCGGCCGGCATTGATCCGGCGTGGCCCCTCGCGGGCACGGCACGGGTCACCGAGGGCGCCCACGCGATGGTCGTCTCGGGGAGCCCGATCGCGAGCGAGGTGGGGCGCGCCGTGCTCCAGCGGGGCGGCAACGCCGTGGATGCCGCGGTGGCGGTGGGGTTCGCCCTCGCGGTGGTGCATCCGGAGGCGGGCAATATCGGGGGCGGCGGTTTCATGGTTATTCGTACACTCGACGGCCAGGTGCGCGCGCTCGACTACCGCGAGACGGCCCCGGCGCGGGGCACCCGCGACATGTACGTGGATCATCGCGGGGAGCCCACCGAGCTGAGCATCACCGGCGCGCTCGCCTCCGGGGTGCCGGGCGCGGTGGCCGGGCTGCTGGAGGCGCACCGCCGCTACGGCCGGCTCCCGCTCCGCGCGGTGATCGAGCCCGCGGTGCGGCTCGCCCGCCTGGGCTTCGTGGTGGACTCGGCGCGCAGCCACTCGATCGACTCGGACCGCGAGCGGCTCTACCTCTTTTCCGCCTCGCGGGCGCAGTTCCTCCCGGCCGGGCGGGCGCCCGCCATCGGCACCCGGCTCCGGCAGCCCGATCTGGCCCGGACGCTGGGGCTGATCCGCGACCGCGGTGCCGCGGGATTCTATCGCGGCCGCACCGCCGGCCTCATCGTGGCGGAGATGGCGCGGAGCGGCGGGCTCATCAGCCGAGCCGACCTGGCCGGCTACCGGGCGCGCTGGCGCGAGCCGATCAGCATCCGCTACCGCGGCTACACGATCTACTCGATGCCGCCGGCGAGCTCGGGCGGCGTCACCATGGCCGAGATCCTCAACATCATGGAGGGCTTCGGGCCACTCCCGCCGTTCGGCTCCCCCGCCCTGTTGCACCGCGAGAGCGAGGCGATGCGGCGGGCGTTCATGGACCGCAACGTGTACCTGGGCGACCCCGCATTCGTCCAGATGCCCATCGCCCGGCTGGTCTCGAAGGAGCACGCCGAGAGCCTGCGGCGCCAGATCGATCCGCTGCACGCCACCGCCACGCCGAAGTTCGAAACCGCCACCCGCGAAGGAGGCTCGACGACCCACTACTCGGTGGTGGACGCCCTCGGCAACGCGGTGAGCTGCACCACCACGCTGAACAACAGCTACGGCTCGGCGGTGACGGTGGCCGGCGCGGGCTTCCTGCTCAACGACGAAATGGACGATTTCGCCACCGCGCCGGGCAAGCCGAACATGTACGGCCTGGTCCAGGGCGAAGCGAACGCGGTCCAGCCCGGCAAGCGGATGCTCTCGGCGATGACGCCGAGCGTGGTGCTGGATCCGGAGGGGCGGCTGTTCATGGTGGTGGGCACGCCGGGCGGGCCGCGGATCATCACGATGGTCTATCACGTCATCTCGAACGTGATTGACCACCGCATGCGCCTCGCGGACGCGGTGACCGCGCCGCGGCTCCATCACCAGGCGTTGCCCGACACGCTCCGGGTGGAGCGCGGGGGCTTCCTGCCCGCCGTGCTGGATTCGCTGCGCGCCCTGGGCCACACGGTGGTACCGTGGGGCCGCCAGGGCGACATCGCGGCGATCATCCGCACCGCGACGGGGTGGCAGGGCGTGACCGATCCCCGCCGGGGCGGAGGCGGCGCCGGCTACTAGCGGCTAGCGGCGCCGGCTACTAGGAGATAAACGCCGCGCGGAGCGCGAGCTTGATCCGCGCGCCGACCGGGATCACCACGTCGCGGTCCGCGGTCTCGACCGCCACCGCGGCGCCCGCCGCGGCCCCGGTGACCCCGCCCACCGCAGCGCCGGTGCCGCCGCCGATGATCTTGCCGATGATGAGGCCGCCGGCCGCGCCGATGCCGACCTTGGCGGCTTCCTTGCCGCCGACCCCACGACCCTTCAGCGTGTGCTCCACCGAGGTGACCTCGGCATCAATCGGGTGGGACTCCCCGTTGATGGTGACGCTGGTGGCGTTGAGCACCAGGGTCCCGTCCTTGGCGCTCTTGTTGGGAGCGGGCTTGAGCTCCGCGATCGTCAGGGTGACTTCGGCGCCGGCGGGGATCACCACCCGTCCGTCGCTCGAGGTGACCGCTTCAGCAATCCTGGCGGTGAAGGTCTCGCCCGGCTTGTTGGTGCGCGAGGTGATCAGCTGCGATGAGGTGGCCTCGACCACGGTGCCCGGCTCGAGCCGCGCGGCCCGCGCCGGCTCAGGAGCCGGGGCAGGGGCGGGGCTCGGAGTGACCGCCGAACGCGCGGGACGCGGCGGCGCTTCCACGCGCGAGGCGCTGCTCCGCCGGGCCGGCGGCGCCGAGAGCCCGGCCGACGCCGCGGGTTGCTGCGGCGCGGCCGCCGGCACGTCGTTGAGGGCCACGGCCGAATCGGGCTTGGGGAGCTGGATGCTGCGTGAGGCGCTATCGGCCGCCACCTGTTGCGCCGGCTTCTGGGCGCACCCGGCGACCGCCGCCGCGCCAATGACTGCGAGAACGAAATTTCTCATGATGCCCTCCGTGGAATGAACGAACCCACCTCCCGGGCGGGCTCGGTGCGGAAGCTCGGGTCGGGAGGACGGGGGGGCCCCAGGATACCGACAGGAGACGAGAGAGGACTGAATCCTCGCACGGTTGAACCCGCAGGTCAACCGGCAGTCCGGGATCGCCGGCGGGGCCCAACCCGCAGATCAACCTGCAGTTCGGAATCGCCGGCGAGATCCGGCCGTGGTGGCTCGAAGCGCAGGACGAGGCTAGAGCCAGCGGCGGAGAAACGCCGGGGTGAGCTGCTGGAGCCAGGCGGCCATCCGGGTGAACGCCCCGGTCGCCATCAGCAGGCCCACCACGACGAGCAGCCCGCCGCTCGCCTTCTGCACCCAGGGAAGGTAACGGCGGAAGCGCTGGAACCAGTCGAGGAACGATTCGACCGCGAAGGCGGCGAGCAGGAACGGCACCGCGAGTCCGAGCGAGTACGCGGCGAGCAGCACGATCCCCTTCGAGAGGCTCGCCTCGGTCGCCGCGAGTCCCAGGATCGCGCCAAGGATGGGACCGATGCAGGGCGTCCACCCCGCCGCGAAGGCCATCCCGACCAGCACCGAGCCGAGATAGCCCACCGGCTTCCGGTCCAGGTGGAGGCGCGCGTCCTGATCCAGAAACGCAAGTCGGAAGACCCCCAGACAGTACAGCCCGAAGAGGATGATCAAGACGCCGCCCACCCGCTGGAACCAGACGTCGTAGTACTTGAGCACCCGGCCGAGCGCGGTGGCGGTCATGCCGAAAAGCATGAAGACGAGGGAGAAGCCGGCCACGAAGAGGAGGGCGTGGAGCATCGCCATCCGGCGGCGGTCGGTCATCTCGTTCATGGTGAAGCCGGTCACGAAGCCGAGGTAGGAGGGGACCAGCGGCAGCACGCAGGGGGAGAGAAAGCTCAGGAGTCCCCCCGTGAAGGCCACCAGCACGCCCAGGCTCGCGCCATCGCTCACGAGGCGCTCGCCCCCCCGCCGGCCAGCGGCCCGAAGTCCCGGCCGCGGCACTCGGCGCAGAGGCCGCGCACCTCGATCCGGTGCGACTGGTAGTGGAAGTGCTGCTCGTCCGCGGTCATGCGCAGCATCCGCTCCAGACGCTCGTTGGCGAACTCGGCCACCCGGCCGCAGCGCAGGCAGACGAGGTGCTCGTGGGCGGTCGCCGCCGGCATCGGCTCGTAGCGCTTGAAGCCCTGGCCGAAGTCGTGCTCCCGCGCGAAGCCGTTCTCCACCAGCAGGTCGAGGGTGCGGTAGAGAGTCGCGGTCCCGACCGCCTCGCCCCGGGTCCGGAGCCGGCGCTGGAGGTCGAGGATCGAGGGATGGTCGTCCGCGCCGAATACCAGATCGGCGATGGCCAGCCGCTGCCGGGTGACGGGAAGCCGCCGCTCGCGCAGGAGGCGCCGGAAGCGCTCCCCGAGCGCCGCGGTCTCATCCGGCGTCGGTCTCGGCATCGAGGTCGGCGGGAAACCAGAGGGCGGGGTCCACCGGCGAGGGGGGCTCCTCCTCGTCCGAGCGCTTGGGCACCAGGGCGAGCAGCTCGTCGAGGGCCTCGAGCGGGCCGCTCCCCACTTCGTCCAGGTGCCATTCGAATTCGCCCCGCTTCTTCCCCTTGACGGTGTGGGCGAAGCGCGCGGTGAGGATGCGGCGCCGCTCGCCGTCCACCCGCGAGAGAACGGCGGTGCCGAAATCCCTGCCCTCCCGCCGCACGATCGGGAAGGTCCAGATGCGGTCCACTTCCCCCACCGGGATCGCGGTGCGGAGGGCCTCGGCGAGGCGCTCCCAGGCCGGGCCGGCGCCCGGCCCCCTCGGAGTGACGATCATGACTCGCGACATTTCTCCACGTAGAAGCGCAGGACGTGCATGAAGTCCTGCGCATTGGTGACGACGCCGTAAGCCTGGTGGGTGCCCCGGTCCTTGAGCTTGCTCACCACGAACTCGGTCTGATCCACGCAGATCGTCATCAGCGGCTCGGGCGCGCCGCGGTGGGAGTGGAAGGCGGGGAGCAGGTTCCCCACCGCGATGGCGTGCAGCGCGGTGGCCACCAGGATCGCGCCGGTGGCGCGGACGGTGTGCTCCCGCATCGCGTCCTGCGCCGCCATCGAATCGGTGATGACCCCCGGGAGCGGCCCGTCGTCCCGGATCGAGCCGGCGAGCACGTAAGGCACCTTGCGGGTGATCAGCGCGTGCATGATGCCGCTCCCCACCATCCCGCTCGACACCGCGGCCTCGATCGACCCCGCCGCGCGCACCCGGTTGATCGCCCGCATGTGGAGCCCGTGGCCCGCGGCGGCGGCCTGGCCGGTCCTGGTCACGCCAAGTGTGGTGCCGTAGATCGCGGCCTCGATATCGTGCACGGCCACCGCATTGCCCACCAGCACCGCCTGCACGTAGCCGTTCCGGATGAACCACTCCAAGTCGGAGCGGGCGCGGGCGTGGACCAGGGCCGGGCCCACTACCCAGATCAGGTAGCCACCGGCGCGGCGCTCGGCCTCGACCCGTTCCGCCATCTCGTCGTAGTTGACCGGACGCTCGCGGCTCACCTCGGTGGCCATGAAGCGGAACTCGTTGGGGCTGGTCCCGCCGCCGAGAAATCCCTCGCCGTACACCACGATGCCGTCGGCGCCGTCCTCGGCGAGACCCATGGCGACCGGCTCGCCCCGGCGGACCCGGCGGGGCTCCACGACCTCGAGCCCGTCGTTCCGGCGCACGATCACCCCGTCCATCCGCGGCCGGGCTGGAAGCAGCCACCGCGCGCCGAGTCGCACGTAGGTGGGCAGATTCGAGGTGGAGAAGAATCCCTCGGGCAGTACCCCGTCGGCGGGCGCCGCCCCGAACCGCGCCTCCTTCACCCCGGCAAACGGGGGGCGGCCGAAGTCCGGCGTGAGCGACGGGGGCGTGGAGGCCATGGAAGGCCCGGAAGCTAGGCGTCCGGCGAGGGGCTTTCAAGCAGCCGACCGCCCGAAGAGACGCTATTTTCGGGGCCATGCCACGACCGGTACGGGGAAAACTCGGCGCCGCATTGGCGCTCGGCGGGCTCCTGCTCGGGGGGGCGCATCACCCGCTCGAGGCCCAGCGACCCGGTGCCAACAGCATCCGGCGCGACACGCTCCCGACGCTCGAAGTCCGGGTAACCCGGGCGGCGGAGGACCGAGCGCGGCTGCCGATGGCGGTCGGGGTGTTGGGCAAAGATGCGCTCCGGCGCGCCCAGCTCACCGCGGGGCTCGACGAGGCGCTGAGCCGGCTCCCCGGCGTGGTGGTCCAGAACCGGTACAACTTCTCGCTCGACCAGCGGGTCTCGCTGCGGGGCGCGGGGAGCCGGGCCAACTTCGGCCTCCGCGGGGTGAAAGTCCTGCTCGACGGGGTCCCGCAGACGCTGCCCGACGGCCAGAGCCAGCTCACCAATCTCGCACTGGGCGTCGTGGACCGCGCCGAAGTGCTGACCGGCTCGGCGGGCGCGCTCTACGGCAACGCGTCGGGTGGTGTGCTGGCCTTCACGACCGAGTCTCCGGCGGCGCCGTTCGCCCAGCGCCTGCGGGTGACGGGCGGGTCGTTCGGGACCGCGAAGGCCGAGCTGGTGACCGCCGCGCGGAGCGGCCGCGCCGACGGGCTGCTCGCGGTGTCCGAGCTGGGCACCGACGGCTTCCGGCAGCACGGCAAGGCGGAGGTCCGCCAGCTGGTGGCGAAAGCGGATTACCTCCTCTCGGACAAGAGCCGGCTCGGAGTGCGGCTCTCGCTCGCGGATGCGCCGCTGGCGCAGAACCCGGGGGCGCTCACCTTCGCGGAGTACGCCGCGCGGCGCGACAGCGCGGCGGGCTCGAACATTCTCCGCGGCGCCGACAAGTCGGTGACCCAGCAGCAGCTGGCGCTCACCTGGCGGTGGGGAGACGGCCGCGGCGCCGAGGTCTCGACGGCGGCCTTCGGGCTGCTCCGGAATCTCGATAACCCGCTGGCCACCCCGCCGCCCCCGCCGGTCACCGCCGCGAGCGGCACCTACAACCAGATTGACCGGCGGGCCGGCGGGGTACGGCTCTCCGGGACGGTGCCGGTGCGCGGACTCGGGGCGCCCTTCCGGCTCACCGGGGGGCTCGACGCCCAGGCGATGCGCGACGACCGCACCAACCAGCGCAGCAGCGCCGGCGCGCCGACCGGTGAGATCCTGGCCGACCAGCGGGAGACGGTGAGCGAGCTCGGGC
Organism: Gemmatimonadales bacterium; assembly: GCA_036004545.1. Lineage (GTDB taxonomy): Bacteria > Gemmatimonadota > Gemmatimonadetes > Gemmatimonadales > GWC2-71-9 > JABFSM01. The sequence goes on from DASYRI010000228.1 coordinate 14,338, forward strand.
CGTTCGTCCAGGCCCACTGGGAGCCGGTGCCCCGGCTCGCGCTGCTCGCCGCGGCACGGTGGGACCGGCTCGCCTTCCGGGTGCGGGATCGCCACCTGGCCGACAGCGTGGACAACAGCGGCCGACGAGTCATGCAGCGTGCCAGCGGGAGCCTGGGGTTCAGCCTTGGCATCGGGGATGCCGCCACCGTGTACTCCAACGTCGCCACCAGCTTCGAATCGCCCACGACGACCGAGCTGGTCAACACCTCGAACGGCACCGCGGGGTTCAATGCGGCGCTCGACCCGCAACGCACCGTGTCGGTGGAGGCGGGGGCGCGGGGGCGGATCGGCGGAGGATTCAACTATTCCGCGGCGGTGTTCAGCAGCCGGATCCGGGACGCGATCATCCAAGCGCGGGAAGTGGATGGGCGTGCGTTCTTCCAGAACGCGGGACGGGTGCGGAACCGCGGGGTCGAGGCCGGCCTCGGCGCGGCGCCCTGGCGCTGGCTCCGCCTGGACGCCGCCTACACCTTCGCCGACTACCGGTTCACCGAGTACCGGATTCCCAACGGGGCGGTGACCGACACGCTGGACGGCAAGCGGCTGGCCGGGGTGCCGCGGCACTTCTTCCGGGCCACCGCCGCGGTGACCTGGCGGAGCGCCGTGGTCGAGCTGGACCAGACCACGGCCGGGGTGAGCTACGGCGACGACCGGAACACGCTCGAGGTGGACGGCTGGGGCGCGGGGGTGACGACGGTGCGGGTGAGCGGATCGTTCTCGAGCGGCGCGCTCCGGTTCGAGCCGTTCGGGGCAGTGCTGAATCTTTTCGATCGCCGCTACGTGGGTTCGGTGAACATCAACGGAGCGTTCGGGCGGGTGCTGGAGCCGGCACCCGGACGGAACGCCCTCGTCGGGCTGGAGCTTGGCTGGGTGAAACGATGAACGATGAGTTGGAGTGAAACCCCCGCGATCCCGACCGCGTACGGCGCTGGTCCCCGCCGGCGAGAACGCACCCCATGGCCATGTTCCAGTCCTTCCGATACGCCGTCCGATCCTTGCGCCGGACGCCGGTCTTCTCGGCGACCGCGACGCTCACCCTCGCGATCGGCATCGGCGCCTCGGCCGCCATCTTCGCCATTCTGAACGTGGTCCTCCTCCGGAACCTCCCCTACGGCAACCCGGAGCGCCTGGTCGGCGCCTGGCACGACCTCCCTCCGCTGTCCATGACGCACGCGCAGCAGACGTCGGCCACCTACTTCACCTACGCCAGGTACGCCCACAGCATCGAAGCCATCGGGGTGTATCAGGAGGGCGCCGTGAACCTGGCGGCGCCGGGCGGCGGCGCCGAGCCGCGCCGGGTCGCGGCCGCCTGGGTTTCCGCGAGCCTGATCCCCCTGCTCCAGGTCCCTCCCTTGCTCGGGCGCAGCTTCACGGCAGCCGAGGACCTCCCCAACGGGCCCGAGGTCGCCATCATCGGCGAGGCGCTCTGGCGCAACGGGTTCGGCGGCGACCCGCGGATCATCGGCCGCACCATCGAGGTGAGCGGCCGTACCCGCGAGATCGTCGGCGTGATGCCGCGCCGGTTCCCCTTCCCTTCCGCGGCCACCCAGGTCTGGTTGCCGCTCGCGCTCGACCCCAGCGCCCAGAACTCCGGCGGCTTCAACTACAGCAGCATCGCGCGGCTCAAGCCCGGCATGAGCATCGAGGACGCGGAGCGCGATTTCACCGCCGTGCTGCCCCGGGTCGTGGACGTCGCGGCGGAGATCGCGCCCGGAATCTCGATGCAGATGATGCTCGATCAGGCCAGGCCCCGGCCGGTCCTCGTTCCGCTGCGCGAAGACGTGGTCGGCAGCTTCGCCCGGACCCTCTGGATCGTCGCCGCGGCCGCGGGGCTGGTGCTGCTGGTGGCCTGCTTCAACGTCGCGAACCTGATTCTGGTGCGGGCCGACGGCCGCCAGCGCGAGCTGGCGGTGCGCGAGGCGCTCGGGGCCGGGCGCGCCAGCGTGGTGATGCACTTCCTCTCCGAGTCGGCCGCCCTGGCCTCTCTGGCGAGCGCCGGCGGGCTCGCCCTCGCGTGGGCCGCGCTCCGCGCCCTGGTGGCGAGCGGCGCGGGCGGCGCCGATACCGGGTCCATTCCCCGGCTCGACGAGCTCCGCGTTGACGCCGCCACCGTGGGGTTCACCCTCGCGATCGGCGCGCTGGTCGCCCTGGTGTGCGGCCTGATCCCGGCGCTCCGCCTCGGGCGCGGCAGCCTCGAGGCCGCGCTGCGCCAGGACGGGCGTGGCGGCACGGCCGGCCGGACCCAGCACAAGATCCGCGGGGCCCTGGTGGTGGGCCAGATCGCGCTGGCGCTGGTGGTGCTCGCGGCCTCCGGACTGCTGCTCCGCACCTACTCGAGACTGAGCGGCGTCAGGCTGGGCTTCGAGCCGCGCAACGTCGCCACCTTCTGGCTCTCGGCCCCGCGCGCGCGTTACGCCACGTCCGCGGCCGTCACCCGGTTCTACGCGCAGCTCTCCGAGCGGGTGGCCGCGCTCCCGGGGGTGCGCGCCGTCGGGTTGACGTCGCGGCTGCCGCTGGTGCCGGAGGGGATGAACGCGAATCCCTATTACGCCGAGGGGGACCTGTCGAGCGCGGCGCAGATCCCTCCGCTCCAGATCTTCACCACGGTGGACGAGGGGTATTTCCGCGCGATGGGGATCCCGTTGCTGGCGGGCCGGGGTTTCGAGCCGATGAGCCGGCAGCGTCCCAAGGAGGCGATCATCAGCCGCCGCACCGCCCGGCAGTTCTATGGAGATTCCAGCGGCCTGGCGGCGCTGGGCAAGCGCTTCCGCGAGGTGCCCAGCGCCTCGTGGGTGACCGTCGTCGGGGTGGTGGGCGACGTGCGCGATACCTCGCTCGCGGCGCCGGCGTCGCAGACGGTGTATTTCCCCAGCGTGGCGAGCCCGGACAGCATCTACGACAAGGTCTACCAGACGATGGCGCTGGTGGTGCGGACCGGCGGTGATCCGGCCGCGATCGTGGGCGCGGTCCAGCGGGTGGTGCGCGAGCTCGACCCCACGCTGCCCACCTTCAACGTCCGGCCGATGACCGCGGTGCTCAGCGGGTCCATGGCGCGGCTCTCGCTGACCATCGTGATCCTGGGCGCGGCCACGGTCGTGACGCTGCTCCTGGGCGCGGTGGGGCTCTACGGCATCATGGCGTACCTGGTGACGCTGCGCACCCGGGAAGTCGGGGTGCGCATCGCGCTCGGCGCGGCGCCGGGCAAGGTGGCGGCGATGTTCACCCGCCAGGGGCTCTCGCTCACGGCGATGGGCATCGGCGGCGGGTTAGCGCTCTTCCTGCTGGTCGCCCGGTTTCTGCGCGGGCTCCTGTTCGGCGTGGCGCCGAGCGACGCCGTCACGCTGGCCGGGGCGTCCCTCCTGTTGCTCGCGATCGCGACGCTGGCGAGCTGGATTCCGGCCCGCCGCGCCTCGCGGGTGGACCCGGCGCGGACGCTCCGGTCGGAGTAGCGGGAACCCGGCCGGGAAGTCCTTTCCCCATCGCGATACTCCGATGAGCAACGAACCCCGCCCCGGTTGACCGCGGGCCGCTTTGGACTGAAGTTCTCGCCATGCCCTCGTGGCGCCCTGTGTCTCCCGGCCTGGCAACGGCAATCTTCCTGCTCCTCGCCGGAAGCGCGCACGCCCAGGACCCGCCGCGCCCTCGCGCACCCGGCGCTCCACCGCCGGTGAGCCCCACCGGCGACTCGGTCCGCGCCACGATCCCCTTCTTTTCGCTCGGCGAGTCGGCGCTCGCCCTCGAGGGCGATGTGCGGCCCGGCGTGTTCGTCTCCGCGGTCGGCCGGCGCGCCATCGCGATGGGCACCGAGGACGGCCGCTTCGAGCTCTGGTCCTGGCCAATCAAATGGCTCCATGATCTGGAGCTCTTCTTCCGGATCCCCAAGTACGTCGAGCCGATCCCGGGTCACACCATCGCCCGCACCATGGTGCAGCGCCCCGAAGGGCTGACGATCGAGTACGCGTACGAGCAGTTCACCGTGCGGCAGCACCTGTTCGTGCCGCTCGATCGGCCCGCGGTGATCATGCTGCTCGAGGTGGATGCCGCGCGGCCGCTGGACATCATCGCCCGCTGGACCCCCGACATCCACTTCGCGTGGCCGGCGGGCCTGGGCGGCCAGTACCTCATCTGGGAAGCGAATGCGCAGGCGTTCCTCTTTTCCGAGGGCAAACAGCGGATCAACGCCTTCCTCGGCTCGCCCGCGGTCACCCAGGCGTCGGATGTGCCGGCCCATATGCTCGCGGCGGAGCGTCCCCAGCTGGTGCTCGGGGTCGGAGGTGAGGGAGAGCGCTACACCGCCCCGCGCCTCGGCGAGCCGCCCGGCCGCGGCATCAACCTGCGGGTGGCGTACGTCCCGATCGTGCTCGCGGGCGGGGAGATGCCGCGCGACTCCGCCCTGGCGCTCTACCGCCAGCTGATCGCGCCGGGTGCCGCCGAGCGCGAGTGGCGCCGGCGAGTGGCCCACGCCGACAGCCTGCAACGGACCCAGCTCGTCCTGCGGAGCCCCGACACCCTGCTCAACCGCGCCGTGGAGTACGCCAAGGTCAACCTCGACGAGAGCATGGTCTGCAATCCGGAGCTGGGCTGCGGCCTCGTCGCGGGTTACGGTCTCTCCGGCGCCGCCTCGGACCGGCCGGGATTCGGATGGTTCTTCGGCGGCGATGCCGCGATCAACTCGTTGGCCATGACGGGGGTGGGACAGCTCGCGCTGGTCCGCCGGGGCGCCCTCAAGTTCTTCGCGGGTTACCAGCGCGCCGACGGCAAAATCACCCATGAGATCTCCCAGGCGGCGGCAAAGATCCCCTGGTTCACCGACTACCCCTACGCGTTCTATCACGGGGACACCACCCCGTTCTGGATCCTGGCGTTCGGCGAATACTGGAAGCAGACCGCCGACACCGCGCTCCTGCGTGAGCTCTGGCCCAACCTGCGCAAGGCGTACGAGTGGTCCCGGCGCACCGATACCGACGGGGATGGCTTGATGGAGAACCCGTCCGCCGGGGCCGGCGCGCTCGAGGTGGGCGATCTCCAGATCGGCGTTCTCTCGGACGTGTACCTGGGCGGCGTCTGGGTGGCCGCGCTGGATCGGTTCGCGCGCATGGCGCTGGTGATGGGTCGGCCGACGCTCGCCGACAGCGCGCGCGCCCTCCGCGCCAGGGCGATCGGCACGATGGAGTCGCGGCTCTGGACTCCGGCGCGCAGGCAATACGCGTTCGCGCTGCTGAACGGCGGGACGGTGAACGAAAACCTGACCGCCTGGCCCGCCACGGCGATGGCGTTCGAGCTGTTCGATCCGGTCCGGGGCGCCGAGATGGCTGCACGGCTCGCGTCGAGCGAGATCATGACTGATTGGGGCGCGCGGCCGCTCGCCGCGTCGAGCCCGTTGTTCGACCCCCTGCACTACAACAACGGCGCCGTCTGGCCCTATGTGACGGGTTGGGTGTCGCTCGCGCAGTACCGGTATCACAATGCGGCGGCGGGGGAATTCGCCCTGGACGCGATTGCCCGCACCGGATTCGACGAAGCCCGGGGCAGAAACCCCGAAGTATTCTCGGGCCGCTTCTACAAGCCGCTGGATACCTCCGTCCCTCAGCAGTTTTTCGCGACGTCCATGGTACTCACGCCGCTGCTCCGCGGTCTGCTCGGGCTCGACGTGGACGCTCCGGCCCGCCGGCTGACCCTGGCGTCGCACCTCCCGCCGGAGTGGGACTCGGTCGCGGTCGAGCACATCCCGTTCGGGACCGGCACCCTGCGGGTCCGGCTCTCCCGGAACGGCGGCGGGATTCACGCAGAGCTCCGGCAGGAGGCCAACGCCGGACCCATCGAGGTGGTCTTCAGTCCGGCCCTTCCCTTAGGCGCGACCACGGCGCTGGAAAGGACGGAGACCCCCGGCGACGTCCATGCCACCATGCGCGGCCTGCTCCGCGACAGCCTGACCCTGGACGTCCCGTATCGCGGTGGGTGGAGCATCGTCGCACCCGAGCGACGGCCGGCCATTGGCGACCGGTCGGGCGCGCCCCGCGTTCTGAGCGAGCGGCTGGTCGGCG
>DASYRI010000229.1:0-1941 GCA_036004545.1 Gemmatimonadales bacterium
CGGCCGAGTCGGGCGGCCTGCTGCGCATGGACCGCTTCCTGCTCCCCTGCTCCGGATGCGACACCTACTACCTGATCCAGGGATATGCCGAGGGGACCAAGTTCGTGTGCCGGAAGTGCCAGAAGGTCCTCGTGGTGCGCCGGGTGGAGGTTCCCCCGCGGCCGTCCGCGGCGGCCGGCGGCCGGGCGGTCGGGCCGTACGAGCTGCTCGGCGAAATCGGCCGCGGGTCGGTGAGCGTCGTCTACCGCGCCCGCCATCGGGAGACCGGCGCCATCGTCGCCCTCAAGGTCCTCAAGGAATCCGACACGCCCAACCCGAGCTACCTCCGCCGGTTCCAGCAGGAAGCCCTCGCCGCCAGCCGGCTGTCGCACCCCAACATCGTGCCCGTCTTCGATTCCGGCGAGCGGGACGGGTCGTACTACATCGCGATGGCCGTCGTGGACGGCGTCACGCTGGACCGGGCGATGGCGACCGACCGGCTCTCGCTGCGGCAGTTCGTGGAAGTGCTGGAGCAGGTCGCGCAGGCCGTCCACCACGCCCACCAGCAGGGCATCATCCACCGGGACCTGAAGCCGGCGAACATCATCCTCGACGACGCCGGCCGGCCCCACGTGAGCGACTTCGGCCTGGCCAAGACGGACCACCTGGAGAAGGCCGCCACGCAGGGCGGCGGCAAGATCGGCACCCCGTACTACATGTCCCCCGAGCAGGTGATGGGCGACGTCGCCGGCACCGACGCGCGGAGCGACATCTACGCGCTGGGCGTGATGCTCTACGAGGCGCTCACCGGCAAGGTGCCCTTCCCCGGCAGCTCGGTGGTCCAGGTCTACCTGGGCATCCTCAACGGGGTGCCCGTCGCCCCCTCGACCCTGAATCCACGGACGCCGCGCGAGCTCGAGGCGATCTGCCTCCGGGCCCTGTCGCGGAATAAGGACCAGCGCCAGCTCACGGCCCTTCAGTTCGCCGAGGAGCTGCGGCGCCACTACCTCGAACCGTCGCTGAACGCCCATGGGGCCTAAACACGAAGACCATCTGACCGGCAAGACGTTCGAGAAATGCCGCATCATCGCCAAGCTCGGCACGGGCGGCATGGGATCCGTCTGGCTGGCCGAACACTTCGGCCTGGGCCGCAAGGTGGCCGTCAAGATCCTTCCGCCCGAAATGGGCCGCGACCCCGAGTACGTCGCCCGGTTCATGCGCGAGGCGACCACCGCGGGCCGCATGGAGCATCCCAACATCGTCCAGATCCACGACGTGGGCTACGCCGAAGGGCGCCACTTCATCGTCATGCAGTACGTCGACGGCGAGTCGCTCTCCACGATCGTCGAGCACCTGGGCGCCATGGAGCCCAAGGACGCCGCCCGCATCGCCGCCGGCATGCTCCGCGGCCTCCAGCACGCCCACCAGCAGGGCGTCGTCCACCGCGACGTGAAGCCCGACAACGTCCTCATCACCGCGGGCGACCAGCCCAAGCTGCTCGACTTCGGACTGGCGATCGAGACCGAGACCGCGCTCCAGATCACCAAGGACGGCATGGTGGTCGGAACCCCCTACTACCTCGCCCCCGAGCAGGCCCGCGGCCAGAAGGCGACGCCGCTCTGCGACGTCTACGCCGCGGGCGTGACGCTCTACTACCTCCTCACCGGAAAGCGGCCGTTCGTCGGCGCCACCGCGCTCGCGGTGCTGAACAAGCACATCCACGAGCCGCCCGTGCCGCCGATGAAGCACAAGCCCGACATCCCCAAGCCGCTCAACGACATCGTGCTCAAGATGATGTCGAAAAAGCCGGCCGACCGATACCAGAGCGCGGGCGCCGCGGCGGACGACCTGGAAGCCTTCCTGAAGGGCAAGCAGATCCAGGTCCGCGTCCCGGTCCAGCTCCCGCTGGGGCTCGACCGGCTGACCCGGAAGCAGCAGATCCTGGCGGCCGCAGGCGCCGGC
>DASYRI010000230.1:0-4023 GCA_036004545.1 Gemmatimonadales bacterium
GGGGGGGGGGGGGGGGGGGTGCAGGGGATCGCCAGCGCGAACGCGCCGCTCTGGTTCGTCGAAGGGATGGCGGAGTACTTCTCCCTGGGCCCGGTGGATCCGAACACCGCCATGTGGCTCCGGGACGCGGCGCTGGAGGGGAAGCTCCCCACCGCCGAAGACTTCTACCGGATCTTCCCGTACCGGTTCGGGCAGGCGCTGGTGGCCTACATCGGGCAGCGCTGGGGCGATGAGGCGATCGGGCAGATCACCAAGCTGGGCTCGGGCGGCGGGGTCGAGATGGCCCTGCAGCGGGTGCTGGGGGTCTCCTTCGAGCAGCTGGTGGCGCAATGGCACGACGCGGTGCAGAAGCAGTACCTCCCCGAGATCGGCAACCGCACCAAGGGCCGCGCCGTGGCGACCCCGCTCCTCACCGAGAAGCAGTCGGGGGGCGGCTGGCACCTGGCGCCGGCGCTCTCGCCCGATGGCAACCGGATCGCCTATCTCAGCGAAAAGAACTTCTACTTCATGGACCTCTGGCTGGCCGATGCGAACACCGGCAAGACCATTCACCGGCTGCTCAAGTCGTCCTTCAGCGGCAACTACGAGACCTTCCGCTTCATCACCTCCTCGGCGAACTTCTCGCCCGACGGCCGGTTCCTGGCCCTCGCCGCCAAGCACGGCGGCAAGGACGACATCGTCATCGTGGACGTCGAGCGCAACAAGCAGGTCCGCGACATCCGGGTGCCGATTTCGGGGGTGAATACTCCGGCCTGGAGCCCCGACGGCCAGCGGCTGGTCTTCAGCGGGCTCGACGGCGGGCTCTCGGATCTCTACACCATCAACGTGGACGGCAGCGACCTCCGCCGTCTCACCAACGACAAGAACGCCGATCTCCACCCCAGCTGGTCGCCCGACGGCAAGACGATCGCGTTCGCCACCGACCGGGGCCCGGGCACCGACTTCAACGCGCTCCGCTGGGGCAGCCTCAGGATCGCGCTCTACCACCTCGACACCGGGAAGATGGAGTTCCCGGCGGGGCTCGACGCCGGCCGCAACGTGGATCCGGCATGGTCTCCAGACGGAACGGCGATCGCCTTCATCTCCGATCGGAACGGTGTCGCCAACATCTACCTGTACGAGGTGGGCGAGGGCGAGGTGTACCAGCTCACCGACTTCTACACCGGGGTGCAGGGCATCACCGCGCTCTCGCCGGTGCTGTCGTGGGCGCACTCGGCGGACAAGCTGGCGTTCGTATATTTCGAGCAGGGGAAGTACGACGTCTACACCCTCACCAACCCCCGGAGCCTCAAGAAGCAGCCGTGGCGGGGCGACCGGGCGGTCGCGCAACGGCCCCTCGCCACCATCGCGCCCACCGGGGCGGCCGCCCGGCCGGCCGTCGCGGCGATCAAGCCGCCCTCGGGGCCGCAGATTCTGGGCGGCGGCGCCATTTACCGGACGCCGCGCGGGTTTCGCCGGGCCGACTCGTTGCCGGCGCAGTCCGATTCCGCCCGCGCCGCGGGGGTCGGCGAGCCGATCTCCATCGCGAAGATCCTCGACTCGATACCCTTCACGCCGCCCGACACCAACGAGTTCACCTTCAAGCCGTACAAGGCCACCCTCGAGCCGGAGTACGTCACCCGGCCGACCATCGGCTACACCCGCGACACCTTCGGCCGCGGGTTCACCGGCTCGACCGGCATCGTGCTGGGCGACATGCTGGGGAACCACCAGCTGGGATTCGCCGCGTCGCTCAACGGCCGGATCAACGAGACGCTCTTCCTGGCGCAGTACGTCAACCTGAGCCGCCGGCTCAACTGGGCCCTGGGCGTGGGGCAGCAGCCGTACTTCTACTACGCCGGGAGCTCCTACCAGCAGACCGGCACCAACGAGGTTTCCTACGTGCAGGACATCCGCCGCCTCGTGGTGCGCGACGTGGAGGCGATGGGCGCGTATCCCTTCAGCCGGTTCCGCCGGCTGGAGTTCGGGGCCGGCTTCTTCAATGTGTCGGACGCCCTGCGCCGGTATTTCCAGCCGTTCGACCCCAACACCGGCAACGCGACCGCGGACCCGTTTGTGGTGGACACGACCCTCTCCTCGGCCAGCTTCGTCCAGCCGTCCGCCGCGCTGGTGTACGACAACACCATCTTCGGCCCGGTGGGGCCGATGCTGGGACGCCGGGAGCGGTTCGAGGTGACCCAGCGGATCGGCGACTGGCGCTTCACCACGCTCAACTTCGACTACCGCCGCTACGACCGTTTCGTCGGTCCGTTCCGGTTGGCCACCCGGTTCCAGTACTACGGGCAGCACGGCCGCGACGAGGTCCGCTTCCGCTTCTTCGCCGGGAGTCCGGACCTGCTCAGGGGCTACACCTCCGGCTCGTTCTTCAAGCATGAGTGCCTCACCGCGGCCGATCCCAACTCGACCACCGGCTGCCTCGCGCTGGACCAGCTGATCGGGACCCGGCTCGCGCTCGCCACGGCCGAGCTCCGCTTCCCGCTGTTCGGCTACGGCTCGGGCCTGCTTCCGACCGGCTTCCCTTCCGTCGAGGGCGCGTTCTTCTACGACGCCGCCGTGGCCTGGGAGGGCGGGCTCTCCGTGCAATGGAGCCGGAAGCCGGGCGACAGCTTCCAGAACGTGCGGGTGCCGCTCACCTCGACCGGGCTGGCGCTCCGGGCCAACCTCTTCAACTTCATCATCCTCCGCGCCGACTATGCGTTCCCGCTGCAGCGGCCGGGAGTGAAGGGCTACTGGACGATCAGCCTCGGACCCACCTTCTGAACCGGAGGCCCCACCGGAGGTCTCGCCACGCCGCCGCCCGGGTCGTCCGGGCGGCGGTCGTGATCGCCGCCGCCGGGTGCCGGCCGCAACGCCCCGCCCCGCCCCCGGACCTCCCGGCGGTCGGGGTCCCGGTTTCCCTGCTTCGTTTTCCGCGAGCCGGCGGACCGGTCGAGGCGTTCCATCCCGACAGCCTCGGCAGCCCCAATTGGACTTCGCTGGGGCCGGTCCCACCGCTCCGGCGCGTGCTTGGCGCCGACGCCGGCGCGCGGGTGGCGTGGGCGGTGGACGCCACCGGCGTCCTGGTCGCGGTGGAGCTCGAGACCCGGTCGGTCCGGAAGCTCCTCGATGTGGGCCAGGGCCCGGGAGTCGTCGGACCCGACGGCTCGCTGTACCTCGCGGGCGGCGCGGCGGGACGCCACATCGTTCGGATCCTCCGGCGGAATCCGGTCGAGTTCCACGACACGCTTCCCGCCCCGCCGCGAGTCCTCTTCGGCGCGGCGAACGACCTCCTGATCGCGGTGACCGGGGACAAGAAGCCCCGGCTCGTCACCGCCAACGCGGAGCAGATCGTCTACTCGACCGTGCTGCCGGCGGGAGAGGTGGCGGCGACCTGGTGGGGGGACCTGGTGGCCGTCGCGGCGGACAGCGCGGTGCTGCTCTACGAGACGCTCGGCCGGCGGGCGGTCAGCTCGATCCGCTTCGCCGACCATGCCCGGGACGTGGCCTTCAGCCCCTCCGGCCACCGGATCTACGTCGTGGGCGACGAAGCGCGCATCGTGGCGTACGACCGCTACACGCTCAAGGTGGCGGCCGCGATCGAGCTGCCCGGCGTCCCCCGGGAGATCCGGATCGGGACCTCCGGCCGCTGGCTCCTGGCGCGCCCCATCGCCGATTCCGTCTGGGTCGTCGACCTCTCGACCAACCGGCTGGTGGCCGGGGTGGCCGGAGAATGGGGAGCGGATCTCCCGCTGGTGGCGGGCGCCGCCACGCTGGTGCTGCGGCAGGGACGCGACGTCGCCTCGCTCGACCTGCGCGAGGTGCCGCCCCGGCGGCTCGCGGTGCTCAAAGGCGGCGCCGCGGACCTCTGGCTCGCTCCGGCCTGGGTCCCCCGCGAGCGGGTTCAGGCCACCGTCGCGGCGGTGGAATCGGCGACCGTCGCGCAGGACAGCGCCCTGGTGGCGGATTCCGCCGCGATCACGGCGGACTCCACGCTCCTCTACCTGCAGGTGAGCTCGTCGCAGAACGCGGACTGGTCGGAGGATC
>DASYRI010000231.1:0-3074 GCA_036004545.1 Gemmatimonadales bacterium
CCATGGAGTCGACCGCCGTCGCGACCGCCATGCCGACGGTGATCGCGAGCTTGGGCGGACTCGCCATCTACTCGTGGGTCTTCTCGGGCTACATCCTCGCCGCGACGATCTCGATGCCGCTCTGGGGGCGGCTCGCGGACCTCTACGGCCGCCGGAGCGTGTACCTGACCGGACTGACGATCTTCCTGGTCGGGTCGGTGCTCTCGGGGTTCGCGTCGTCGATGACGGTGCTGATCATCTGCCGGACGCTCCAGGGGCTCGGAGGCGGGGCGCTGATCCCCCTCGGCATGACCATCATCGCGGATCTCTACGGCCTCGAGCAGCGTGCACGGATGCAAGGCTATTTCTCGGCGACCTGGGGCCTCGCGTCGATCGTGGGTCCCCTCATCGGTGGCTTCTTGACCGATCACCTGTCCTGGCGCTGGGTGTTCTTCGTCAACGTGCCGTTCGGACTCCTTGCCGGCGCCGTCCTCGGGGTGGCCCTGGCCGGCACAGACCGGCCCCGCGGACCGGTGAAGATCGACCTCCGCGGCGCCGGACTGCTCACCGCCGGAATGGCGGGGCTCCTGGCTGCCCTCGTCGAGGGGGGCCGGGCCGGGCGGTTCGGACCGGGCCACTATGTCCTGACCGCCGTGTCGATCGGGCTCCTCGTGGAGTTCGCCCGCTGGGAGCGCCGCGCCCCGGAGCCGCTGCTGCCGCTGCGTCTGTTCGCCAACCGCATGTTCCGCGCCGCCGCGGTATCGGGATTCCTGGCGGGCATGGCGATGTTCGGGACCATCTCCTTCATCCCGCTCTTCGTCCAGGGCGTGCTCGGCGGCAGCGCCACCGAGGCGGGGTCCGCGCTCACCCCGTTCGTGCTCGGGTGGGTGACCTTCTCGGTCGTGTCGGCCCGGCTTCTCCTGCGGGTCGGCTACCGCTGGCCGGTCGTCGGCGGCATGGTGTGTCTTGCGGTTGCCTTCCTCCTGATGAGCCACATGGGGCTCGGCACGACCCGCGCGGTCACGGCGCGGAACATGCTCCTCGCCGGGATGGGGATGGGGCTCATCATGGTGCCGCTCCTCCTGGCGGTGCAGAACGCGGTGCCCCGGGCGGACCTGGGGGCGGCAACCTCGGCCACGACTTTCTTCCGGTCGATCGGCGGCGCCGTCGGCGTCGCGGTGATGGGGGCCGTGCTGTCGGCCGAGCTCGGCCGGCAGCTCACGATGGTCCTGGGCGGGCTGGAGGGAGCCGCGCGAGCGCAGCTCGAGGTGCTCATCGCGCACCCGGACGCCCTGATCGAGCCGACGCTCCGGAGCGCGCTTCCGCCGGCGGTCCTCGCCGCGTTCAGCCAGGGGCTCGCCAACGCGTTGCACGGGGTGTTCCTTGTCGGGCTCGGCATCGCCTCGCTGGCCCTGCTCTCGGCGTTCCTGGTCCCGGCCGGGCGAGCCCAGGACCTGGCGCTGGGCGACAAGCGGCCGTCCGGTCTGTCCCCCTGACCCGCGGTCACGCGCGGAGGGCGTCATGGGCCATCCTGCTCGCGCCGAGACGCTGAAGGTCGACCGGGAGATCCGCATCCCCGCCGGGACCGGCGCGGGACTCCGCATGGCCGCGGGAGAGTACGTCCAGATCGTGGACGTGGAGGGACGCGGCTGCGCGGACTTCTTCGCGCTCGCGTCGGCGAATCCGAGCGAGTATCTCTCCGCATCGCATACGCGCGTCCAGATCGACCGACTCTTCCCCCAGGTCGGTCAGTCGTTCTTCTCGAGTCTCCGGCGTCCCATGCTGCAGTTCGAGGAGGACCGCACGCCGGGCGTTCACGACATGCTCTTCGCGGCCTGCGATCCGGCCCGGTACGCCCAGTACCACGTCGCCGGCCACGCCTCGTGCGGCGAGAACTTTCACGCGGCGCTCCGCGCCCTCGGTGCCAGCTGCCCCGTCGTTCCCCAGCCAGTGAATTTCTTCATGAACGTCGCTGTCCGTCCCGACGGGAGCGTCACGTTTGGCCCGCCCCAGACCGAGGCGGGGGACTGGGTGCTCCTGCGCGCCTTCCTGGACTGCCTGGTCGTGCTCTCGGCGTGCCCGCAGCAATGGAACCCCGCGGCGAACTACCACCCGTCCGACCTTCTGGCGCGGATCCTGACGCGCTGACGCTGCCGCCGGGCGGCTTCGTCAGCCCGGTCACCCCGGCCGAGGTCCGCCGGGAGAAGGCGCGTGCGCGCCAGCTTCGGGCAAGCGCGTGGTGGAAGCGCCGGCTCGGCCGAGAGCGGTGCGGCTACTGCGGGCGTCCCACCCCAGCGCGGGAGCTCACGATGGACCACCGTGTCCCGCTGGTGCGTGGGGGGCGTTCCGTCCGCTCGAATCTCGTGCCCGCGTGCCGGGCGTGCAACGCGGCGAAGAAGTATTTGCTCCCGGTCGAGTGGGCCGCCTATCTGACCCGCCTCGCGGCGGAGTCGGACAAAATCCCGTAGACAGTCGCTTCGGGCGAAGCGTAGGATGTGCGCGAGTCGATCGGGGTTACACAGCCCCCTCGCGCTCCGATCCCGACGGGAGAGCCGGGCGGAGCGGATCGAGCCGCGGGCCGGCAGTCGGCGGCCGGTTCTCGGTGGCGGGTGCGTGGGCCCGCGTGGTGGGTGCGCCGAGAAAGGAGGTGGTCCAGCCGTGAGTGGAAGTAAACCGGTGAGTTGTGAGGTGGTGACCTCCTAGGTCGTGCGCACCCGTTAAGCAGCAAGGGTGGCTCGCCTGGGAGGATCCAGGCACCACCGGCCCCGAGGGTCTCGCGACCTCACCTGCGGGGCGGCCTGCGCCGGCACACGGCCGCGGGCCGCAAATGCCCTCGGGGCTCCCTATTTCTGGGGCCCGACCGGGAACCAAGCTCAGTTGAGGAGACCGAGAAGTCGATGCAGCTCGGTGCGAGCCGGCCGGTACTGGGGCGCGAGGGCGAGGGCGGCGCGTAGCTGGGCGATGGCGGCGTCGACCTGTCCGAGCTTCATGTAGACGCGAGCGAGGTTGACGTGCGGGTAGTGCCGGGGTTCGTAACGCGCCGCCGCCATGGCCTTCCGGAGCCAGGGAACTGCCTCCTTGGGTCGGCCCAGCGC
>DASYRI010000232.1:0-21112 GCA_036004545.1 Gemmatimonadales bacterium
GTTCCGGTGTACGCCAGCGTCTGGCGCTTCACCGGGGCATAGCGATACCGATGGACCGGGATGTCCTCGTACGTGTCGGTGGCCGCCAGCCCGGGCCCCGCGGGAGCGATCACGAGCACATCCACATCACAGGTCCGAAGCGCGACCGCAAGCCTCAGGATGAACGATCCGACCGGGTCC
This sequence comes from Gemmatimonadales bacterium, assembly GCA_036004545.1. GTDB lineage: Bacteria > Gemmatimonadota > Gemmatimonadetes > Gemmatimonadales > GWC2-71-9 > JABFSM01. The sequence goes on from DASYRI010000232.1 coordinate 181, forward strand.
TTGGGAAATCGCGGATACGAGTGCGCGACGAACAACACCTTCATCCGACGCTCACCTCCTCGGCGGGCGCACCGTGCGCATCGACCAGCCGGAGGGGCGCAGGCAGCGCCGTGGGGAGCACCGCGGTAACCCGGCCGTTCGCGGACACCGCGCGGGCCCGAACGCTCTTCCGTGCGCGCCGCCAGGCGACGATGTCCTGGAGGCGTCCCCAATAGGGTTGCAGCCCGCGGAGCTCGTCCAACAACCGGGCGAGCGCTTCCGGAGCGCCGGGATATCCCAGCGGCGGTGTCAGATTCGGATGCCACAACCCCACCCAGAGCCCGTCCACCTGCCGGGCGGCGGCCGCGAGCTCCAACCCATCGTTGATCCAGGCGTCCGGCCGCTCGATCCCGCGGTACTTGCTGAGCGCGCGATCCATCCAGATCAGCGGCACCTCCATCAGGTCGCTGGAAAGGCGCCGCTCGTCGTCCCAGCCCGGGACCACGTCCGCGACCCCCAGCCGGAAGCCGTTCCGATCGGGGAACCCGTACGTCGCATCATAGCTGAAACCGGCGGCGAGCATGGAGCGGTGGGTGACTCCGGGATCCATCTTGACGAAATGCTGCCGCACCCCGGCAATCTCCCGCCCGGCGAGAGCGGCCAGGCGCCCGCGCTGCGCCTTGAACGCCCCGGCGATCCGGCCGGTCTCGAAGCTCCCATGCAATCCGACTTCGTGCCTCCCCTCGGTGATCGCGCGGAGCGCGGCCACCGCTTTCGTCGCCTCGGGGCGGTAGGTGAGATCGCCGGCGAGGAGGGTCCTGAGCGTCGGGGTTCCGCACAGGACGAACCAGGTCGAGACCAGATCCCGGCGCGCCTCCCCGGCGAGGAGCGATCGCACTCCGTCCGCGAGGGGATCGGCGCCGATCGCCCGGGCGGCGGCGGCGAGCACCCGGGCGGTGAGGCGGAGATGGCCCTTGCCACCCAGCTCGACGGCGCGGAGACCGGTGAAGACCGCCCACCACTCGACGGCGTCGAGGTCGTGGGTGATCGCCGCCGCCCATCGCCGCCCCTCGGGCCACGCCGGGAGGAGGCGCACCGCTCGGTCGCCGGCGCTCGCGATGACCGCCTCCCGCAGGAGGGCCGCCGCGCGCGACACCACCGGCTCCCGCTCCAGGCCCGCCGCCACCAGGGGGTTTTCGCCGGAGGGCACCCTTCCGAGACGGTCGCGCGCCGTCGTCCGCTGTTCGACCCCCGCCCCGGCGACATCCGCGATGACCCGGAGCGCCGCTCGAGGCACCCGGACCACGCCGTCCCCGGGCGCGATCCTCCATCCGCTCGACACCAGGCTCGCGAGCGTTCCGGGATCGCGCGGCTCCTCCACCACGAGCACCTCGGTCACCGGCGCGGTGGGATCCTCGATCGGAAGCAATCGGGAGAGATCCACCAGCACCTCGAGCCCGTATCGCTCCGGCGGCGCGAGCGCAGCGCCGGCTGATGGTACCCGTATCATGCGGGCGCGCTTGACAGCCCTGAACCCTCCCCGATACCCTTGGGAAACCGGCCTCCGGCAGCACCGCGGACCCGCCCCTCCCCACTCGAGCAGGTATGCCCGATCTGTTGGTCCCCCACAAACGGATCCCCTGGGGTCATCTGTTCCTGTTCGGCTGGCTCCCGAGTCCGGTCAAGGTCTGGGCCTATCGGATCTTCCTGGGATACCGCATCGGCCGCCGGGTGAAGTTCTCGTTCGGCGGTGTCGTGGTCGGCAAGACCGTGGATCTGGGCGATCACGTCGAGATCGGATTCCTCGCGATGGTGATGGGACGCCGCATTACCATCGGCCGGCATTCCAGCGTGGGGACCACCAGCTACGTCTCGTGCGAGACCATCGAAATCGGCGAAGACGCCAGGATCCGGGAGCAGGTGTACGTCGGCGGCCCGCAGCTGCCGGAATCGCTCTTCCGGCTCGGCAGTCGGACCATCGTGCTCCAGATGGCGTTCATCAATCCCACCAAGCCGGTTGTCATCGGCGACGATACCGGCATCGGCGGCCATTGCCTCATCTTCACCCATAGCGCCTGGCTCAACGCGCTGGACGGGTATCCGGTGATCTACGCCCCGGTCACGCTCGGCAAGAGCGTGTGGCTCCCCTGGCGGGTCTTCATCATGCCGGGGACGACGGTGGGCGACGGGGCCGTCATCGGTGCGAATTCGCTCGCGTCCGGGACCATCCCGGCGTACTCGCTCGCGGTGGGATCGCCGGCCCGGGTGGTCAAACAGGCGCCCGAGTTTCCGCGCCGGCTCTCTCCGGAGGAGCGGAGCGCCAAGATCGAAGAAATGATGTCGGAGTTCGACCGCTACGTCCGCCACGAGGGCGTCACCGTGGAGGAGAACGCCCCATTCCGGGTGTACCGGCGGAGCGCCGGACGGTCGCGGCTGCTCTGGCTCCGGGCCGACGCGCAGCTGCCGCCGACGACCGCCGGCGACACCGTACTGGCCGAGCGCGCCCTCTCCGCCGAGCAGCTGGCCGGCCTCCGCGAACGTCGGGTCTACTGGCTCGACCTCGGCGGCCGGTCGCGCTCTCGTGAGGGCTCGAGCCTCACGGAAGAGCTCGCGCTGTTTCTCGCGCGCTACGGCATTCGATTGCCGCGGGACTGACCGGCTCACCGCGGGTACCGCGAACCCGGCCGGCGCCGCCGCGTGCGGGATCGCATCAGCGAATGAAGCCACGGCCCTGGGAAGGTGTCAGTCCCGCCGCCGCTCGTCCAGACGGTGAAACAGCTCCCGCTGCTCCTCGCGCATCACCGCCATCATTTCGGCGACGAATCCGAACCCGAACAGGGAGATCCCGCTGATGACCATGGTCTCCACCAGATTGAGCAGCGGCCGGAAGCCGGTCCCGAACCCGAACCGGAGCACCAGCGCCACGAGCCCGGCCAGCAGGCCCACCGCGAAGAGGATCGCGCCGAAGAGCCCGAAGAAGAGCATCGGCTTCCGCCCGAACCGGAGCTGGAACCAGACCGCCACGAGGTCGAGGCCGCCGACCGGGATCCGTTTCCAGGTGAACTTCGAAACTCCAGCGCGGCGGGGATACAGCGGCACCGGGCGGGAGGTGAGCCGCCAGCCGTCCGCGGCGGCGATGACGACCATGTAGCGGTGCCACTCGGGCCGGAGCGGCACGCCGGCCATGATTTCCCGGCGCCACGCCTTGACCGAGTTGAGATCCTCCACCGGGACACCGAAGAGCCGGCGGCAGAGCCCGTTGTAGATCCGGCTCACGAACGCCTTCTCGTATTTCCCCTGCTTGGTGCCGGTGACGATGTCCGCCTGACCGTCCAGGATCGGCCGGACCAGGGCCGGAACGTCCGAGGGGAGGTATTGCAGGTCGGCGGGGTAGAAGACGAAGACCTCGCCCGCGGCCGCGTCGGAGGCGCTCCGGAGCGCGTCGGCGATGCCGCGCTGGCGGCGGTGGGTCACCACCCGGAGGAACTCGTACTCGGACCTGAGCCGCTCCAGCACGTCGGGGGTGCCGTCGCGGGAGCCGTCGTCCACCACCACGACTTCGAAGGAGAACGGGGCCGGCCTGAGGGATTCGCCGCAGAGCTTCAGGAATTCGGGGAGGTTGTCCGCTTCGTCCTTGGCGGGGACGAGCAGGCTCACGTCCACCGGCCGGCTCATACCCGTTTCCGCATACGGGCGGGCAGGATGCCGAGCTGATCGCGATACTTGGCGACGGTGCGCCGGGCGATCTGGATTCCCTGTTCCTGGAAGAGGTGGACGATCTGCTGGTCGGTGAGCGGCCGGGACTCCGATTCCTCCTGCACCAGCTTCTCGAGCTTGGCGCGGATGGAGCGGGCGCTGGCGTCCTCGCCGGAGGCGGTGGTGAGCGCGCTGGAGAAGAAGAACTTGAGCGGCAGGACCCCGCGGGGCGTCTGCACGTACTTCTCGTTGGTGACCCGGCTCACCGTGGACTCGTGCATGCTGATGACTTCGGCCACCTCGCGCAGGGTGAGCGGCTTGAGGTACTCGACGCCCTTCTCGAAGAAGGCCCGCTGCCGGTCCACGATGAAATTCATCACCTTGAGCATCGTCTGTCGGCGCTGCTCGATGGCCTGGATCATCCAGTTCGCGCTGTTGAGCTTGTTGGCGATGAACTCCCGGTTTTCCGGGGTGAGCTTCTTCTTGTCCCGCGCGACCTCCTGGTACGACCGGCTGAGCCGCAGCCGGGGCACGCCGGTGTCGTTGAGGCTCACGTGGTACCGGTCGCCGACCTTGTCCACGATGAGGTCGGGAATGATGTAGCCGTCGCTCCGGGTGGAGTACTTGAGTCCTGGCTTGGGGTCGAAGCGGGAGAGCGTGTCGCCGGCGGCCTGGACCCGGGCGGGCTCCACTCCGAAGCGCTTGGCCAGCTCGTTCCAGCGATGGGCGATCAGGTCGGGGAACGCCTCAGCCACGAGCCGGTAGGCCAGGCCATCGGTGTCGCCGGCCTCGCGGAGCTGCAGGAGGAGGCACTCGCGGAGGTCGCGCGCCCCCACGCCGGGCGGATCCAGCTTCTGGATCACCGCCAGCATCTCCTCCAGCTCGGCGTCGGAGTAATAGGGGACGCCCGGGAGGTTGCCGGCCGGGAGCGGCCGGGGCGCCTCCGCCGGCGCCGCCGCGGCGAGGGCGGCCGCTTCGGGGCTCGCCCCGTTCTCCGGCATGCCGATCCAGGTCGGGTCGGGCGCCAGCACATCGGCCGGATCCAGCGCCGCCTCGTCCTCGTCGCCGTCCTCCCCTCCCGCCGGCTCCTCCCGGGCCGCCGCACCGGCGGCGTGGCGCTCCAGCAGGAGATTGACCGAGTTCCGGATTTCCTCCATCGGGGCGATCAGGTAGCCGTCGTCGCTGAGGTTGCCGAGGAATTCCTCGCTCAACAGCTGCTGGCGGGTGGAAAGCTCCAGCATCTGGAGCTGCCCGCGGAGGTGGTCAATCAGGTCGGGCGTTTCCACGCAGACCGGCTCGAGGTATTCCTGCTCCTCGTACTGCGACCGGGAGCCGCCGGCGTCGAAGCCGTTGAGAAGGATCTCTTCCCAGTCGATCTCCTGCTCCTTCTCCTGCTTATCCTTCTCTTTCTCCTTCTCCTTCTCGGCCGATTCCTTCGCCTGGTCCTCGTCCTCCTCCGGCTCCAGCAGCTCGAGGAAGGGGTTGGTGAGCAGCTCCTGCTTCAGGTGCTGCTGCAGGTCCATCATGGGCATGTACAGCATGTCCATGGCCTGGTACAGCCGCGGATTGATCCGGAGCTCCTGGCGGAGCCCGGCCTGCTGGGAGAGACCGGGCCTCACGGCGCCGTCTCCATGCGGCTGCGGAGCCGCGAGGTCATGGTGGGGCCGAGGTAGAGCTCGGCGACCTGATCGTTGTACACCAGCTCACGCACGGTGCCCGAGGCCCGGACCTCACCCTCGTACATGATGTAGGCCCGGTCCACGATCTCGAACATGTGCTCGACGCTGTGGTCGGTGATCAGCACTCCGATGCCGCGGTGGCGGAGCCCGGCCACGATGGTCTGAATGTCGTGCACCGCGATCGGGTCCACGCCGGCGAACGGCTCGTCCAGCAGCATGAATTTGGGCACGGTCGCCAGCGCGCGGGTGATCTCGAGCCGGCGCCGCTCCCCGCCCGAGAGCGAATAGGCCCGGTCGGAGCGCAGGTGCTTGATCGAGAGCTCCGCCAGCAGCCGCTCCAGCCGGTCGCGCCGCTCGAGCCCGGAGAGCGGCAGAGTTTCCAGGATCGCGAGGACATTGTCCTCGACGGTCATCCGGCGGAACACCGACGGCTCCTGGGCGAGGTATCCGATCCCCAGCCGCGCCCGGCGGTACATCGGCTTGCCGGTGAGGTCGCGCCCGTCGAGCGTAATACGGCCGGCATCGGGGCGAATGAGCCCGGTGATGAGGTAGAACACCGTGGTCTTCCCCGCCCCGTTGGGCCCGAGCAGGCCGACGATCTCGCCCTGGGCCAGCCGCACCGCCACATTGTTCACGACGACCCGGCGCCTGAAGGCCTTTCGGAGCCCTTCCGCCGCCAGGACGCTCGGATTTCCGCCGTTGCCGCCGGTCACGGTTTCCTCGGCTTGACGGCGCTCGTGTCCTTCTTCACCGTGTCCGGCTTCGCCGCCTTGGGCTCGAGCTGCACGCCGTCCACGTTCCCGGTCATCTCGACGCGCTCGACCTGGAGCGAGTCGCCCGACTGCATGAACAGCACGATGTGATCGGCGCGGGAGTAGGCGATCGAGGGTCGCGCGCCGGTGCCGCTCCCCGCCACACGGTAGAAGGAGTGGGCCGAGCGCTTCGCTTCCAGGCGCCGGAGCGCCGACTTCCGGCCCCCTCCGGGCGCCGGGGGCCGCTCCTCGAACGTGGCGACCACCGTGTCGCCGGCGAGCCAGTCCTGCTCGCCCTTGGCCGTATCCGGCTTGAAGCCGACCCAGCCGCCCCGGAAGGCGCGCAGCTCCTTGAGGGTCTCGTTCGGGGTGTCCAAGGCGAGGGAATCGCCCCGCACCTGGTATTCGTCGGCGAGCGCGCGCGGCTTCTGCGCCGCTCCCCACGCCAGGGTCTGAACGACCTTCCGGTCCTTGAGTCGCAGCGCGATCGTCTCGCCGGAGAGATCGAGCTCCCTGCTGGTCAGCGTGGCGCTGTCCCGGCCGGTGACCGCGGAGAGCTCCCGCTTCAGGAGCGTGAGGTCGATCCGCTTCGCCGCCAGGGCGAAGCTGTCCGAGACCGTCCGCCGGAGCGAGGCATGGCCGAGGAGCACGCCGGCGCTGCCCTTCCCGGTATCGAGCGCGACGGAGTCGGAGCGGGCCTGGAGATCGCTCCGGTCAATGGTCACGTTGCCGCCGCCCCACATCTGGTCGTCGCCGCGGAGCCGGATCCGATCGGCCACCACCCGATAGGGCTCGGCCAGCCGCCCCGCCGAATCCTTCGCGGCGAGGGTGAGCCGCGGCCGCTGGTCGGCCTCCACCTCCTCCTGGTCGCGGGTGCCCTTGATCCTGCGATAATAGCGCGCGTTGGGCCCTTCGAGCCTGGAGCTGTCGGGGCGATTGACGTAGACGACGTGGCCCTGAGCCTCCCAGCGCTCGTTGTCCTTGTAGTACGTCCCGAAGTCCGAGGTGACGTGCGCCTCCTGGTCCTGGTAGCGGAAGTGTCCGATGAACTGCACCACCTGGCCCTGGTAGGAGGCCACGCTGTCGGTCCAGATCCGCACCTCCTGCCCCACGCAGTGCAGCCGGACGTTGCCCCCGGCGAAGTAGTTCGTCGAGCCGGCCACCGTGCTCGACATTCCCTGGCGGTCCACGTTGTCCACCTGCAGCTGGCAGGTCTTCGCCGCCTGCGCCGCGGCGGATGGCGCCGCGAGGCAGCCGATCGCGGCGCCCAGGCCCAGACTCCGGATCGCGCTCATTGTCCGGGCAGCAGGAAGCCCTTGCCCCTCTGCTGGCCCTTCGGCTGCTGCACCGTGACATTGGCGAACCCGATGTCCGAGAGGAACCCGTTGCCGGTGCCGTGCTCATTCGGCCCGTCGAACACGAAGGTCGTGTCGCTCGAAATCTGGTTGGCCGAGGGATCGTAGATCAGGTGCTCGGTCCGGAGCTTGCGCCCGTCGGTCGAGACCACCACCACGCCGCCCCGGGCGTCCAGCCGCCGGCTGAAGGTCTGATAGAGGCCGGTCCGCGCGGTGAGGGTGCTCTTGTGATTGCCCTGCTCGTCGAAGAGCCGCACCGTGAAGCCGCGGAGGTCCATGGTCTGGGCGCGCTGGTACAGGTAGGCGGTGTCCGCGTCCACGAAGCCACGCAGCACCCCGTTCTCGGTGATCCGGGTGGACATCTTGAACAGCACCTGGTCGGCGCTGTCGGCCGCCACGGTGACGGCGGTGGGGCGAACGCCGGCGTCGGTGCAGGCGAAGGCCAGCAGCGTGGCCAAGGCGAGCGGGGCGGACAGGCGGACGGGCGGACGGACGGAGAGTGGGCGCAAAGCGGCGCCCTTGCCGCCTGACCGCCTGTCCGCCCGTCCGCCCTGCGTCATACCGCCCCCGCCCGCATCAGATCGTGCAGGTGCACCACGCCCACCACCCGGTCCCCGTCCTCGACCACCGGCACCGCCATGATGCCGTGGCGCTCCATGAGGCCCACGGTGGCGGCGGCGAAATCGTCCGGAGCGCAGGTCCTGGGCGTGCGGGTCATCACGCACTGGAGCGCCACCGAGAGAAAATCGCCGTCGCGCTCGGCGATTCGGGACAGGTCGCCCGCGGTGAGCACCCCGCCGAGCCGGCCGCTCTCGCCCACCATCGCGAGTCCGCGCTGATGGGCCAGCGCGACGACCGCGTCCCGCATCGTTGCCGATGGGGGGAGCAGCCCCTCCGCCGGCGGCGGGAGCATCACGTCCCTCACCCGCAGGAGCAGCCGCCGGCCGAGCCGTCCGCCGGGGTGGAGCCGGGCGAAGTCCTCCGCGGCGAAGCCCTTCTCCTCGAGGAGCGCCACCGCCAGCGCGTCGCCCAGGGCCAGCGCCACGGTGGTGCTGCTGGTGGGGGCGAGATCGTGGGGACAGGCCTCCTCCGCCACCCCGGCGTCGAGCACCACCGCGGCCGCGCGGGTGAGCGCCGAGTCGGCCGACCCGGTGAGCGCGATGATCGGCACCGCGAGCCGTTGCAGCGCGCCGAGCAGTCCCTCCAGCTCGTCGGTCTCGCCGCTCTTGCTCAGGACGATCGCCACGTCCGTGGGCCCCACCAGGCCCAGGTCGCCGTGGAGACTGTCCACCGGATGGAGCCAGGTGGCGGGCGTCCCGGTCGAGGTGAGGGTCGCCGCGATCTTCCGCGCGATGAGCCCCGATTTGCCCACCCCCGTCACGATCACCCGGCCGGTGCTCGCCTTGAGCAGGGCCACCGCCCGCTCGAAGCGGTCGTCGAGCTGGGCCGCGGCCCCGCGCACCGCGCGCGCCTCGAGCTCCAGGACCCGGCGTCCGGCGGCCACCACGTTTCCGGCGCTCACGCGGCGGGGTCCCCGCAGCCCTTGAGGTAGCGCTGGATCGCGCCGTTCCACTCGCCCCGGGCCTTGAGCAGCGTCACGATCACCTCGCGCACCGCGCCGCTCCCGCCCCGCGCGGTGGTGACGAACGCCGCCGACTCCTGCACCTCCGGGCAGCCATTGGCCACGGAGATCGGCAGGCCCGCGCGCCGGAGCACCGGCAGGTCGGCGATGTCGTCGCCCACGTACGCCACTTCCTCCCACGCGAGTCCTTTCTCGGCGAGGAGCTTCTCCATCGCGGGAAGCTTCCGCGCCCCGCTGTCCTGAATCAGCATCGGGATGCGGAGCTCCTTCGCGCGGAGCTCGGTCGCCTCGGAGTGCCGGCCGCTGACCCAGGCCACCTCGATGCCGGAGCCCCGCAGCAGCACCAGGCCGAGCCCGTCCTGGATGTCGAAGCGTTTGAACTCGACCCGGTCGCCGTCCACCGGCGCCACCCAGATCCCGTTGTCGGTGAGCACGCCGTCCACGTCGAGGGCGAGGAGCCTCACCCGCCGGGCCTGCTCCGGGGCGATCACGCCGCCTCCCGCGCCGCGCGCCAGATCCGGAGGGTGCGGCGGAGGAGCGGCTCCAGCTCGTCCAGCGGCCACTGGGTTTCCGGGTCGCTGGGCGCCCGCGCCGGGTCGGGATGGGTCTCGAGAAAGAACCCATCCGCCCCCGCCGCCGCGGCCGCCGCGAGGAGCGCCGGAATGTGGGATCGCTCGCCGCCGCTCGCCCCCAGGGCGCCCTGCCCCGGCCGCTGTACGCTGTGGGTCGCGTCGAAGAGCACCGGCGCGCCGGTTGCGGCGCGCAGCCGGGCCAGGCCGCGGAAGTCCACCACCAGGTCGCCATAGCCGAAGAAGGTGCCCCGCTCGGTGACCGCGATCTCGGCGGCCCCACCGCTCCGGACCTTTTCCAGCGAGCCCCGCATCCCTTCCGGATCCATCCACTGTCCCTTTTTCACATTGACCGGCTTCCCGGTCCGGCCGCAGGCGACCAGCAGGTCGGTCTGGCGGCAGAGAAACGCCGGGACCTGCAGCGCATCGGCCACCTCCGCGACCGTGCCGGCCTGCGCGGCCTCGTGCACGTCGGTCAGGACGGGGAGACCGCTCGCCTGCCGCGCGGCGGCGAGCAGGGAGAGGCCGTCCTGCAGCCCCGGGCCGCGCGGTCCACCGAGCCTCGAGCGATTGGCCTTGTCGAAGCTCGCCTTGAAGCAGACCGGGAGCGTGAGCCGCGCACCGATCTCGGCGAGCCGCGTCGCGACCCGCGGCAGCAGGTCGCCCTCCTCGACTACGCAGGGACCGGCGACCAGAACGGGCCCGGGGGCGAAGCGCCAGGTCGTCACTTCGCCGCTTCGATGAGCTCCCGGATCGCCGCGTGAGGGCCTCCCCGGGCCCGCGCGGCGTGCAGCCGCGCCGCGCCGATGAACGAGGCGAACAGTGGATGCGGCCGGGTCGGGCGCGACTTGAGCTCCGGGTGGAACTGGCAGCCCAGGAACCACGGGTGCCCGGGGAGCTCGATGATCTCCACCAGCGAGCCGTCGGGCGACTGTCCCGAAAACCGGAGGCCGTGCTCGGCGAGGACGTCGCGGTAGGCGTTGCTCACCTCCCAGCGATGCCGGTGCCGCTCGCTGATCTCGATGGCGCCGTAGGCCTTCGCCGCCAGGCTTCCGGCGCGGAGCCGCGCGGGATAGGCGCCCAGCCGCATCGTACCGCCCAGATCGGAGACGTCGCGCTGCGAGGCCAGCAGCGAAATGACCGGGGTTTCGCAATCGGGCTCGAACTCGGTGCTGTTGGTGCCGGCCAGGCCGCAGACGTCGCGGGCGAACTCGATGGTCGCCGCCTGGAGCCCCAGACAGATGCCGAAGAACGGCAGGCCATTTTCCCGGGCCCAGCGCACCGCCTCCACCATGCCGTCCACGCCGCGCACGCCGAACCCGCCCGGCACCAGGAGCCCGTGCTTGCCGTCGAGCAGCTTGCCGGCGGCGGCCTGATCGGTGAAGCCGTCGCTCCCCACCCACTCGATGTCCACGCCGACGTCGTTGGGAATCCCGCCGTGGAGGAGGGCCTCCTGCACCGACTTGTAGGCGTCGTGGAGATCGGTGTACTTCCCCACCACGGCGATCCGCACCCGCTCCGCGGGGTGGAGGATCTTGCCCACGATGGTCTCCCAGCCGGAGAGGTCGGGCTCCGGGGTCTCCAGGTGAAGGCGCTGGCAGACCACCCGGTCGAAGCCCTGCTCGCGGAACCGGAGCGGGATCTCGTAGATCGAGCTGACGTCGGGGCTCTCGATCACGCAGCCGAAATCCACGTTGCAGAAGAGCGCGATCTTCCGCTTGATCTCCGCCGAGAGTGTGTGGTCGCTCCGGCACACCAGGACGTCGGGCTGGATCCCGATCTGCATGAGCTCGCGGACCGAGTGCTGGGTCGGCTTGGTCTTGAGCTCACCCGCGGCGGCGATGAACGGCACCAGCGTGAGATGCACGAACAGCGCGTTTTCGCGGCCCACCTCCTGGCGGAACTGCCGGATCGCCTCGAGAAAGGGAAGCGATTCGATGTCGCCCACGGTGCCGCCGATCTCGATGATCACCATGTCGTGCCCCGCCGCCGAGCGGCGGATGGCGCTCTTGATCTCGTCGGTGATGTGGGGGATGACCTGCACCGTGGAGCCGAGATACTCCCCCCGCCGCTCCTTGCTGATGACGTTCTGGTAGACCCGGCCGGTGGTGACGTTGCTCTGCTGGGAGAGCGAGCGGTCGATGAAGCGCTCGTAGTGGCCCAGGTCGAGGTCGGTCTCGGCGCCGTCGTCGGTCACGAAGACTTCGCCGTGCTGGAACGGCGACATCGTTCCCGGGTCCACGTTGATGTAGGGATCGAACTTGAGCATCGTGACCGAGAGCCCCCGCTCGACCAGCAGCCGCCCGAGCGAGGCGGCCGCGATGCCCTTGCCGAGCGAGGAGACCACGCCGCCCGTCACGAAGACGAATTTCGTATTGCCCGGCACCGTCGTCATGTCGTCACCCCCTGGGTCTCCTGCCAGTAGGCCTCGGCGCGGCGCAGATCCTCCGGGGTGTCTATGCCCGGAAGGGCCGGAGCGCCGAGGCGCGCGATACCCAAGCTGATGCCGGCCTGGAGCGCGCGGAGCTGCTCAAGTCGCTCGGCCAGCTCGAGCGCGGACGGCGGCAGCGCCGCCCAGCGGAGCAGCGCCGCGCGGCGGCACGCGTACACGCCGAGGTGCTGCCAATAGAGTCCGTCGGTACGGGCCCCGCCCTCCCTGACGAACGGGATGGCCGCGCGGGAGAAGTAGAGCGCGCGGCCGCGCCCGTCGAGCACGACCTTGACCCGGGCGGGATCGGAGGCGTCCGCCGGCGCGAGCGGCGCCGCGGCGCTGCCGACGTCGTCACCTTGCCGCACCCGGGCGATCGCGCCGGCCAGCGCATCGCGGGGGAGAAACGGCTCGTCGCCCTGGATGTTGACGACCGGATCGAAGCCGGCGTACTCGGGCCGAGCGGCGACTTCCGCGACCCGCTCGGTTCCGGTTTCGTGGGCGCTCGAGGTGATCACGCAGGCGACCCCCGCCGGCCCCACCACCGCCGCGATTTCGGGGGCGTCCGTCGCGACGACGAGCGTGTCCACGCAGCCCAGGGCGCGCACCCGTTCGACGACTCGGAGGATGAGGGGAACCCCGGCCAGGGGCTGCAGAGGCTTGCGAGGTAGCCGCGTTGAACCCAGCCGGGCCGGGATCACGCCAAGGATGGGCATGACCCAAAGTACAAGCCCGAAGGACCCAAGTCAAAAGTCGTGCCGCAGGCCTGCGTTTTCCTAAAACTTACATTTGCAACGGCTTAGCCCGGGAAGTCAAGCCCCGCTGAGATTCGGTCAGGGGTTGGTCGGCTTGGGAGGCACCCCAGCGGCCGGCGTCGGCGGGGAGAGCCGCAACCGGAGCGAGTCCGCCTTGTGCTTCATCCGCTCGGCCTGCCGGTCGAGCTCGGCGGCTCGCACCGAGTCGGAATAGGCGCGGGCCTGGGCCCGTACCCGGTCCCGCACCTCGGAGGCCATGGAGTCCACCGAGGGACCGGGCAGCTCTGACGCCCCGTGGTTCTGGATCTCCCGGATGGCGGCCTCGGTGAGGAGGAGCGGCAGGACCACCGTGCGGGGGGCGCCGTCTTCCTGGAGGTCGATCGTGACCTTCCCGAATTCCTGGTAGCCCAGCTCCGAGGGGAGGCAGAGGAAGGTGGTGTGCTCGTCAATGCGGTGCGGGTCGCTCACCGAGAGGTTGCACTCCTGGAGCTTCCCGAGGGCGGTGGCGTCGCCGAGCCGGACCCGGAGGTCGAATCCCACCACCTCCCTGGGCGAGGTGCGCCGGATGGTCAGCGAACGGAGCGTCCCGACCTTCACCCCATCGAGCTTGAAAGGTACAAAACTCCCGAAGGGGATCCTGATGTCCCGCGCACTGGTGACCGAGCCTTTGAAACGTCGCCCGGCCGAGAGGACGCCGAACCCCAGGGAGAAAACCAACAGGGCGCCCAGGACGATCTTCGCCCAGTACCTACGCATGCGGCCTCCAGGTTGGCGGGATCGTTACGGGGCGAAACGTAATTGAGGGTCGGCGGGTTTCAACGTGGCGGCGACGGCGTCCCCGGGCTCCCTAGCCCCGGGGATGGAACTGCTTGTGGACGCTGCGCAGGTAGTCCCGATCCACGTGGGTGTAGATCTGGGTCGTGGAGAGGTCGGCGTGCCCCAGCATTTCCTGGAGCGCCCGGAGGTCGGCGCCGCCCTCCAGGAGGTGAGTGGCGAAGGAGTGCCGGAGGGTATGCGGGGTCACCCGCTTGGTGATCCCCGCGCGGCTGGATACTCGCTTGATGATGCCCCACGCCCCCACCCGGGAGAGCGGCGCACCGCGGGCGTTGAGCAACACGCGCCCGCGGCTCTTGCCCCGGTCGAGGATCGGGCGGGTGGTGTTGAGATAGACCGAGAGCGTCCCGATTCCCTTCCGCCCGATCGGCACCAGGCGTTCCTTGCCGCCCTTGCCGAACACCCGCACCAGCCCCTCCGAGAGCAGGAGATCGCCCACGGAGAGAGTGCAGAGCTCGGTGACCCGGAGCCCCGCCCCGTACCCGAGCTCGAGCAGCGCGCGGTCGCGCCAGGCGAGCGGCTCGTCGGCGCCGGGCGTGGCGAGCAGGGTCTCCACTTCGGGTACGCTGAGCACGTCGGGAAGAGTGCGTCCCTTCTTCGGCGTCTCCAGCCGGTCGCTCGGATCGTCGGGCAGATGCGACTCGCCGACCAGGAACCGGAAATAGGTGTGCAGCGCGGAGATCTGGCGGCGGATGGTGGCTGGCGCGAGGCCGAGGTCCTTCAGCATGAAGATGAAGTCGCGGAGCAGGCCGCGATTCACGCCCCCGGGTCCGCTCACCCGCCTGGTCGCGGCGAACTGGACGAAGCGCCGGAGGTCGCGCAGGTAGCTTTCGACGGTGTGCGGGCTCAGGCCCGCCTCCAGCGCGAGGTAATCGCGGAAGCCCTCCAGGAGGAAGGCCCGCTCGGCCTCGTCGCTCACGGGGTTGCGTCCTTCTCCCGTTCGGCCTCGCGCGCGGCTTCGAGCTCCCGGGAGGAGATGATCGGCAGGCCGTCCAGCATCGGCGCGGGCCGCTCGGGGTGGAGGGGCTCGAAAGGGGTGAGCCTCGCGAGCCGGGCCCGGCGCCCCTCCCGCCTGCGCCGGAAGATCCAGAGCACGAGGAGCACAAGCGCCGCCACGGCGGCGATGCCGAGCCCGCGGTTCAGGCGGCCGAAGATGCCGCGGATCGTCTCCCACTGGGCCCCGACCGCCGAGCCCAGGAGCGTGAGCCCGCCGTACCAGGCGCCCGACGCGAGCACGATCGGGAGCAGGGCGCGGCGCGGGCTCAGGTTCATGAACCCCGCGAACGGCGCCACCACGGCGCGGAAGGCCGGGAGCAGACGGAGGACGAACATCCCCGCGACGCCGAACCGGAGGTACTCGCGCTCCACCGAGGCGAAAGCGCCGGGAGAAATCAGCCGGCGCCCGAGCGGGGTCTGGAGAAAGCGCCGGCCGAAGTGACGGGTGCTCGCGTACACCACGACGGCGCCGAGGCTCCCGAAGCCCCACGCCACGAGGAAGATGGTTTCCGGCTCGAGGACGCCGCGATGGG
Source organism: Gemmatimonadales bacterium (assembly GCA_036004545.1). Classification (GTDB taxonomy): domain Bacteria; phylum Gemmatimonadota; class Gemmatimonadetes; order Gemmatimonadales; family GWC2-71-9; genus JABFSM01. Next base: position 15,339 of record DASYRI010000232.1, read on the forward strand.
AGAGGAAGGCGGCGAGGAGCACGAAGACGTCGGAGGGGGACGGCGGGAAGAAGTTCTCGATCACCACCGAGCCCGCGATCACCGCATAGACCAGGAGCGGCGGCCACTCCGCCACGCGGGCGAGCAGATCGTCGATCAGCGCGCTTCCACGGTCGCCACGGCGAAGACGGCGACCCCCTCCCCCCGGCCCACGAACCCCATCCCCTCGTTGGTCTTGGCCTTGATGCCGACCATGTCGGGGGCGAGGCCGAGCTCCCCCGCGATCGCCGCCGCCATCGCCTCCTTGTACACGCCGAGGCGGGGCCGCTCGCAGACGATGGTGACGTCCGCCTGGAGGGGATGGAAGCCGAGCCGGACGATGTGCTCCCGGGCCAGCCGCAGGAGCACCAGCGAATCGGCGTCCTTCCACCGGGGATCGGCATCCGGAAAGAGGGCCCCCATGTCCCCCGCGGCGGAAGCGCCGAGGATGGCGTCGGTCACCGCGTGGGCCACGGCGTCGGCGTCGGAATGGCCCAGCAGACCCTGCTCGAAGGCGATGCGCTGGCCACCCAGGATGAATGGCCGGCCGGGAGCGAAGCGGTGGGAGTCGTAGCCGATGCCGACGCGGATCATGAGGGAGACGCGAGGAGGCGAGGCCGCAAAGACGCAAAGTTGAGCGACGCCCTCACGTTGCGTCCTTGCGTCGTTGCGTCATTGCGTCCGCTACGCCGCCACACCGGCCGGATCTTCGATAATCGAATAGTCCTGCCGCCGCCGCCGCACCGCGTAGCCGGCGTCCCGGATGCAGCGCTCCATCTCCGCGATCGTGGCCCGGTGGGTGGTGCCCGCGGAGGAGACGACGTTCTCCTCCATCATCAGGCTTCCGAAGTCGTTGGCGCCGAAGCGGAGCGCCACCTGGCCCACCTTGAGCCCCATCGTCACCCAGGAGGACTGGAGGTTGGGCACGTTCGCAAGGACGATCCGCGCCATCGCCAGCGTCCGCAGGTAGGTCACCGCGTCGGTCTTCGGCTGGTCGGCCATCTGGGTGCCGTCGGGCTGGAGCGGCCAGCAGATGAACGCGGTGAAGCCGCCGGTCCGGCGCTGGACCTCGCGCACCCGGAAGAGATGCTCGATCCGGTCCGCGCTGGACTCGCCCAGGCCGTACATCATCGTGGCGGAGGTCCTCATCCCCTGCCGGTGGGCTTCCACCTGCACGCCGAGCCACTCTTCGGTCTGGGCCTTCTTCCCGGCGACCCGCCGGCGGACCGCGTCCACCAGGATCTCGCCGCCGCCGCCCGGGATGCTGTCGAGGCCGGCCGCCTTGAGCTCGGCGATCACCTCCGCCACGCTCCGCCCGAACCGCTGGCTGAAGAAGTTCACCTCCGACGGCGAGAAGCCGTGGATGTGGATCGGGTGATGGCGCTTGATGTAACGCATGAGCTCCAGGTACCACTCGAACGGGATGTACGGGTTGTGCCCGCCCTGGAGGAGGATCTGGACCCCGCCGAGCGCCTTACACTCGTCGATCTTTTCGCCGATCTTCTCGAACGGGAGCACGTACCCCTCGGCATGCTTCGGGCGGCGGTAGAACGCGCAGAACTTGCAGTCGGCGACGCAGACGTTGGTGTAGTTGATGTTCCGGTCGATGATGTAGGTGACCACTTCTTCGGGGTGATGGCGGTACCGCTCCGCGTCGGCGAGGCGGCCGAGCTCGAGGAGTGGGGCACGGTCGTAGAGATCCACGTAACCCTTGAATTCGCTGCTTCCGCGATCCACGGTGTCCATCGGTTCACGCCGCCGTGATGAACGACAGGCTGCCGTCCGGCACCAGTCCGTCCTGGGCCAGCCGCCGGAAGAAATCGGTGAGCCCGGCGAGGTGCCGGTAGCTCAACGCGTAGTCGAGACCGCCCAGATAGGCCCGGCACACCGCGCGGCCGATGCCGGTGTTCAGGGCGGCCTGGTCGGCCAGCTCGTCGAGGTGCGCGAGCCCCCACGCGCGGCTGTGGAGCAGCGCGCCGTGGATGCCCTGCACCGCCGGATGATCGGCCTCGCGGCGCGCGGCCCAGACCGCGAAGACGAACGGGAGCCCGGTCCACTCTTTCCAGGCACTGCCCAGGTCGGTGAGGTACGGGTACCCGCCCTGGGCCGCGAGGAGGAGCGCCGCGTCGCCGATCACCAGCACCGCCTCGTGGGGAAAGCCCCGCAGGGCCGGGAGATCGCTCGATTCGGCGCGGACGGTGGCGAAGCGCGGCCGCACCTGCCAGCGATGGCGGCAGAGGAGCTCGAGCAGGAGCACCGAGGTGCGCGAGGACGCGCTTCGCAGCACCGTGGCCCCGTCGAGCTGGTGGACCGGACGCCGGCTCAGCAGCACCACGCTGTGGACCGGACCGTCGGAGGTGATCGCGAGGTCCGGCAGCAGATGATAGGCCGCGGCGTTCCGGGCGTATTCGACCGCGCTCACCACCGAAACATCGAGCTCCGCCGCGGCGAGCAGGTCGTTGAGCTCCGCCGCCGTGCCGCTGATGAGCTCCGCCTCGACCGGGACGACGCCCCGGTCCAGGGCGGCGTAGACCGGGTAGCAGTTGATCCAGGGAATCCGGCCCAGACGCATGGGGAGGGCGCTCACGCGGCGTGGACCACCGGCGCGCCGGCACCGGCGGCCGCGAAGCTCTCCGGGAGGACGTCGAACGCTTCCCGCACCACGCGGTACAGGCTGTCCCGCTCGACCGGGCGCTTCCCGGCCCCGCGAATCAGCCGCACCAGCTCGCCGTACGGCAGGTGCATCGCGGTCCGCGCGCCGGCCTCGTGGTAGATCCGCTCGTACACCACCGTACCCTCCACGTCGTCGCAGCCGAAGTCCAGCACCACCTGGGACATGAACGGCGTCACCATCGGCCAGTGGGTCTTGACGTGCGGCACGTTGTCCAGGTACAGCCGCGCGACCGCGATGTTCTTGAGGTCCTCGTAGCCCGTGGTGGCGGAGCCCACCCGGCCCAGCTCCTCGCCCAGCTCGTTGTTCTCGGTGTGGTAGGCCAGCGGGATGTAGGTGAGGAAGCCGCCGGTCTCGTCCTGCAGCGCGCGCAGCAGGCCCAGGTGCTCGATCCGGTCCGCCGCGGTCTCCACGTGGCCGTAGAGCATGGTGCAGTTGGTGGGGATGCCGAGCTCGTGGGCGGCCCGGTGCACCCGGAGCCACTCCTCTCCGGTGAGCTTCCGCTCCGCGATCGTCGCGCGGACGGCGGTGCTGAACACCTCGGCGCCCCCACCGGGCATGCTGGTGAGGCCGGCCTCCTTGAGCGCGATCAGCACTTCGCGCACTCCGGTCTTCTCGAGCCGGGCCAGATGCGCGATCTCCACCGCGGTGAGCGCCTTGACGTGCACCTCGGGGAAGCGCGCCTTGAGGCCCCGGATCAGGTCGGTGTAGTAGGAGAGGCGGAGCCTGGGGTGGAGCCCGCCCACGATGTGGAACTCCCGGGTCGGCGCGCCGCGGGCCTGCTCCGCCTCGGCGTACACTTCCTCCAGCGAGCGGGTGTAGGCGCCGTCCTCCTTCGGCGTCCGCGCGAAGGAGCAGAACACGCAGGTGTTCCGCAGCACGCAGACGTTGGTGGGATTGATGTGCTGGTTGGCGGAGAAGAAGACCCGGTCGCCGTTCCGGCGCTCGTTGGCGTGGGACGCGAGCTCGCCCAGGCTGAGGATATCGCTGGTCTGGAACAGCGCCAGGCCGTCCGCCGGCTCGAGGCGGGCGCCGGCCAGCACCTTGTCGGCGATGGGGCGAAGGGCGGGGTCGCGAAAGCGGGCTGGGTCCACCGTGCGAGACATCCCGTCTCCCGAGAGATTTCGTGGGGCGCTCCGGACGGCGAAATCTACCCGGACGGCGGGGACAGGGGCCAGTCGGCGCGGCGGATCAGGAGGGGGCGGCCGGGCGGCGCGGGGCGTCCGATCAGGGCTCGAAGCGCCGCACCGCCAGGGTGACGTTGTGTCCCCCGAAACCGAAGGAGTTGGACAACGCCACGTCCACCCGGCGCTCGACGGCGCGGTTGGGCGCGCAGTCGAGGTCGCATTCGGGATCCGGGGTCACCTGGTTGATCGTCGGCGGCACCTTCCCGGTCCGGACCACGAGGAGGGACACCACGAACTCCAGCGCGCCGGCCCCGCCCAGCAGGTGCCCGGTCATCGACTTGGTGGACGCAAAGATCAGCTTCCGGGCGTGCTCGCCGAAGACCGCCTTGACGGCGGTGGTTTCCGCGATGTCGCCGAGCTGGGTCGAGGTGCCGTGCGCGTTGATGTACCCCACCTCCGCCGGGGCGATGCTGCCGTCCTCGAGACAGGCGAGCATCGCGCGGCGGGCCCCCTCGCCGTCGGGCGCGGGCGCGGTGATGTGGTAAGCGTCGGCGCTCATGCCGTAGCCGATCACCTCGCCCAGGATCTCCGCGCCCCGCCCGGTGGCGTGCTCCAGGCTCTCCAGCACCACGATGGCGGCGCCGTCGCCCAGCACGAAGCCGTCCCGCTCCCGGTCGAAGGGCCGGCTCGCCAGCTCGGGCGCGTCATTGCGGCTGGAGAGCGCCTTCATGTTCTGGAAGCCGGCGATGGTGATGCCGGTGATCGCCGCCTCGGCGCCGCCGGTTACCATGCAGTCGGCCATGCCCGACTTGATCAGCTCGTACGATTCCCCGATGGCGTGGGCCGAGGACGCGCACGCCGACACGGTGCAGAAATTCGGGCCCTTGAGGCCGTAGCGGATCGAGACGTGCCCCGAGGCGATGTCGGGAATGAACATCGGGACGAAGAACGGGGAGACCCGGTCGGGACCCTGCTGCAGGTAGATCAGGCACTGCTCCTCGAAGGTCATCATGCCGCCGATGCCGCTGCCGATGATGACTCCGGTGCGCTCGGGCCGGACCAGCTTCCCCTCGAGGCCCGCCTGGGTGACCGCCTGGTGCGCGGCGGCCATGGCGAGCTGGGTGAAGAGATCCATCCGCTTGGCCTCCTTGCGGTCCAGGTAGGCCTGCGGATCGAAGCCCTTCACCTCACAGGCGAAGCGCACCTGGAGGCGGGCGGGATCGAACTTGGTGATGGTCGCGGCGCCGGACCGTCCGGCCAGGAGATTGCTCCAGCTGTCCCCGACGGTGAGGCCGACGGGCGTGACCAGCCCGAGGCCGGTGACGAGCACCCGCCGCGCCATCGGTTACTTCCCGAGCTTGCTCTGCAGGTACTTGAGCGCGTCGCCGACGGTCCGCAGCTTCTCCGCTTCCTCGTCCGGGATGTCAATGTCGAACTCCTTCTCGAAGGCCATGACCAGCTCGACGGTGTCGAGCGAGTCGGCCCCGAGATCCTCCATGAAGCTCGCGCCGTCGGTGAGCTTCTCCCGCTCCACCCCGAGCTCCTCGACGATGATGTCCTTGACCTTCTCGACCATGTCGATCATGCGGCCCTCACGAATGGGGATTCCTCGCGGCGTCAGATCACCATGCCGCCGTCCACGACCAGCACCTGCCCCGTGATGTAAGCGGCCAGCTCGGACGCCAGGAAGAGCACGGCGCCCGCGACATCGGCGGGCTGGCCCAGGCGGCCCAGCGCGATCTGCCCTAATAACGCGTCCCGGGCTCCGGTCGGCAAGGCGGCCGTCATCTCGGTCGCGATGAAGCCCGGCGCGATGCAATTCACCAGCACGTTCCGGCTGGCGTATTCTTTCGCGACCGACTTGCTGAAGCCGATGAGCCCCGCCTTGCTCGCGGCATAATTGGCCTGCCCCTTGTTCCCGGTCAGGCCGACGACGCTCGTGATGTTGATGATCCGCC
>DASYRI010000233.1:0-3708 GCA_036004545.1 Gemmatimonadales bacterium
GCCACCCGCGAGGGCCGCATCCAACTCGACGGCCCCTCGTCGCTCGTACGAGCCTTCCCGACCTGGAACGCCCGCAGCATGTTCGCCAACATCACGCCGGTCTCTCGCACCGCCGGGAGGCCCGCAGGGTAACATCCTCGACGCGACCTTCCACACCGCGGCACCGCACCGCCGCCGGACGGTGTTCGGCTGGGCCCGGGCGCTGGGGCGGCGCCGGCGCCACTCGGAGGACCCGCTCGGCGAGACGGCGAGCAGCGCACACCGCCACTTTTTTTAGGAAATCCCGCTCCGCCCGGAGCTGGACGACCTCCTTCCGGAGCCGCTGGAGCTCGTCCTCCTCCCGGGCCACCCGCCCATTGCCGGGAGAGGAGGTGGCCGGGTCGACTTTCACCTGGCCCTGCCAGCGGCGCAGCACCGTCGCATTCACCCCGAGCGCCCGGGCCAGGTCCGCGAGCCGGCTCCCGGCCTCGAGCTGCCGAACCGCCTCCAGCTTGAACTCCCGACTGAACCGCCGCCGGGCCTCCTTCATGGGACACCTCCTCAGCTCGGTAACCGGCTTCCGGCCGAACTGCGTGTCCACATTTTCAGGGCAAGATCAGGCGGACCAGCCGGAGGAGCGCTGGATGACCTGGCCCGGATCGGGGATGGGGGGGACCAGACGGGCCAGATTCAGGGAGATCTTGCGGGCGGCGAGTTCGGGCTCTGGGGAGCCTCACTCTACCTCCGAGGTACTCCGGGCCCTGGCGGCTGCAGGTGATACTCACGGATTTTGCGTCCCAGCGTGTTACGATGGATCCCGAGCCGCCTCGCTGCTTCCGACTGATTCCAGCCGGTTTCCTCGAGCACCCGGGCGATTTGGGTCTGTTCCAGCGTAACCAGCCTGTCAGCCGCGCGCCCCGACTGGGGGTGGCTTCCGAAATCCGGCACATCGGTTGCTGCCAGGACCGGCCCGGCAGCTCGGAGGAGAGCTTGCTCCAAGACGGTCCACAGCTCCGGGATATTGCCCGGCCAGGAGTGCCGCTCTAGCCGCTCGTAGAGCTCGGGCTCGATAGACTCGATCTTCCGACCGACCCGCGCCGCGAGACGCCGGACGCACTCGTCGGCGAGCAGGTGAAGGTCCTCACCTCGCTCCCGCAGGGGTGGAATTCTGATCGTGAGTTCGGCCAGGCTGGCAAAGAGGTCTTGCCGAAACCCGCCCCCGGCGACCTGGTCTCCGAGCTCCTGGCTTGTCCCAGCGATCAGCCGGGCATCCACCGCGATGACCGAGTCGCCGGCCGGCTGAGGGGCCGTCCGCTCCTCCAGGACGCGGAGCAATTTGCCCTGGAGCAGTAGCGGCAGGCCGCCCACTTGGTCGAGGAAGAGCGTGCCCTGCCGGGCCCGCTCGAGAATCCGCATTCCGCGATGCTCCGCGCCTTCGACCGTGCCCTCCTCGCGCCCGAACAATTCTCTCTCGAGCAGCGGCTCCGGAATCGCCGCGCAGTCGAGCTCGAGTAAGGGGCCCGGGCGGCCGCTATGGCGATGGATCGCCCGGGCCACGAGCCGCTTGCCCGACCCGCGCTCTCCGATGAGGAGGACCGCGACCTGCTGCCTGGCTACCCGACCGATGGATTTGAAGACCTCGACCATCGCGCGACTGCGGCCGAGCAGCACGAGCTCGGACGAATCGTCGGCGAGATCGGCCCCAGTGCCTGAAGACTCCGCCTGGCTGCTGTAGCGCAGGCACCGCTCTACCAGGGTCGTGAGCTCGGCCACATGGAGGGGCTTGGGCAGGTAGTCCCAGGCTCCCTCCTCCATTGCCCGGATCGCCGTTTCCATGTCCCCGCGACCGGTGATGAGGACGACGGGAAGCTCGAACCCTTCCCGGCGGAGTCGGCGCAGCGTTTCCAGGCCGTCGATCCCGGGCAGCACGAGGTCCAGGAGTACCAGCTGTGGCGGCTGCTGGCGGACGCGATCCAACGCCGCTTCACCCGAGCCGGCGCACTCGATCGCGAGATTCGAGGTGCCCAGGGCTCTGGTGACGAAGTCGACCAAGTCGGGATCGTCGTCTACCAGCAGCAGTCGCGGGGCCATCGGCGGATCAGGTGGAAGTGACGCTGTCGGGGTCCGTGCCGAGGGGCACCAGGAAGCGGACCACCACCCCACCTTCATCGAGATCCTCCAGCGCCGCCTCACCACCGTGCGCCTGGATCACCAGCCGGGCGATCATGAGTCCCAATCCCGCGGCACGGCGGTGCGCTATCGGCGGCACGCCGGGAGCGGCGTCCCCCTCGAGTCGGACTCGCTCGGTGACCACCTGGAACTCGGCCGCGGGGATCTCGTCCCGGACGAGGGCCGTGCCCACGACCCGGATGCTCCCACCCCGGAGGGACGCATCGATCGCGTTGTCCACCAGGTTCTGAAAGACCTGGATCATGCGGTCGCGGTCCCCCCAGAGCGTTGGGAAGTCTGGGGGTACTTCGGTTTGCAGCCGGACACTTGCCAACGCGGCCTTCCCCGCGAGCTGCCGGAGCACGCCTTGGATCATCGCTCCGACCTCGATCGGCTCCCTCCGGAGCAGCGCCAGCGACGCGAACTCCCCCACCTCGAGCGCCTTCTCCACCAACTGCAAGATTCCCTCACCATTCTCCTCGATGCGCCGGAGAAAATCGCACTGCTCCGCATTGACCATTCCCATCCGGCCGAGGCGCAGCAGCTCGGCGAATCCGATGACACTCTGTACCGGTGCCTTGAGGTCGTGCACCAGCATCGCCAGAGAGTAGGTGCGCAGCTGGTCGCTGGCCGCTTCCCCCTCCAGGGGCCGGATCACCACTCCCCAGGACCGTTCCGGTCCGCTGCCCAGTCCCAGCAACCGAAGCTCCACTTCGACTTGCTCCTTTGAGGGTCGCTGGAGTCGCCCGCGGAGGGGAAAGAGAGGTTGGGTTCCGGCTCCCTGAATCCCGGCCAGCAGCTCTTCCAGGCCCGGCAGCGGGAACACCTCGAGCAGATTCTTGCCCGAGATCTCCCAGGGGAAGACTTCGAGCAGAGACAACACGGCCCGATTGCAGTAGCGAATCCGGCCCTTCGCACTCAGCAGGAGCAAGCCCTCGTCCAGGCCATCGAGCAGGGCAGCGACGAAACCGGCCTCGGACGCGCCGGGGGTGACCCCGCCGGATTCCGCCGCCGCTCGCAGTCCGGGGCCTCTCGCTCCATGCGCCACCTCCACCGGCGCCCCTTCCGTCAGCAGCGGCCCCAGACGCCAGCCGATCAGCTCGCAGATCGACCGCAGCACCTCCAGCTCCGCCGCGGTGAACTCCGCGTTCTGGCCCTTCTTGTCTACCCCCAGCAGGCCGATGCTGCGGCCGGCCCAGATGATCGGCGTCAGGACGTACTCCCGGACGCCGAACGCCCTGATCAAGAGCGTCAATTGCCTGGTCTGCTCGGGGCGGAAGTCGTAGTGGGTCGCGTCGGGGATCCACACCTGCTCGCGCTGGTTCACGCACCAGGCCGCGACGACGTACTTGCCTTCTCGATCCGGATCCAAGGGAACCCGGTAGAGCATGAGGAGGGCCGATGAGACCCGTGGACTCACCGCAGGATCGTATCCGCCCCTGGCGGCGAGCACGGCGCGTCCTGCCTCCACGGTCGCGAGCAAGGCGCGGGAAAAGCCGAAGCCCTCCGCGACATCGCAAGAGATCCGATTGAAGAGTGACAGGGGATCGCCTGCTGTGG
>DASYRI010000234.1:0-26458 GCA_036004545.1 Gemmatimonadales bacterium
GACCCGGCGCGTGCTCGAAGCGACCGGGGTGCGGCTCTGCTGGGACGTTCAGCGGGCCGGGATGGCCGCCGTTGAGGCCGGGGGCGATCCGCTTCCCGCGGCCGTGCTGACCAGCATCCGCCAGCGGAAGGTGGCGCTCAAGGGGCCGCTCACCACGCCGTTGGGCGGCGGATTCCGCTCGGTGAACGTGGCGCTCCGGAAGGAGTTCGGCCTCTTCGCCAACGTGCGGCCGGCCCGGACCCTGATCCCGGGGCGCTACGACGGCGTGGACATCGTCCTCATCCGCGAGAACCTGGAAGGGCTCTACTCGGGGGTGGAGCACTTCATCCGGGTCGGGGACGATCCCCGCGCCGTCGGGGTCTCCGAGGCGATCGTCACCCGCATCGGCTGCGAGCGGATCATCCGCTACGCCTTCGAGTACGCCGTCGCGCATGGCCGGAAGCAGGTGACCGTCGTCCACAAGGCCAACATCCTCAAGATGGTGAGCGGGCTCTTCCTCGAGGTGGGGCGGGCGGTGGCCCCGGAGTACGAGGGCCGCGTGGCCGTGAACGACCTGATCGTGGACAACTGCGCGCTGCAGCTGGTGCTCCGGCCGGAGCAGTTCGACGTCATCGTGACCACCAACCTCTTCGGCGACATCCTGAGCGACGAGATCTCCGGCCTGGTGGGCGGGCTCGGGCTCACCCCGGGCGCGAACATCGGGTCCACCGCGGCGATCTTCGAGCCGGTGCACGGCAGCGCGCCCGACATCGCGGGGAAGGGGATCGCCAACCCCGCGGCGCAGATGCTCGCCGCCGCGATGCTGCTCGACCACCTGAATGAGCGCGCCGCCGCCGCGCGGCTCCGCGCGGCGGTGGTCGCCACGATCCGCGATGCCGGGATCAGGACCCGCGATCTCGGGGGGACCGCCTCCACCCGCGAATTCGGTGATGCCGTCGCTGCTCGCGTCGGCTGAACCGCCGGCGCCCTGCGCGCGCTGCCTGAAGAAGGCGCCGGGGATTAAGTGGGGCGACCTCTGCCCCGACTGCGTGGCCGAGCTCCGGCGGCGTGCAAGCCCGCTGGCGCGGGGCATCTCCCTCGTCGCAGCGCTGCTGGTCGTGGGATATGCGTGGCTTTTCATTCCGCTTACGCCCATCAGCCGGGTCTGGGTGGCCGCCTGCGCGATCGCGACGTATTTCCTGGCGCGGAGGATCGTGAGCCAGCTGGCGGTGGAGTATTTCCGGAACAAGCCTCGGACCTGAGGAGGCCGGTGATGCGGCGCCGGATGGGATGGAGAGGGCGGCTGCGCCGAGCGGCGGGCCGGTGGGGATTGGCACGGGAGGCATGGCTGCCGCTGCTGGTCCTGGTGGCCGCGGCCGGATCCGCCGGGGCGCAGACCCGCGCCACTATCTACACTGACGGGCGGGTGTTCGTCCGGCGCACCATCGAGCGGCCGATTCCCCGGGGCACGACCATCGTTCCGCTGCCGCTCGAAGGGGCCCTCGCCGGGTCGGTGATCGCGCTCGACACCGGGGTCACGATCGTCGAGGTGCGGGTCCCGATGCGGGCGGACCTGACGGGTCTGTTGCGCCGGGCCGTCGGCCGCCGGGTCATGCTCCGCGGGACATCCCCTTCCGATACGACCAGCGCCCTCGTGCTCGCGGCCGACCCGCCTCGCTACCAACTCGCGGATGGGACCGTGACGGCGTCCGTCCCCGGAACCATCGCCTTTCCGGAAGACCTCGCCGGGCCGAGCCGGCTGGCGAGGATCACGGTGGAGAGCCGGGAGCCGCGCTCACGAATCGCCGTCGGGTACCTGATCAACGGCGCGTGGTGGCAGGGCCACTACATCCTGACGCTCGACGGGCGAGCGGCCCGCCTGAGCGCCGCGGCGCTCGTCGTCTCCGAGACCGTGGCGCTCGACTCGGCCGAGATCTTCCTCCTCGAGGGGAGGGTTTCGCGGGTCTCGATGCAGCTCAGCAACGCCCCCGGCGACGACCGTCCCCGCCTGCTCCAGAACGTGATGCAGGGTCCCGGCGGTGTGGCGGGCCAAGGTGCCGGTGGCGGTCCATCTCCCGATACGGTCCGTGTCTACCGGCTTCCCGGACGGCATTCGGTCCATCCGACTGAAGTGGCGAGCATTCCTCTGCTTCCCGAAAGCCCGGTGCAAGTCACCCGGGTGCTTAGCGTGCCGGGCGTTCTGGCGGGCGCCTCTCAACTGCAGCAGGGTTTCGTCGGGAGGGAGGCCGCACCTATGAGCCCTGCGGTCCGGTATCGGATCGAGCGGGCCGGCGGCAGCAGCTCCGGCGGGGCGCTTCCGGGCGGGAGCGCCCGGATTTATCGCTCGCTCGGCGCCTCCGGCATGGCCCTGGCCGCGGAAGCCACAGTTTCGGGAACCGATCGGGGAGGGCCCCTGTACTTCGAGGCGGGGGTATCCACCGAGCTCGCGGCGACGCGCATCGCGCTCCTCGCCACCCAGGAGATCGACACCACCGTCAGCGCCACCGGCAGTCGTACGGTGCGCACCGTGGCCATGGTGATCGATCACACGGTGCGACTGCAGAACCGGACTGACTCGACGCTGGTGGTCGAGATTCCGGAGCAGCGCGACGGGGCCTGGACCGTCGTCTCGAGCTCGGTGCCGGCGCAACCGGTCGCTCCGGGAATGGTCCGCTTCCAGGTCACCCTCCGGCCGCGCGCCGAAACGCTGTTCACGGCACGCATGCGAGTGCCCGTTCCATGAGTCCTGCGATCTCTCCGCGCCGCCGCGCGATGACTGCGGCCGCGGCACTCTGGTGGGCGCTCTCCGCCGTGCCGGATGCGAGCGCTCAGCCCGCGCTCGTCGTCTACGGCGACGGCCGCGTGCTGATCCGGCGCGTCGTGCCGGTCGCGGTCCCTCGCGGCACCTCGCGCCATCGGGTGGAGCTCGACCAGCTCGATCCGGGCTCGCTGGTGGCCCTCGATTCCGGGGTGTCCATCACGGACGTGCAGTACCCCCGGACGCTCGACGAGGCGACGTTGTACCGCGCTTCGGTCGGGCGGCGGCTGCTGTTCCGGCGTCCTCAATCGGGTGACACCGTCTCGGCGATGGTGGTGGGCGAAGACCCGCCTCGCTTCGAGCTCGCCACCGGGCAGGTAAGCCTTATCGCCCCGGGCGCTCCCCTGTTCCCGAAGGAGCTCGCCGGATCCGCGCGGCCCACGTTGATCGTCGTCGAGAGCGATCGCGCGCTCCCCCGCCTGGCGCTCGCGTACATGACCGACGGAGTGACGTGGAAGGCCGAGTACTCGGTCGTGCTGAGGGCCGAAGCCGGCGAGGTCGCCGGCCGTATCGTCCTCAATTCGGGTGACGTCCGCGCCGACAGCGCCGAGGTCAAGGTGCTGGAAGGACAGGTAGGGCGGGTGAGCGGGTTCAACCGGGAGCGGCCCTCGATCGGGGAGCGAGCGTTCGAGGAAAATCGTCTCGAGGAGATCGTGTTGCGTGGTGCGGCGTCCCTGGCGAGTGCCCCCCAGGCACCCATCGGCGTCGGCGGCTTCCGGATCTACGCCGTGCCCGGCCGGCACAGCCTCACGCCGGGTGGCTCCACGGTGGCAGCGCTCTTCGGGCCGATCCACGTCGGCATCGAGAAGATCTATGCGGTCTCCGATCCCGGGGCCGACTTCGGCGGCGGAGAGCGGCCCCTCCCGGTCGAGCTCCAGTACCGCCTTACCCGGCCGAGGGAGTCGGCGTTCGGCGCGCAGGCCATTCCGCCCGGCCTCGCGCGGCTCTACGCCCGGGCGCCCGACGGCAGCACGCTGCTCGTCGGCGAGGCGGTGGTCGCCCGGGGCGATCCGGGCGCCACGCTGGAGCTGACCGCCGGCAACGCGGTGACCCTAACGGCGCGCCGGCTGGCCACGAAGGTTACCCAGGTCCAGGACACCACGGTTGGCGCTGACGGCCGGCCGCAGGTCTACACCGGCGGACAAGTGGCCGATGCCGAGGTCCGCCTGGCGAACGTCGCCGACACCGCCGCGGTGGTCGAGCTGACGGAGCAGCTGGGGGCGCAGGCCCGGCTGGTGTCCAGCAGCGTGCCGGCCGAGCCCCTGGAGCGGGCGCGGCTGCGCTTCCGGGTCCGGGTTCCGGCCCGCGGCGAAGCGTCCCTTAAATACCGGGTACGGGTTTCACCGTGAGCGCCGTCTCCGCCAGGGAGGCAGCCTTCATCGGACGCGCCCGCCAACACTCGAGGAGGACCCTGTGATCACTCGTCCCGGAACGCGGCGAGGAAGCCGCCGGTTTGCGCTCGCCGGGCTCGTGCTCGGATGGGCTCTCCGGGCTCCCCTCGCCGCCCAGACCGGCCTCACCATCTACAACGATGGGCGGGTGCTGGTGCGACGCACGGTGACGGCCGCGGTGCCCGCCGGCCAAAGCACGCACCGGCTGGCCCTCGGCGCGCTCGACCCCGCGACGGTTTTCCCGCTCGATTCCGGCGTCATGGTGCTCGGCGCCGACTATGACGAGGCGGTGGACGAGGGCAACACGATGCGCCGCGCCGTCGGGCAGACGCTCAAGTTCCTCACCGGCTACCGCAACAACGGCATTGCCGACACCATCGCGGCCACCGTGATGGGGGTCAATCCCGAGCGCTTCCGGCTCGCCGACGGCCGGATCGTCTTCCAGCGCCCCGGCCTGCCGCTCTATCCCGCGGAGCTGATCCTCAGCGATCCCACGCTCGGCCTCTCGGTCCGCTCGCCGGCGGCCCGGCCGTCGCTCCGCCTGGGTTACTTCACCCAGGGGGCGTCGTGGAGCGCGAGCTACGCGGTGGTGCTGGGCAAGGGGGCGGCGCGCCTGACCGGGCAGGCGGTGATCCCGTCGCAGTCGCTCCGCGAGGCGGAGGCCGAGGTGCAGCTCCTGGCCGGCTCGGTGGGCGGAGGTCGTGGCCCGCGCCCGATGGAGGAGGGGCGGATGGCGATGGCCGCGATGGTCGCCATGAACGCCAAGGCCGCCGCCACCGAGGAGGGCATCGGCGAGGCGCACCTCTATACGATTCCGGGCAAGGTCTCCCTCGAGCCGGGCACCACGAGCACCGGGGCGCTGTTCGAGCCCGCGTCCGCGGCCTGGGAGCGGAGCTTCGTGGTGCGGGGCCAGATTCCGTGGTACGGGCCGCTCCAACAGTACGGCAACGAGGAGAGCCCCTTTCCGGTCGAAGTCTGGTACACCCTCAAGCGCGAGGCGAAGACCCCGTTCGGCGATCTGCCGCTCCCGGGCGGTGCCTGGCGGCTCTACGAGCCCGACGGCCAGGGCCGGTTGCAGCTCATCGGGGAAGCGGCGGCCGGCCACACGGCGGCCGGCCAGGACGTGCGGCTCCAGGCGGGCAGCGCGTTCGATCTGACGGCGAAGCGGATCCAGACCAGCTACGCCACCCAGCGGGACTCGAACCGAACCATCGCGACGGCGGGGTATCGCGTCACCGTGGCGAGCGCGAAGGACAGCGCGGTGACGGTGGATGTACTGGAGGAGCGGGGCGGCGAGTGGACCATCCTCGCGAGCTCGGTGCCCCCGGTGAAGCTCTCCAGCACGCGAACCCGCTTCCGGCTCCGGGTTCCCCCGCACGGGGAGGCGGGGCTCACCTACCGGGTCCGGGTGGTCTGGTGAAGGTCGCGCCGGCCATTTTCCTCGCCGTCTCCTGCTCCCTCGTGCCGGGCGCTCCCGCGCCGGCGCAGGCTCGCGGCGCCGATGGTCCCCCCCCGCCCGAGCGCGCCGTCCAGCGCGATATTCCGCTCACCAACACGATTCGCCGGGCGTTCGCGATGGGGACCCGCGACTCGACCGGACGGCCGGGCCGCAACTACTGGCAGCTCTGGATGGACTATACTATCGCCGCCCGGCTCGACGTGGCGACCTCGACGATTTCGGGGCGCGAGACCGTCGTCCTCCACAACACCAGCGACTCCACCCTGCGCGCCATCGTGCTCCGGCTCGATCAGAACATCTTCGCGCCCTGGGCCGAGCGGCTGGAGCCGCTGCCGCGGACGGTCGAGGTCACCGGCGGGATGAAGATCACCCGCCTCGCCGTGAACGGGCAGGCGGTGAACCTCAACCCACCGCCGCTTCGCCAGGGCCAGAGCCCGGTCGCCAACGGGCCGGTGGCGTTCGGGCTCGACCAGACGGTGGCGCACATCGCGCTCAAGGATCCGATTCCGGGGAAGGGCACGGCGACGCTCGAAGCCGACTGGAGCTTCAAGGTGCCGGCGGTGGAAGAGGGTCGCGGCCTCCGGATGGGCCGCCTGGCGGACTCGCTGTACCAGGTGGCCCAGTGGTACCCGCGGATGACGGTGTACGACGATCTGCGCGGCTGGGACACGGAGGCGTACCTCGGGCCCTCGGAGTTCTACAACAATTTCGGTCGCTGGGAGGTGAGCCTCGACGTGCCCGCCGGCTGGCTGGTCGGCGCGACCGGCGTGCTGCGGAACCCCGAGGCGGTGCTCAGCCCGGCGACCCGCGAGCGGCTGGCCCGGGTGCTCGACTCCGACGAGCAGCGCGCCATCGTGGGCGCGGGCGAGAGGGGAGCGGGGAAGGCCACCGCGTCCGGCGACCGGCTGGTCTGGCGCTTCGTGGCCGACACCGCGGGCGATTTCGCCTGGGCCGCCTCGAGGAGCTACGTCTGGGACGCGACCCGCGCCACCATTCCGGGCCGCGGCGCGGTGCCGGTACACCTGCTCTACCTGCCGGGCGACACGACGTTCCGCCGCGCCGGCGCGTTCGCGCGCCACGCGCTGGAGTTCTACTCGAAGCTCTGGATGCCGTACAGCTTCCCCCAGCTCACCATGGCGGACGGTCCCGAGCTCGGGATGGAGTACCCGATGTTCATCATGTCGGGGCTCGGCGCGGCCGACCACGAGACCGGCCACGAATGGTGGCCGATGACGGTGGGCGTGAACGAGACCTGGTACGGCTGGATGGATGAGGGCTTCAATCAGTACATGAACATCCTCTCCGACGCGGACCGGAGAGGCAAGCCGGCGTCCTTCGACGGCCTCGGCCAGGGGTACGGCAGGGTCAGCGGCAACGAGCTCGAGTCGCCGATGATGTGGCCGGCCAACTACCAGGCCGGGCTCTACGGCTTCACCACCTACGCCAAGGCGCCCCAGATGCTCTCGATGCTGGGAGGCATCGTCGGCGACAGCGCGGTCCAGCGCGCCATGAGCGAGTACGCGAAGGCCTGGCGCTTCAAGCATCCCTCGCCCTGGGACTACATGTTCTTCATGAGCCGCGCGCTGGGCCGGGACCTGGGCTGGTTCTGGTATTCGTGGCTCTTCACGACCGACGCCGTGGACGGCTCGATCGAAGCCGTGACGACCGCGGGCTCGCGGACCACGGTGACCGTGCGCCAGGACGGCCGGATGCCCTCGCCGGTGGTGCTCCAGGTGCAATTCGCGCCCCAGGGCCCGCCGATCGCGCCGATGCCGAACAGCCGGATGGCGGACAGCGTCACCGCCATCGTGACCTGGCCGGTGGAGGTCTGGTTCGGCGGGAGCCGCCGCTTCAGCGCGGCGCTGGAGTTCGGACCGCGTCCGATCGCCCGGATCACGCTGGACCCCTTCCGCCGGTTCCCGGACCGCGATCCGAGCGACAACGTCTGGCCTGGGGCGCGGTAGCAGCTGGTGAGTGCGATCACGCTCGCGCACCTCTCGGACCTCCACTTCGGCGGCGCTGCCGACGTCGAGCAGATCGAGGCGCTCGAGGCGCTCCTCCCCGGGATGCACCCGGATGCCGTGGTGCTCTCCGGCGATCTGACCCAACGGGCCCGGCACGGCGAGCTGCAGCGGGCCCGCGCGTTCGCAAGGCTCCTGGATCGCGCCTCGCCCACCCTGATCATCCCGGGCAATCACGACGTGCAATGGTGGCGGAGCCCGCTCAGCCTGCTCGGCAGCGGGCCCCGGCACCGGAAGTGGCGCCGCTACTTCGGGCCGGAGCTCTGCCCCACGCTCGAGATCCCGGGAGCGGTGATCGCCTCCGCGCTCACCAGCTTCGGGGTTTCCATCACGGCGATGACCTGGAACCCGAACGACATGGCGGTGAAGGGGTATCTCCCGGCCCGCGAGGTGGCGCGGGTCCGACGCGTCTTCGAGCGCGCGCCAGCCGAGGCGATCCGGGTCCTGGTAGTGCACCACAACGTCCTCCGGGGCGGGATCTCGAAGCGGATGGGCCTCGCCCGCTGGCGGCAGGCGCAGCGGCGGCTGGAGAAAACCGGCGTGGAGCTGATTCTCTGCGGCCACGACCACCAGGAGGACGCGGGGCAGCTGGCGGGCCGGGTGGTGGTGAGCACCGCGGGCACCCACACCCACCGGACCCGTGGCGGGCGGCCGTCGGCGTTCAATCTCATTACGGTAGACGCCGCCTCGATCGCGGTCCAGCATTTGCGCTGGGACCGGGCTGGGAAACGGTTCGTGGCGTCGGATCTGAGTCGGTTTGCGAGGACGCGATGACGCAAAGACGCAAAGACGCAAAGACGCAGAGACGCAAGGACGCAAAGACGCAAGGGTGGAAGGACGCAGGGACGCGAAGGCGAGCAGAGCGAACCTTGCGTCGTCGCGTCGTCGCGTCATTGCGTCTGTCCGACCGTCTTTCCGCCCGGTTGTACCAGCTCGGTCTGCCGCGCAGCAAGCCGGTCCTGGCCCATGCCAACCGCCGGGTCCTGGTGACCCTCACCAGCCGGGGGGCGCTCCGGGTCCACGCCGGATACGCCCGCGCGCCCGACGACGTGCTCGCTGCCATCGTGCGCTGGGCCAGGCCGCGGCTGCGCCGAGCGGAACGGCTCGCCGCGCAGCGAGTGCTCACCGCCTTTCCGGTCCACCGGCACGTCCCTGCCAGCGCGCTGACCGCCCGCCGAGCGGAACCGGCCGCGCCGGGCGACGAGCGGATCCTCCAGCGGCTGGCCGCGCTCTACGCCCGGCTCAACGCCAGGCACTTCGGCGGCAGCCTCAGAGCGGTAGACTTCCGGATTTCGTCCAGAATGCGGCGCCGGCTGGGCGAATTCCGCCCGGCCGAGGCGGGGGAGGGTCCCGAGATCGCCCTCAGCCGCCGGCACCTCAAGGGGGATCGATGGGGCCGGATCGCCGAGACGGTGCTCCACGAGATGGTTCACCAGTGGCAGGCGCAATCCGGTCACCGGCTCGGTCACGGGTCCGATTTCCGGCGCAAGTGCGCCGCGGTGGGGATCGAGGGCGGGGCGGTCGCAACGGTGCGAGACGACCTGCGTACTTATCTTCAAAGGCGAAGCTGAGCCCGCCTCCCGCGCCCGGAGCCCAGTGCCGATGCCCAAACGCCCGCCGCCCGACGATCCCGCGATTCCGCCGGATACCGAGGCCGCGCTGAAGCTCTGGGTGGTGCTCTCGCGGGCTCACGCCAGCATCTACGCGCATGCCACGGCCCACGCCGCGGGGAACGGGCTCTCGCTCCCGGAGTTCGCCATTCTCGAGGCGCTCTACCATCGGGGCCGGATGGTGCTGGGCGACCTGCAGCGCCGGATCCTGGTCTCGAGCGGCGGCATCACCTTCCTGGTGGACCGGCTGGCCGCGAAAGGCCTCGTGGTGCGGCAGGAATGTCCGGAGGACCGGCGGGCCAAGTACGTCTCGCTCACCCGGGAGGGCGCCCGGCTCATTCGGGAGCTCTTCCCCTCCCACGCCCGGGTCCTCAACGAGGCGATGCGGGGGCTCTCCAGGAGCGAGCAGCAGGAAGCCGCCCGGCTCCTCAAGACGCTCGGCCTCACCGCGGCCGGTGGCGGACTCCCGCCCTCCCCCAACACCATCCGCAAGAGCGAGAACGGCCGGCGCACCAGCGCCGCCCGCCGTCCCGCCCGGAAGGCCTGAGCCCTTCCTCCCCCGCTACCCCGGCGCCGGCGCGGGCGCTACCTTTCCGCGCGCTATATCGGGCTTTGGCAAGGGGTTGTGATGGGTTTCCCGGGCGTTGATTTCTACCGCTTCGACGCACTCCTCTCCGAAGAGGAGCGCGCCATCCGCGACACCGTCCGGGCCTGGGTCGACGAGCAGGTCATGCCGGTCATCGGCGACTGCTACATCGAGGGCCGGTTTCCCAAGCAGCTGATTCCCGGTCTCGCCGAGCTGGGCGTGCTCGGCGCCAACCTGCCGGAGGAGTACGGCTGTGCCGGCCTCGACAACGTCGCCTACGGGCTCATCATGCAGGAGCTGGAGCGGGGCGACAGCGGCATTCGCTCGTTCGCCTCGGTGCAGGGTGCCCTGGTGATGTACCCGATCTTCGCTTACGGGTCCGAAGCGCAGAAACGCCAGTGGCTGCCCCGCCTGGCCGCGGGCAAGGAGATCGGCTGCTTCGGGCTCACCGAGCCGGACTACGGCTCGAACCCGGGCGGGATGACCACCACCGCGAAGGAGACCGGGGACGAATACGTGATCAATGGCACCAAGATGTGGATCACCAACGGCTCCCAGGCCACCGTGGCGATCATCTGGGCCAAGACCGGCGCGCTGGACGACCCGGCGACGATCCGCGGGTTCATCGTCCCGACGAGCACGCCGGGGTACGCGGCCCGGGATCAGAAGGGCAAGCTCTCGCTTCGCGCCAGCGACACCAGCGAGATCCACCTCCAGGACGTCCGGGTGCCGAAGGAGGCGCTGCTGCCGAAGAGCGGCGGACTCAAGGGCCCGCTCGGCTGCCTCACCCAGGCGCGGTACGGCATCGCGTGGGGCGCGATCGGCGCGGCGATGGCGTGTTACCACGAGGCGCTCTGCTACTCGAAGGAGCGGGTGATGTTCGGCCGGCCGATCGGCGGGACCCAGATCCAGCAGGTGCGGCTCGCCGACATGCTCACCGAGATCACCAAGGCGCAGTTCCTCACCCTGCAGCTCGGCCGGCTCAAGGACCAGGGGACGCTGACGCCGCAGCAGGTGTCGCTGGCCAAGCGGAACAACGTGAACATGGCCTGCGACGCGGCCCGCGAGGCGCGCCGCCTGCTCGGCGCCAACGGGATCCTGGTGGAGTACCACTCGATGCGCCACCTGGCCAACCTCGAATCGGTGTACACCTACGAGGGGACCCACGACATGCATTCGCTGATTCTCGGGCAGGAGATCACCGGGCTGAGCGCGTTTTGAGGATCGCCGTCTGCATCAAGCGCGTCCCCGACACCGAAATGCGCTTCGCCATCGCCCGGGACGGGAAGACAATTGACACCGCCGGCCTCAAGTTCGACCTCAGCGATTTCGACGGGTACGCCGTCGAGGTGGCGCTCCGGCTGGTCGAGCGGCATCCCCCCGGCGAGGTGACCGTCATCGGGCTCGGCCCCGAGACGCTGCAGGAGACGATCCGCAAGGCGCTCAGCATGGGGGTGGACCGGGGCGTGCACCTCGCGGCACCGGAGGTGCCCTTCGACGGCCTCGCCATCGCCAAGGCGCTCGCCGCCGAGCTCCTGGACAAGGGCTACGAGCTCATCCTCTTCGGCCGGGTCGCCACCGACACCGGCAACGGGACCGTGGGGCCGATGACCGCGGAGCTGCTCGGCCTGCCGTGCGTCTCCGCCATCTCCTATCTCGAGGTCGCCGACGGCCGGGGCACGGCCCACCGCGAGCTGGAAGGCGCCACCGAGACGGTCGGCTTTCCGCTCCCCGCCGTGCTCACCATTGACGAGGGGATCGCGCGGCCCCGCCTCCCCACGCTCAAGGGGATCATGGCGGCCAAGAAGAAGCCGGTGGAAAGCCGGCCGGCGGCGCTGGGCGAGGCGCGGCTCACGGTGGAGAAGCTGGAGCTGCCGCCCGAGCGGGCGGCGGGACGGATCGTGGGCGAGGGCGCGGATGCAGTGCCGGAGCTGGTGAGACTGTTGCGGGAAGAGGCGAAGGTCCTGTGAACTGCGTCAGCGGTCAACAGTCAACGGTCAACGGGAACTGCCGCCCGGCCGGCTTCGGGCCATGAATACCCTTGCGGTCGTGGAGCTGCGCAACGGCGCGCTCCGGAAGGTCTCCCTCGAGGTCGTCACCGCTGCGCGCCGGGCCGCGGAAACCTCCGGCGGCGGCGAGGTCCACGCGCTCGCGATTGGTCCGCCGGGGACGGCGGCTCTGGTGGAGGAGCTGGGACGCTTCGGCGCCGACCTGATCGTCGTCGTGGAGCACTCCGCGCTCGAGCGCTACAACGCCGAGGCGTTCGCCGCCACCGCGGCGGCCCGGCTCAGGGCCGGCGAGTATCGCGCGGCGTTCTTCACCGCCTCGGCCCAGGGACGGGATCTTGCACCCCGGGTAGCCGCCGTGCTCGACCGGAGCCTCGCCTCCGACGTGACCGCCTTCGAGCTCCAGGGCGACGCCGTCCTCGCGCGGCACCCCGCCTACATCGGCAAGGCGATCGCCACCCTCCGGCTCACCGGCTCGCCCGCGCTGCTCTCGCTCCGCCCCGGCGCATTCACCCCGGTGGAAGCGCCGCGGACGCCCCGGATCGAGACCATGGCGCCCGCGCTCGACCCCGCCTCGACCCGGGTCGTCGTGACCGAGATGGCGGAGAGCGGCGCCGCCCGGCTCGACCTGGGCGAGGCCCCGGTCGTCGTGAGCGGCGGCCGCGGGCTCCGGGCGGCCGAAAACTTCAGACTGGTCGAAGAGCTGGCGGCCGCGTTCGGGAACGCGGCGGTGGGAGCCACGCGCGCCGTCACCGACGACGGCTGGCGGCCGCCCACCGATCAGATCGGGCAGACCGGCCGGATGGTGAGCCCGGTGCTCTACGTCGCGGTGGGGATATCCGGAGCGATCCAGCACCTCGCCGGTATGCGCACCGCGAAGGTGATCGTCGCGATCAACAAGGACAAGGACGCGCCGATCTTCAAGGTCGCCGACTACGGCGTGGTGGGGGATCTCTTCGAGATCGTGCCGCGGCTCACCCAGGAAATCCGGAAGGTGCGCGCCGAACGCTGAGCGAACCGGGACCGGTGCCGGAGACTCTCCCAGACCTGAGCGCCGACGCCGAAGCGGTCGCCCGGGCGGCGCTCCGGGAGGACGGACCGCGCGACCTCACCACCGACGTCACCGTTCCCCGAATGACGCTCGGCGGCGCGGTGGTCGAGTGCCGGGAGCCGGGAGTCGTGGCCGGGCTGCTCTACGCCGGCGCCGTCGCCCGGCTGGCGGGGTGCGCGGTGCACTGGGACGCCAGGGATGGCGACGAAGTGAGCCCGCGCCCGATCGGCCGGGTCGAGGGGACGCTCGCGGCGCTCCTCCGCGCCGAGCGGCCCTTTCTCAATCTCCTGCAGCGGGCGGGCGGCATCGCAACGGCCACGCGGGCCTGCGTCCGAGCACTGGCTGGCACTCGGTGCCGAGTCCTGCACACCCGGAAAACGCCACCCGGATTGCGGCTTTTCGACGCCGCGGCGGTCGTGGCTGGCGGGGGCAGCCTGCACCGGCTTTCGCTTGCGCGCACCGTGCTGGTCAAGGACAACCACTGGCGCGCCCTGAAGGAAGGCGGCGGCGCGCTGAGCGAGGCGCTGGCCCGGGCGCGGCGCGAGGGCGCGCTGGAGTGCCAGGTGGAGGTCGAGTCGGTCGCTCAAGTCGAGGAGGCGTGTGCCGCCGGGGCCGACCGGCTGCTGGTGGATAACCAGACGCCCCAGGTGCTGGGCGCCTGGGCCGAACGGGCGCGCGGGCTTCGGCCCGGGGTGATGATCGAGGCCTCGGGCGGCATCACCCTTGCGAGTATTCGCCGGTACGCCGAGGCCGGTGCGGACTTTGTGTCATTGGGTGCAATCACCCACAGCCCGCGTGCCCTGGACATCGCGCTGCGGCTCGAGTGATCACCCACCGGCCTCCGGGCCCGAGCCCTGCGAGCGGTAACCGAGGGCCAAGGGTCGTCGGGCGTTATATTCCGGGCTCTCAGGCCCCCCACTCCGGAGCTCGTATCTGGCGCCCATCCTGCCGATTCGACACCAGGCCCCGCTTCCCCTCGAGCGGCTGATCCTCACCGATCCGCCCTCGCCCGAGGCGATCGAGCTGGACGTCCTGTTCGTCGGCGGCGGTCCCGCGGGGCTCTGCGGCGCGATCGAGCTGGCCCGCTTGGCGCGGGCGGACGGCTCGCTTGGCGACCTCGGGATAGGCGTGCTGGAAAAGGCCGGCGCGCTGGGCGAGCACAGCCTCTCCGGCGCGGTGGTCAACCCCCGCGTCTTCCGCGAGCTGTTTCCCGATCTGACCGATTCTGATTTCCCGTTCCGGCAGCCGGTGGAGTCGGAGGAAGTCCGGTTCCTTACCCGGCGCGGCGGCTTCCGGATCCCGACGCCGCCCACCATGCGGAACCACGGGAATTTCGTCGCCTCGCTCTCCGAGATCGTGCGCTGGCTGGGGGAGAAGTCGGAAGCGGCCGGCGTGAACGTCTTCGCCGGATTCCCGGCCGACTCGCTCCTGGTCGAGGGAGAACGGGTGCGCGGGGTGCGGACCTCTCCGTCGGGGCTCGCCCGGGATGGCCGGCCCGGCGACGGCTCCCGGGAGCCCACCGACCTCACCGCGAAGATTACCGTGCTCGCCGAGGGGAGCCGGGGCACCCTCTCGCAGGCGTGGCAGGTGTGGCGCGGCGTGGCGAGCGAGAACCCCCAGATCTTCGCCCTCGGCGTGAAGGAGGTCTGGAGGGTGGCGCGGCCCCTCCACCGGGTCGTGCACACGATGGGGTGGCCGCTCCCCCGGGACACGTTCGGCGGTACGTTCATGTACCCGATGGGGCCCGCCCAGGTCGCGCTGGGGATCGTCGTGGGCCTCGATGCGCCGAACGCCGCGCTCGATGTCCACGAGCTGTTGCAACGGCTGAAGCTCCACCCCTTGTTCCGGCGGCAGCTCGAAGGCGGCGAGCTGCTCGAGTGGGGCGCCAAGACCATTCCGGAGGGCGGCTACTGGAGCCTGCCGGCCCGGCTGTCGGGCGACGGGCTCCTCCTCACCGGCGACGGCGCCGGGCTGGTGGACGTCCCCTCGCTCAAGGGGATCCACTACGCGATGCAATCCGGGCTCTTCGCCGCGCGCGCGGCGTTCGGCGCGCTCAAGGCCGCGGATTGTTCCGCCCGGCAGCTCGCCAGCTACGACCGGATGCTCCGGGACAGCTACGTCCTCACCGATCTCCGCACCACCAGGAACATGCGGCTTTCGTTCAAGCACGGATTCTGGCGCGGCGGACTGGAGAGCGGGCTCATGACGGTGAGCCGCGGCCGCTTTCCCGGCCGGCGGATCCCGGTCCGGGAGGACGCCGCCGAACCGCGGGCGACCAGGCGGCTGGAGCCGTTCACGCCCGACGGGGTGCTCACCTTCAGCAAGGTGGACGCGGTGTTCAAGTCCGGCAACGCGACCCGCGACTCGATTCCCTCGCACCTCCTGGTGGGACCGGGCGTCACCGGCCTGGTGGCCGAGTTCTACGCGAGGCTCTGTCCCGCCGGCGTGTACGAGCGCGCCGAGGACGGGCTCCGGGTCAATCCGTCGAACTGCGTGGACTGCAAGGCCACCGACGTGCTGGGCCCCCGCTGGACTCCCCGCGAAGGGGGCAGCGGCCCCAGGTACCGGTTGATGTGATGCGCGAGCTGCTCGCCCGGATCCGCGACGAAGCCCGGACCATCTGGGTCCCGCCCGACACCCACCTGCTGGACGCGGGGCTGAGCGCCGAGGAGCTGATCGCGCAGGTGCGGCTCGGCCTGGCGGCGCTCCTGCTCCTGTTCCCGACCATCAATGCCGTGGTCGAGGCCTCGCTCACCGGCGCGACCCGGATCGCGGGGCTGCTCATCGGGCTCGGGGCGGTCGCCGTGGCGTACGGCGCGCTGCGCTACGTCAAGGAGGACCTGCGGCGGCCTCTCCTGCCGCTCATGGCGAGCCTGCTTGACGTCACGATCGTGAGCCTGGCGCTCTTCGCCTCGGCGCTGGTGGTGGGCGATCCCCACGTCGCGGTCAACCACCGGGTCATGTTCGATCTCTACCTCCTGGCGATCGCCGCGACCTGCCTTCGCTATGACGTGCGGCTCTCGATCGTCGCCGGCGGCGTCGCGATCGTCGAATACCTCCTGCTGGTCGGCTGGGCGGCCGGGCTCCACGACCTGTCCGCCCTCCGCTACGCGCCGTGGCCGAATGGCCGCTTCTCGGCCGGCACCCAGATCTCGCGGCTCATCCTGATCGGCGCGATGACGGGGCTCTCCGCGGTGATCGTGACCCGGCTGCAGCGCCACCTCCGCCAGTCGTCCAGCGACCGGCTCACCGGGCTCTTCAACCGGGCCTACTTCCAGGAGTTCCTCGCCGCGGAAGTCCGGCGCTCCAAGCGGTACTTCCGCGCCTTCGGCGTGGCGATGGTGGACATCGACAAGTTCAAGGTTTTCAACGACACCTTCGGCCACGCCGCCGGCGACGAGGCGCTCAAGACCGTCTCCGCGATCATCCAGCGGGAAGTGCGGCGGAGCGACCTGGTGGCGCGCTACGGCGGCGAGGAGATGGTCCTGGTGATGCCGGAGACCACGCTCGCCGCCGCGCGCAAGCGGCTGGAGGCGATCCGGGAGGCGATCGAGGCCGAGGCGATCCGGATCCCCAAGCGGGACGAGCGGGTGCGGGTGACGGTGAGCGCGGGGGTCGCCTGCTGGCCCACCGATGGGGAGAACGCGGACGATCTGCTCCACACCGCCGACGCGCGGCTCTTCCACGCCAAGGCGCTGGGCCGCAACCGGGTCGTCTCGTCGAGCGTGGCGGCGGCCTCGGTGTAGCCTCGCGTCCCGCCCCGCGGGCCGCTAGACCCCCGGAATCCGGGCGATCTGGCCCAGGAAGAGGATGGTTCCCGAGAGCCGCTCCCGGATCGCGAAGAGGAACGGGCGGTCCACCGCGACGGTCATCGGCAGGGAGGTGACGCCGATGCCCACCGACGTGGCCGCCGCCGCCTCGGTCCCCTCCTCGTTCACGTCCACGAAGGTCTTCTGGATGACCTTCGTGAGGTACAATCGCTCTGGCGCCACGTCGGCCATGCGGGTGAAGTCGGCTCGCCGGTCGTCGAAGGCGATCCGCATGCCGAGCGCGGAGAGATCGTCGTTGAGCCGGCGCTGGTACTCCAGCTGGAACCTGGGGAGGGTGAGCCCGATCTCCGCCTCGTGCACGGTGGCGGTCCAGCGGTTCCACTGCGCTGTGTCGAGCCCCGCGACGAGATCGCCGAGGGTCTTCCCCGATCGGGGGAGCACCAGCGTCATCGCGAAGGCGCCGTTCCCGTAAAGCAGCTCGACCACCTCGGCGTCCTCGGTGCCCCCGTAGCGGAGCGGGCTCGGCTCGAGCACCATCGTCGGCACCTGCTGCGTGGTGCCGTCCGCGGCGTGGAAGGCGGCGGTCCGCGTCTTCGCCGGGTCGAACGCCACCCGCCAGCTTCCCTTGAAGTAGATCGCGTTGATCAGGAACATCACCTCGTTGCCGGCGATCTGGTCGAGGATGGTGGGGATCTTGCCGCCGGTCTTCTGCTTGACCCAATCGTTGATGGTCGGGAGCGCCGTGGGGGAGCCGAAATCGAGGGCGCGGACCTCGGCGTCGAAACTGGCGCGGCCGATGTCGAGGAACATGGGAAAGAAGGGCACGCCGGCCCGGGCCCAGATCGAATTCGCGATCTCGAACCGGCTGCTGTTGTCGAGGCCGCGGAGCAGGTCAATGAGACTCCGGAATCCCGCGTTGATGTCCGCCTGGGAAGCGTCGCCCAGGCGGAGCGCCACGCGCATCGAATCGAAGGTGGCGGTCGCGGCGCCGTTGAGCGTCATGCCGAGGGCCATCGCGGCGCTGGTCGGCGAGAGGAAAGCGTTCCCATCCGGGGCGGCGGCGCGGGCCTCTCGAAAGAGCGAGAACCCGAATTCGTTGCCGGCGGCGATCAGCCGGGACTCCGCGGCGGTGAGGCTCCGCGGCAGCGCCGTGAGCAGCGGGGGCGGGCCCGGGCTTCGATCGGTGGGCGAGCCGCAGGCGGCGAGGAGAACGAGCGAGGCTCCGAGCGCCAGGGAACCAGGTGAGCGCATGGGGGTCCTGCCCTTCACTGCAATGGCGAGCGTCAACGCGAGGTGGTTTCGAGGAACACCAGGTTCCGCGCGCTGTACGCGATCTCGTCATCGGCCGTGGTGGCCGAGTAGTCAATCTCGATTCGCGTGGGGTACCCGAACGAGGGATCGTACTCGGCCCAGAAGCTCGCCGCCCGGCGCTCGAGCGCGTCCTGAATCAGGTCGAAGAGGTCCGGCACGGTAGGGATGTAGGTCAGGAGCGCCTGGTCCACCGGGCTCCCCGAATCGGTGAACTCGGCGGCCACCACCGCGCCGCCCTTCACCGTCAACCGCATCGAGCGCCCGCCCAGCAGGCAGAAGCAGTTCCGGTCGAGCTCCACGCTGTAGGAATCCTGGTTCTGCGCCCTCCAGCGGGCCCGGGCTTCGGTGAGCAGGTCCCGGTCGCCGGGCGCGGTGGGGCCCTCGCAGCCCGGGGCGGCGAGTGCCAGCGTGAAGAGCAGCGCCAGGCGGGAGCCGATCATGCCCGCCCGGCCTGCATCAGGCGTGCCCGGCGCGCCGGCGGGCAACCCATTGCGGGGCAACGGGTACCGGGGCCGGTGGGGCGCGCACGTGTCAGGAAGACGCCCCCGGTTGGGGCGGCCGTGTCGGACCGACACGGGGCGGGGCTAGTCGCCCAGAATCTTGATGATGACCCGTTTCCGGCGTTGGCCGTCCCACTCGCCATAGAACACCCGCTGCCAGGGACCCAGGTCGAGCTTCCCGCCGGTGACCGGGACAATCACCTCGTGTCCTATCGTGAGACTCCGCAAGTGGGCGGCGGCGTTGTCCTCGCCGGTTTCGTTGTGCCGGTACCGCCCCGGATCCCAGGGCGCCACGGTGTGCTCCAGCCAGTGGAGGATATCGTGCCAGAGCCCCGACTCGTGGTCGTTGACGAACACCGATGCACTTATGTGCATCGCGGAAACGAGCGCGAAGCCCTCACGGATGCCGCTCTTTGCGAGCTCGCGCTCGACCTCGCCGGTGATGTCAATGATTTCCTGGCGCTGCTTGGTCTCGAACCAGAGGTAGTGGGTGTGGAACTGCATAGTGGGTAGTGGGTAGTGGGCAGTGGGCAGGGGGCAGTGGGAGCTAGCGGAGCAGGTCCTCCAGCTGCACCGACACATCGGTCTTCTGGTCGCGATACTTCACGATCACCGGCGTGTAAAGGCTGATGCCCGCGTCCGCGCCCGGTCCGGTGCGCACCGGCCGGCTCCCCGGCACCACCACCGCGCCGGCGGGAATCTCGAGCGGGCAGTCGCCGGTCCGGCGCACCAACTCCCCCTTGACCGCGTCGTAGACCGGGGTCGCCCCGGTGAGAATGGTTCCCGGCGCGAGCACCGCGCCCTCGCGGACGATGGTTCCCTCGTACACGCCGCAGTTGCCGCCGACCAGGACGTCGTCTTCGACGATGACGGGGAGCGCGCCCACCGGCTCCAGCACCCCGCCGATCTGCGCGGCGGCGGAGAGGTGGACCCGCTCGCCGATCTGGGCGCAGGAGCCGACCAGAGCGTGGGAGTCAATCATCGTCCCCGCGCCCACGTAGGCGCCGGCATTGACGAAGCTCGGCGGCATGCAGACCACGCCCGGCGCGAGGTAGGCGCCGTCACGCACCGACGAGCCGCCCGGCACGATCCGGACGCCGTCCTCGGCGCGGAATCGCCGCGGCGGCCAGGTGTCCTTGTCGAAAAACGGGAACGGGCCCTCCGGCGCGAACGCCACCAGCCTTCCGAGCCGAAAGCCCAGCAGGATGCCGCGCTTGACCCAGGCGTTGACCCGCCAGGCGCCGTCGGGCCCCCGCTCCGCGGCCCGCACCGCTCCGGCGGCGAGCGCGGCGCGGAGCTCCTCGAAGGCGCGCCTTGCCTCGGGCTCTTCTCCCGGCGGCACCCCCCGGGCGTAGCGCTCGACCGCCGCTTCGAGCGGGCCCCCGCTCACGCGGGTACCGCGACCTCGACGGAGCGGAGCGCCTCGGCCAGCGCGGCGCGGGTGGCCTCGCCCACCGGCACCAGCGGAAGCCGAAGCACGTTCTCGATCTTCCCCATGAGGGCGAGCCCCGCCTTGACCGGGCCGGGATTGGTCTCGAGGAAGTTGGCGGCGATGAGGGGCAGGAGCTCGAAGTGCAGGTGGCGGGCGGCGGGGAAATCACCGGTCATCGCGAGCCGGGTCATGACCGTCATCATCGCCGGCACCTGGTTGGAGACCACCGAAATGACGCCATCGCCGCCGAGCACCACCAGCGGCAGGGTGAGGGCGTCGTCGCCCGAGAGCACGGCGAACTCCTCGGGGCGCTCCCGGAGAATCGCCATCATCTGCGGCAGGTCGCCGCTGGCCTCCTTGATGGCCCCTATCCTGGGGTGCCGGGCCAGGCGGAGCGTCGTGGCGGGCGCGAGGTTGACGCCGGTCCGGGAGGGGACGTTGTAGAGCACCACCGGCCGGCTGCTCGCGTCGGCCACCGCGCGGAAGTGTTGCTCGAGCCCCGCCTGGGTCGGCTTGTTGTAGTAGGGGCAGGCGGAGAGGATCCCGTCCACGCCGAGCGCGCACATCGCCCGGGTCTCCTCCACGGCGGCCGCGGTGTCGTTGCTGGAGGCGCCGGCGATGACGGGGACCCGGCCCGCCGCCATCTGGACCGTGGCCGCCACCACCCGCTGGCGTTCCTGGGCGGTGAGCGTTTGCGCCTCGCCGGTGGAGCCGCAGGGCACCAGGAAGTCGATGCCCTCCTCGATCTGCCACTCGATCAGCGCGCGGAGTGTGGGCTCATCCACGCGGCCGTCCACGGTGAACGGCGTGACGATGGCGGTTCCGCAACCGGTGGGGAATCTCATGGCTCGTCTCCGAAGAGCGCCTGCTCGAAGGTGAAGACACCCCGGCGGCCCACCAGCCATTCGGCCGCGAGCACCGCGCCTGAGGCGAACACCGCCGGGTGCCGCGCGGTGTGGGTGAGCACGATCGTTTCGTGGGCCGCGTCCACCTCGAGCGCGTGGGTGCCCGGCACCCAGCCGCTCCGAACCGAGGTGATCGGGTAATCCCGGCCCGGGTCCCGCTCCCGGAGCAGGCCCTGAAGCGCGAGCGCGGTTCCGGATGGCGCATCCAGCTTGCCCCGGTGATGCTGCTCCACGATCGCCGCGTCGAACCCCGGGCGGCCGTGGAGCCGGCGTGCCAGCTCGCGCGCGGTCCGGAAGAAGAGCTGCACCCCGATCGAGAAGTTCGGCGCGTACAGGAGCGCCCCGTCCCGCTCGTGGACCAGCGCCTCGATCCGGGGCAGGTGTTCGAACCAGCCGGTCGTTCCGGTCACCACCGGGACGCCGATGCCGATCAGCCGCTCGAGGTTCGCGACCGCCGCGTCCGGCCGGGTGAATTCGAGCGCCGCGTCCACCCGCTCGAACCGCTCCGGCAGGATGCCGGCGCCACCGGGATTCTCCGCCCGGCCGAGCCGCACGGCCACTTCGTGCCCCCGCGCGCTCGCCTCTTCCGCGATCGCGCGGGCCATCCGGCCCATGCCGACGATGGCCAGCCGCATCATCCGTTTCCCCTCACGAGGAGCTGACCGGCGAGGATCGCGTACCGGTCCACCCCCTCGAGCAGCTCGGTCTTGGCGATCCGCTCCTCCGCCGTGTGGGCGACGCGAATGGAGCCCGGTCCGAGCTGGTACCCCTCGCCCCAGGAGGAGAGGAACGGCAGGTCCGACGTGAAGCTCACCGTCGTGCACTCCCACCCCGGCACCTCGGGGGCGGTGAGGCTCGGGATCTCCACCGGGAAGTCCACCTCGACGATGGGGTCGGCGGCGCGGCGGATCGCGTCCCGGAGCGGTCCCGTCTGCGTCACCGTGCGGAACAGCAGGTCGGCTCGCGCCCACGGTGCGATCACGTTGGGGGCCACTCCCCCTTCCAACCGGCCGATGTTGAGCGTCGAGGGGCCGAGGAGCGGGTGGATCGGCAGCGCGATGGCGCGGATCCGGCCGATCGTCTCGAGCAGCGCGTCCACCGCCGACTGGCCCTCGGCGGGATAGGCGGAATGCGCCGCGCGGCCGGTAGCGGTGAGGGTCACCCGGAGCGAGCCCTTCTGCCCGATCGAGAGCCGGTTCTCGGTGGGCTCGCCGTTGATGATGAATCGCCCCTTGGGCTCGAGCGCGGCGGCTCGGCGCGCCCCGTCCGATCCGTCCTCTTCGCCCACCAGGAAAAGCAGCCCGATCCGCCGCTCCCCGCGGGCGCGGAGCCGGGCCGCCGCGGCGATCATCGCCGCCGCGAGGCCTTTCGCGTCGCAGCTGCCGCGGCCCCAGAGGTACGCTTCGTCCTCCTTGACAGGGAGGTCGGGGGGGACCACATCGAGATGAGTTGTAAAGACGACGACGGGCGGGTCGAGCACCGCGTACACGTTGGCGCGTCCCGGGGTAACCGTTTGCCGGACCACCCGATAATCGGCGCGCTCCAGCATGCCGGCGAGGAACTCGCCAACGGCTCCCTCGCGGCCGGTGGGGGAGGGAATCCGCACCAGCTCTCGGGTCAAGGCGATCGGGTCCAACTCGCTGACCTGCATTACGCCGCCTCCTCGATCAGGGCCTGGTGGAGGCGCCGCACAGCTTCGGCCGCCTCCTCTTCCCGGACCACGAAGGTGACGTTGATCTCCGACGCCCCCTGCGAGATCACCTCGATATTAATGCCCTGCACCGCGGTAAAGATGCGCGCCGCCAGGCCCTTGGTGCCTCGGAGGCCGATGCCCACCACTGCCACGATGGCCCGATGGGGGAAAACCGTCACTTCGCCCAGCCCCTCGAGATCGCCCCGCGCCTCGTCCAGCCGTGCGGCATCGTCTACCGTCACGGAGACGTTCACCTCGCTGGTCGCAATCACATCCACCACCAGCTCGTGCCGCTCGAGGACCTCGGACAGCGCGCGCATGAAGCCGACGCTCCCGAGCGAGGCCGGTGACCGGACGTTCACGACCGTAATGCCCCGCTTGCAGGAGATCGAGCGGACCGGTGAGTTCCCCACTGGCGCCGGGCGGTGACCGGAGATGATCGTGGTCCCGGGCCGCTCGGGGGCGAACGAGTTGAGCACCACGCAGGGGATCCTGGCCTCGACCAGCGGCGCCTGGGTGGCCGGGTGGAGGACGGTGGCGCCGAAGGCCGCGAGCTCCGCGGCCTCGAGGTGGCTCGCCGTGGGGAGTGGTCGGGCGTTCGGCACGATCCGCGGGTCGGCCGTCATGATCCCGTCCACGTCGGTCCAGATCTCGACCCGCTCGGCGTGGAGCGCCGCGCCGAGCAGCGCGGCGGTGAAATCCGAGCCGCCGCGGCCCAGCGTGGTGGGCCGGCCGTCCGGCACCGCGCCGATAAACCCCTGGGTCACCGGCACCCGTCCAGCCTCGAGAAGCGGGCCGAAGAGCCGCGGCGCCCGCTCGGCCAGCGCGGCCCGGTCCGGCTGAGCCCTGGTGAACCGGGCGTCGGTCAGCAGCGCCCGCCGCACGTCCACCCATTCGCCGGGGAGGCCGGCGGCGGCGACGGTGGCGGCGACCAGCCGTGAGCTCCAGAGCTCCCCCCAGCCGGCCACGAAGTCGGTCAGCTCGTCGGTGGGCGGGATCCCCTGCCGGTCCAGCAGCAGGGCGCGAACCCGCTCGGCCTCGGCAATGATGGCATCGGTCTGGCCGTCGGTGAGGGCGAGCTCGCGGGCGATGGCGCGGTGGCGGCCGACGATCGCCTCCAGGCCTCGGGCCAGGCCGGCCTCGTCGCCCCCTTCCGCCAGCGCCAGCAGGTGGAGCAGCGCGTTGGTCACCCCCGCGAGCGCGGACACCACGACGACCGGACGCTGGGCCACCCGGGGGCGGATGATCCCGGCGAGGCGGCGGAGCGCCGCCGCGTCGCCCACCGAGGTGCCGCCGAACTTGCAGACGATCATCGCGCCACTCCCTCGGCCGCCAGCAGCTCCCCCAGCTGAACGGCGCCCCCCGCCGCCCCGCGGATGCGGTTGTGGCCCATGAGGGTCAGCCGGAGATCGAGCACGGGGCAGGGCCGAACCCGCCCGACCGTGACCGTCATCCCGTTGCCGCGGTCGCGGTCGCGGGCCGGCTGGGGGCGGTCGGGACGGCGGTCCACCTCGACGGGACGCTCCGGCGTGGAGGGGAGCGTCGCCACGAGCCCGCAGGGGCGGAAGGCCTCCAGGGTACGGATCGCCTCGTCGGGGGTGACCCGCTCGGCGAAGCCCACCGAGACGTTTTCGGTGTGGCCGTCCTCGACGCCGACCCGGTTGGTATGGACGCTCAGCGCTATGCGGGCCTCCTCCACCGCTCTCCCGTCCAGCGCGCCGAGGAGCTTGCGGGTCTCCCGCTCCACCTTCTCCTCTTCGTTGGCGATGTAGGGGATCACGTTCCCCAGGATGTCGAGCGAGGCGACGCCGGGATACCCCGCGCCGGAGACCGCCTGCATGGTGGAGACGAAGAGCTTTTCGATCGTGAAGGCGCGGTGGAGCGGCACCAGCGCCAGGACCAGGGCCGCAGTGGAGCAGTTGGGATTGGCGATGATGCCCCCGCGCCAGCCGCGCCCCTTCCGCTGCCCTTCGAGCAGCGCCAGGTGATCGCTGTTGACCTCGGCGATGAGGAGGGGGACGTCGGGCTCCATCCGGAAGGCGCTGGCGTTGGTCACCACCAGCGCCCCCGCGCGGGCGAAGGCGGGCTCCACCTCGAGGGCGACGTCGGCGTCGAGCGCGGAGAAGACGATGGACGCGTCGAGCGGCGGCGCGCAGGGCCCGACGACGAGATCGGCGACGGCATCCGGCAGGGGGACCGGCTCGCGCCAGCGGACCGCGTCGCCGTAGCGCCGGCCGGCGCTCTGCTCCGAGGCCGCGACGGCGACGAGCTCCAGCCACGGATGCCCGGCCAGGCGGCGGACGAACGCCTGGCCCACCGCGCCGGTGGCGCCGAGGACG
Source organism: Gemmatimonadales bacterium (assembly GCA_036004545.1). Classification (GTDB taxonomy): domain Bacteria; phylum Gemmatimonadota; class Gemmatimonadetes; order Gemmatimonadales; family GWC2-71-9; genus JABFSM01. The sequence continues at coordinate 24,872 of DASYRI010000234.1, forward strand.
GCCACCGGCAGGCGGCGCCGGGGAGCGGAGACGGTCGGGGACGCGCTCATCAACAAAACGCCCCGCACGCGGTTCGCGGCGGGGCTCCGGTCAGAGGTGATCCTTTCTCGTGCTAGTGTGACCCTGGCCCCCCGCACCCGCTCCGCTTGCCGCGCATCGCCTCGGCGGTGCGCGTCTTCTTCAGGCACTTCTTCGCGGTGCCGGTGCGGCCGGCGTGCGGGACGACCATGGGTGGCAAGCTAGGACGGGGGCGCCGATCCCACAAGGGGACCCCCTTGCGAAATCCGGAGGCGCTCGACATGTTCGGGGCACAACTGAAGCTCGTGGCGATTTGCGGCTATTGCGGCCACGCTAAACAACCCGCTAAAAGGCTCCGCGCTCGCGTGTCTTTTGGCACCGGGCGCTTCGATTTGCCGCCCGGGGCCATCGGAGACGCGGGAGGCGGCCGGAGGAGGAAAAAACCGATGTCTTCTCCCACGCTCTCGACCCCTCGACCGGCCGCCCGCCGGGCTCCGCCTCCGGATGGCGGCTCTCTCGTCCCCCATGGACTCAGGTGCCGCGCCTGCGCCGCGGAATACCCCGCGCGACCCACGGCGATCTGCGAGGTGTGCCTCGGGCCGCTCGAGCCGCGCTACGCTCCGGCCCGCCGCCTCCCCGCTGGCGAGGAGATCGCCGCGCGCGCGCCCTCCCTGTGGCGCTACCGGGAGTGGCTTCCCTTCACCGGGGAGCCGCGGTTCTCCCGCGACACCGGCTTCACGCCCCTCTTCGAGGCGCCGGGCCTGGCCGAGCGGCTCGGCGTGGCCCGGCTCTGGATCAAGAACGACGCGGTCTCCCATCCCACGCTCTCGTTCAAGGATCGGGTGGTGGCGGTGGCGATCAACGCCGCCGCGGCGTTCGGCTGCGACACGATCGCCTGCGCCTCCACGGGGAACCTGGCCAACGCGGTCGCGGCCCACGCGGCGCGCGCGGGGATCCCGGCCTGGATCTTCGTCCCGGAAGACCTGGAGCCCGCCAAGATCACCGCGTCGGTGGTGTACGGGGCCCGGGTGGTCAGGGTGCGGGGGACCTACGACGACGTGAACCGACTCGCGAGCCAGGCCGCCGACCGGTTCGGCTGGGGCGTGGTAAACGTCAACCTCCGGAGCTATTACGGCGAAGGCTCCAAGAGCGTCGGGTTCGAGATCGCCGAGCAGCTCGGCTGGCGGCTGCCGACGGCGGTGGTGGTGCCGATGGCGGGGGGCTCGCTCATCACGAAGATCGCCAGGGGATTCAAGGAATTCCTCGCGGCGGGGCTGGTGGAGGGAGCGCTGCCGCGCCTCTACGGCGCCCAGGCGGAAGGCTGCGCCCCGATCGTGCGGGCGCTCCGAGCGGGCGGGGAGATCGCGCTCCGGCCCGAGCTGCCGAAGACCATCGCGCGCTCGCTCGCCATCGGCAATCCCGCCGACGGTCTCTATGCCGCGCGGGTGATCCGGGAGAGCGGCGGCGCGGGCATCGCCGTGAGCGACGAGCAGCTCGCGGAAGGCATCGCCGGCCTGGCGCACGAGACCGGCGTGTTTACCGAGACGGCGGGCGGCGTGACGGTCGCGG
>DASYRI010000235.1:0-8840 GCA_036004545.1 Gemmatimonadales bacterium
CTCCGCCTGGATGAACGCGGCCCGGTACCCCGCCATGTTGCCCATCCGGGTGGAGGGCCCGCGATTCTGATAGACCCGCTTGGGGTTTTCGCCGCAGGCCATCTTCACGCCGTAGGGCGCGCCGGGGAATTTCATCTCCTGCACGGTGCGCGCGGGCACCAGCCGCACGACCGCCGAGCGCCCGCCGATGAGATTCGCCGAGCCGGGCAGCACCTGCATCACCGTGACCCCGCCGGCGATGGCGAGGGGGATCTGCGGGTCCTGGGGCCAGATCGAGTGCTCGGCCCAGACCTCGGCGGTGACCGGATTGGTCGCCTCGTTGCCGTCGCTCTCCGCCTGGGTGCCGGGCGCCGCGTAGACGCCGAGATGGCTGTGGGTGTCGATCAGGCCGGGGGTGACGAATTTCCCGGTGCCGTCCACCACCTGGAGCGAGGCGTCCGCCGGGGCGCCGAGGTCCCGGCCCACCGCGACAATCTTCCCGTCCCGGAAGAGCACCGACGCGTTCGCCAGCTCCTGCCCGGTGGCGGTGAGCACGGTCGCGTTCCGGATCAGGACCGGCGGGTTAGGCCGGCGCCGGTAGGTCGAGGCGTACTGGGGCCGGTCGAAGCTCAGGGTGTCGCTGAACCGGGTGGGCGCCCGGGCCTGGGCCGGCCCGCCCGCCGGGGCCGGGGCCCCGGCGGGAGGCGGGACGCTCGGTGACTGGGCGCCGGCCCGGGCGCAGCCGGCGGCGAGGACGCAGAGAAGCCAGGGTCGCATGGGCGGAGCTCCTTAGGGCGCGCGAACAAACTCCAGCGGCTGTCCCGCAACGGCGATCTTGAGCATGCGGTAGGGCGGGGCGCTGCTGACCCAGAAGGTAAGCGGCGCGGGCGCCCCGGTGAGCAGCGCCCGATAGGCAGCGAGCGTCCGGGGGCCGACCTTCACCGAGTCGGTCCCCGTCACCGCCAGGGTCCACGGCTTGACCTCGCCCTGGCTCGCGCTCAGGACGTTCACGGTCCAGCTCGCGCCCGGCTCCCACTTGAGCGCGGGAAGCAGCGCCTGCACCGCGTTGTCGTCGATCGTCCCCGGCGGGATCGTCGTGTCGATGGCGATCACCTTGAGCTGGCCGGTCTGCGGGTCGGGCGCGGTTCCGCTGCCCTTGGCGCGGCCGCCGCCGTAGCTCACATCCACGCTCGCCGCCCGGCCCTGCACCTGGCCGGTCTGGCGGACCCGCTTCATCGCGCCGCTCGGGTCCATCTCGAGCGTGGTGGTCTGCTCGACGAATCCGGCGATCCTGGTGTCCTCGGTGTAGACGAAGCCGCCGGGGGTCTTCTCCAGCACGCCGCGCTGCCAGCCGATCGGGTTCCCGGCGAGACTGATGCCGAAGCTGTCCCGGCGGGCCGCGAGCGCGGCCAGGTCGAGCTCGAGCGGCGTCGCCCTGGGCGAGAGATCGCCGGGAGCGAGCGGCTTGCCCTCGGGATCCACGATGGTGACCGGTGCAATGTCCTTGATCCGCTCGTAGATCTTCGCTCCGTCGCCCACCACGACGATGGCCGCCGCCTCGGGCCGGATGGTGGCCTGCGCCGTCGCCCGCACGTCCGCCGCGCTCACCGCCCCGAGCTTCAGGCGGTAGGTCTGGACGTAGTCGGTGGGCAGGCCGTAGAGCCGCGCGTTCGCCACCGCGCCCGCCACCTGGTCCGCCGATTCGATCGAGAGGGGATACCCCCCCACCAGCGAGCCTCGCGCCGCCTCGAGCTCGGAGTCCGGCACCGCTTCCGCACCGATCCGGCGGAGCTCCCGCAGCAGCTCGGTCAGCGCCGAATCGGTGACCTCGGTCCGCACCTCGGTGGTGGCCGCGAAGGAGCCCATCTCCCTCCGCCTGGTGTACCGGGAGTAGGCGCCGTAGGTCCAGCTCTTCTGCTCCCGGAGGATCATGAAGAGCCGCGCGGACGCGCCCCCGCCCAGCACCTGGTTGGCGACGGCCGCGGCATAGCCGCGCGGATCGTTTGGCGGATAGGTGAGGTTTCCGACCACGATGTTGGACTGCACCGAGCCGGGCCGGTGCACCAGGATGAGCTCCGTCCGGCTCCGGACCGGGGGCGCCTTGAATGCCGCGGCCGCCGGCGGCGCCCCAGTCCAGCCCCGGAAGGCGTGCTCGGCGAGCCGGCGGGTCTGGGCGAGCGTCACGTCGCCCGCGAGGACCAGCAGCGCGCCGCCCGGCCGGAGCCACGCCCGGTGATAGCCGAGGACGTCGGGCCGGGTGATCGAGCCCACACTCGCCGGGGAGGGACTTCTGGCATAGGGATGCTCGCCGTAGAGCGCCCGCCGGAAGCTCCGGTCCGCGATGATGTCGGGCTGGGACAGCTCCACCTGCAGGCCCGACAGCGTCTGGGTGCGCAGGAGCTCGAGCTCCTTGTCGGGGAACGTCGGCCGCATCACGGCATCGCTCATCAGCTCGAACGCGAGCGGCAGGCTGGGGGTGAGCACGGTGGAGCTGATCGCGAGAAAATCGTCGCCTGCGCCGGCGCTGAGCGAGCCGCCCGCCCCCTCGATCGCTTCGGCGATCTGCTCGGCGGTCCGGCTGCCGGCCCCCTTGGTGAGCAGCGCCGCCACGATCTGGGCCAGCCCGTCCTTCCCCGGCGGATCGTGCACCGCCCCCGCGGCGAATGAAAGCGAGATCGAGACGATCGGCTGCTTGTGACTCTCGACCACCAGCAGCCGGAGGCCGTTCGGGAGCACCGCTTCCTGGACCGGAGGGAAGGGGGCCGGCGTGAGCGGGCCGGCCGGGGGCGGCGTCTTCGGGTAGCCCTGGGCGGACAGGCACGCTGACGGAACGGCGGCCAGGGAAAGCCCGAAGGCGGCCGCGGCCATGAGCGGGCCGGCCGCCTGACCTCCTGTCCGCCTCGACGTCTTCATTTGGCCCCCGGCGTGATCAGGAGGACGAGGGAATTCTCCGGGCGGAAGTACGTCGTCGCAACCCGCTTGACGTCCGCCATCGTCACCGCGACGTACCGCTTCCAGTTGGTGTTGACCGCCTCGGGACTGCCCAGGAAAAGGGTCGCGCTCTGCAGCGCCTCCGCTTTGGCCAGCGCCTGCTGCTGCTGGGTGATGAGCTGGGTCCGGTACCCGTTCTTCGCCTTGGTCAGCTCGGCGTCCGTCACGCCCTCCAGCGCCACCCGCACGAACTCCTGCGCGAGTCCGGCCTCCAGCGAGTCGGGGGAGATCCCCTGGTTCGAGATGCCCAGCGCGAGGAACACCCCGGGGCCCCGGCGGGGCGCGGCGGGATTGGAGAGGACAATCGCCGCCTGGGCGAGCTTCTGCTCGCGCACCACGGTCCGATTGATCCGGGAGCTCTCCCCCTGTCCCATGATGGTGGCGAGCAGCTCGATCGCCGGCGTATCGCCGCTCTGGTACTCGGGAATCCGGTAGGCCAGGAGGACGGCGGGGAGATTGGCCTTGGAGTCGGGCCAGATGCGGCGGATCGCGCCGGGGCCGAACTTCACCTCGCACACCACCGCCGCGGACGGAGCTCCCCGGGGAATGTCGCCGAAGTATTCCTGGATGAGCCGCTTCGCCTCCGCCGGCTCGAAGTCCCCCACCACCGCGAGGGTGGCGTTGCTGGGGGCGTAGTAGCGATCGAAGAACGCCTTCACGTCCGCGGTCGTCGCCGCGTTGAGGTCGGCCATCGAGCCGATGATCGAATGCGCGTAGGGAAAGCACGAGCCGCTGTCCGCGAGGGCATACATCCCCTCGAAGATCGCGCCGGTGTAGGGCTGATTGTCCACCCGGAGCCGGCGCTCCTCCTTCACCGCCTCACGCTGATTGGCGAAGGTCGAATCGGTTACCGCCAGGGAGCGCATCCGGTCGGCCTCGAGCCAGAGACCCAGGTTGAGCCGGTTGGACGGGAGCTCCTCGAAGAAGTTGGTGCGGTCCTCGGCGGTGCTGCCGTTGAGCTCGCCGCCCGCGCGCTCGACCAGCTGGAAGTGCTCCGCCTTCTTCACGTGGGCCGATCCCTGGAACATCATGTGCTCGAAGAGATGGGCGAATCCGGTCCGCCCGCGCACCTCGTTCCGGGAGCCGACGTCGTACCAGACGTCCACCGCCACCACCTGGGCCGAGTGATCCGGCGCCAGGATGACGGTGAGCCCGTTGGCCAGCGAATAGGTCTCGAAGGCGATCCGGGCGGGCTCCTGTGCCCGGACCGGCGGAGACGTGGCGGCGCCGGCAAGGAGCGCGGCCAGGGCAGGGGATCGCAGCGGGAAGAGCATCCGGAAGGTCCTTGCCTGAAGGCCGACAATACTAGTGCCGTTCCAACGATTCAGGCCAATGTCACTGGAAGCACGATTGGCCACCATTCCCAGCGAAGTTGCTCGCCGCCGTTTGGTGAAACAAGTTGGAACGGCACTAGCCGAGTCGCAGCCGCTCCGGGTAGTTCCCGCAGAGCGCATCCACGCCGAGCCGGCCGAGCCGGCGGGCCAGCGCGGCGTCGTTCACCGTCCATGCGATGACTTCCCCGCCGCTCCGGTGGACCGCGTCCACCAGCTCCGCGTCGATCAGGTGACACACCTGCCAGAGGGCGGTGGCCCCGGCGGCTTGCATCGGGCCGGCCGGGTCGAGCGGATAGGATTCCGAGAGCACCCCGCGGCGGAGGGAAGGTTGCAGGGCGCCGAGCCGCGCTACCAGCCGATGGTCGAAGCTGTGAACCGCGCAGCGTCCGGGGGTGGGAGCGCCGGCGATCTCGGCCAGGAGGCGACCGTCGGCCGAGGAGGGGAGTGCCTTGAGCTCGATCCAGACCTCGAGGCCCTCGAGCAGGTGAAGCGCCTCCTCCAGAGTCGGGAGGGGCTCGCCGTTGGGAAGGGGGGCGGCACGAAGGGCGTCGAGGGGAAGCGCCGCGATCGGCCCAAGACCGGCTACCTCTCCGTCGTGGTGCACGACCAGGGCGCCATCGGCCGAAACATGGACGTCGAGCTCGACCCCGTCCGCCCCGAGCCGGACCGCCTCCCGGAAGGCGGCCGGCGAGTTCTCCAGCGCGTGCCCCGAGGCCCCGCGATGGGCCAGGACCCGAGGGCTCTGTCCCGGCATCGGCTAGAGTCGGTGGGACGAATCTGGAGAAGTCACGCGATATGTGGAATTGTAAGAGCTTGTCCTTATTGCAACTACCCGATTGGTCAACACGTGGGTAGTTTGTCGAAACCGTGACGTTGACCCTGACTGGCCGGGCCAGGCGCCCGGGGAACAAGCTTGGGGCCACCGGTCGGGCGAGCTTGTTGGTGCGCCACCAAATTAACGCAGGGCTCGATTCTGCGTCACCTGAACGACCGATGCGCGCGATGAGCGAGGACTCCACCCGGTCTGATGCCGAGCTCGCCGCCGCCTACCGGTCAGGGGACGAGTCGGCGGCGACCGAGCTCGTGCATCGGCATGGAGCGGCGCTCGGCCGGTTTCTCTTCGGGCTGGGCGCCCCCGTCGCGGACGTGGAGGATCTGGTCCAGGAGGCGTTCTTCCGGGCGTTCCGGGGGCTGGACGGCTGGCGCGAAGAGGCGAGCTTCCGGAGCTGGCTGCTCCGGATCGGAGCGAACCTGCGGAACGATCAGTACCGGCGGGAGCGAGGCTGGGTGGTCGTCCCGATCGAGGACCATGACCTCGCCGGCAGCGCCGATCCCGAGGGGGAGGCGGGGGCGACGGAGATGGAGCGGAAGCTCCGCGAGGGACTGGGGCACCTGCCGCGCCTCCAGCGCGAAGTCTTTCTCATGCGGGCGCAGCAGGGAATGGCGTACGAGGACATCTGCGCCGCGCTCGGCACCACGCCCGGCGCTGCGCGGGTGCACTACCACCACGCGGTGAAGCGACTCAAGGAAATGATGCAATGACCGACTGCAAGGCGATGAGCGAACGCATGCCCGCCGTGGCTCGCGGCGGGGCGCCGTGGGGGGCCGCCGAGGCGGCGCACCTCTCAGGCTGTCCCGCCTGCCGGGCCGAGTGGGAGCTCGTTCTGGCGGCGGAGCGGCTGGGCGCCCGGTCGGCGGGCGGCGTGGACACCGCGCGAATTGCGGCCGCGGTCCGGTACCGCCTCCGTCAAGCGCCGCTCACCCCGGCGGCGCAGCCGTTCCGGCGCGTCGGTCGGTGGTTTGCCGGGTTAGCCACGGCGGCGGTCGTTATCCTCGCGCTGCGGCTCGCCGTGCCCAATCCGGAGCGGCCGGTCACCGGCCCGGCTCCGGCGGCCGCCGCGGGAAGCCTCGGCGAAGAGTCGCTACTGACAGAGCTGGACCGTCTCACCTCGTCCGAGCTGGAAGCCGTGCTCGATGGGTTCGAGGCGCCGGCTGAGGCGCTCCCTCATGTGGACGGGGCGGCCCTCGACCAGCTCAAACCGCAGGAGCTGGAGCGGGTGCTCCGCTCCCTGGGGGGCTGATGCGCACTCGCGCCTGGCTGATCTCCGGTCTGCTGCTCGTCGCTCCCGGCGCCGCCCGGGCCCAGAACACTGTGCCCGATCCGGTTCGGGCCGAGCGGTTGCGCCAGCAGATCGAGGAGCGCTTCGGCGCCCGGGTGAAGGAGGAGCTCGGACTCACCGACGAGCAGGCGTCCAGGCTCAGGGTCTCCCTCGCCGGCATCGCGGCCCGGCGGCGCGGCATGGAGCAGGACGAGCGGCGGTTGCGCCAGGCCCTGGCCGCGCAGCTGCGCCCCGGCATCGCCGCCAACCAGGACAGCGTGGCGAAGCTGGTGGACGCGCTCACCAGCCACCGGGTGGCCTACGCGCAGACCTTCAAGGACGAAATGCGGGAGATCTCGACCATCCTCAATCCGGTGCAGCGCGGCCAGTATCTCATGCTTCGCGACCGGCTGATGCAGCGGGCGCAGGAAATCATGCAGGATCGCAGGGCTGGCCTGGGGGGAGACCAACCTCCGCTCCGACGTCGCCCGATCCCATAGCCGCTCGACCCGGGTGCGAAATCCGCTCCGAGGGTCCGCTCCGGCGGGCACCCGGCGTTTGCGGCACGTTATACTTGAGGCCGGCCCGAGTGGCGGAATGGCATACGCAGCGGACTCAAAAGCAGCCAGCGGCCGGCGTCAGGAGACGCCGGTCGTTGTCGTTTCGGGGCTTAGCAATGCCAGGGCACCGACGGGCGACAGGGTTGGCGCTGGCTGGTGTCACTACCGACGACACCACAGCCTTGGCCGTTGCCGCGAAGGGGCGGCTCCAAGTTCGTGGGGTCGCCGCGGCGCTTGGCGCCGCAGCGGTCCCCGGCAGCTCAGATGTTGGGCGTTCAGAGCCCTCTACAATTATCTACCCACGGAGTCGAAGCTTGACCGCAGCTTTTCCAACAGTTGGCACGATCTTGCCCGGTCCACCTGGGGTCGGTGAGCTACGTCTTACCGGCATCCTGGGCCATGGTGCATATGGTATCGTATTTGAGGCGACAGGCCAGGATCAAAGCTCATATGCGGTCAAATTCCTCCATGCTGGGCTTCTGGCTACTCCGGTCGAACAGCAAGCCCTCTACAACGAGGTCATGGCGGGTGCTCAAGTCACGCACAAGCACGTGCTGCGAGTCCTGCACTTTGGCCAGGAGCCGGGTCTGCCTCCGTACGTGGTCACCGAGTTCGCGAACAATGGGACCTTGCTTCGCCGAATCGAGCAAGCACGAGACGCGAAAAGCCCATTCCCTCTTGATATCGTGCGTGGCTGGTGCCTTGACATCGCATCCGCAATGGAGGCCATCAACGCCCGCGTGCTGCATCGTGATCTGAAGCCAGACAATATCCTCTTCGCTGAAGACGTTTTGAAGATCACCGATTTCGGTCTCGCGAAGCTCGTGGGCGCTGCAACGCGAACCTTGACTTTCAAGGGTGGTCAACACGTGCACTACATGGCCCCCGAAGCATGGGAAGGCAAGCGAAATCAGATCCAAATCGATATGTATGCCGCCGGGATAGTCTTCTTTGAAATAGCCACGCTCGATTACCCTTACCGGCTCCCAGCCTCGTACGATCTCGATCAGTTCAGAAGAATGCATCTTCTCGAGACCGCCAGAGATCCCCGATCCATCCGGCATGACCTGCCGCAGCGGTTCGGGGAGGTCCTAATGCGCCTCATGGAGAAGCGTCCTGAGAACCGGTACGACTCATGGGCGGCTATTTCCGCTGCTCTAGATGCAGCATTCGATACCGGGGCCATGAGAACCTCTGCCACCGTTAGCCCTCTGCTTGAGCACGCCGCGAAGCGCCACCGTGAAGCAACGGAACGTCGACTACGAGACGAAGCGGAGCGCCGAAAGGCCGCAGAGGAAGCCGAGATCGACAAGAAGCAAGAGCAAGAGATCATCGAGAGGATCCGGGTCTTGATCGACCGATTCAATCAATCGACGGAAGGCCCGAAAGCTTCTCTCACCCAAGAACCGGGGTCCTGGCTAATTCGATTCCCGTATGCCCGACAAGCGGGCCTCACATTCTTCCCAGCCCATCCGGCACTGGACATCCCGCCATTTGAGGTTCGGCATGTCGCCTGGCTTGCCGATGCTGACGGGTGTGGCTTCAATCTTCTTCTTCGGCGGCGCCCCGGAGACCTGTACGGCCAGTGGGTTGTCTGCAGAGTTCGCACAAATGCAGGCGCTCTACCCGTGAATCTGCTTCGTCCGAAGTGCCAGTACTTCGGCCTCGGGCCCTCTGAGGTCGAGCATATCGAGCGTGGCATACGCGCCATGCACATTCTCCTTCCCGAAGTCGCGACGGACGTCGACGCGAGCCTGGACGCGTTTTTTGGCTCCCTTTATGAAGAGCAGCGCTGAGGCCTTTAGAAGTCAACTTTGAACTGCAACGTTCCCCGCGGTAGCGCGTCTTGCGTCGAGGCTCATCGAGCATAGCATTCC
>DASYRI010000236.1:0-7287 GCA_036004545.1 Gemmatimonadales bacterium
CCCCTCCCCCTCCCCCTCCCCTTCCCCAGTCACCACCACGACCAGAATTCCACCCGCAGGAAGCGCCGGAACCGACGGGTTACGAGGTCGAGCGCACGCCGCTGGCCGGCCTCGATCCGCGCGTAGCCGGTCATGCGGGGCTTGAGCAGCCCGTCGCGGTTGACGATGGCGATCGCCACCTTGACCACCCGGTCCCCCACGCTTGCGGCCTCCGGGTCGCTCGCCGCCGGGGCGATGGCGGTGACCGTCCCTTCGAAGGTGTGCGCCGGCCAGGCGCGCAGCCGTACCAAACCCCGCTGCCCGACCCGCACCTCGCCGATGTCGCGCTCCGACACGTCAATCTCCGCCGAGACGGTCCGGATTTCGTGGACCTCGGCGATCAGGTCGCCGGGATGCACCAGCTCGCCCAGCCGCTGCCGGAGCTTGGGCGTCGTGACCACGCCGGCGTGGGGGGCCACCACCAGTGTCCGCGCCAGCTGCTGCTCCACCAGCCGCCGGTCCGCCTCGGCGCGGGCGACCTCCTGGCGCGCGGCGTCGATGTCCTCCGTGCGGCCCCGCGCCATCACCAGCCGGAGCCGGGCCCGCGCCTCCTCCCCTTCCTTCTCGAGCACGGCGGCCTCCGATTCGCTGCGCTCCAGATCCGCGCGCGAGGCGGCCTGCATCGCGGCGAGCTGCCGGATCCGCGCCCGGTCGTCGCGGGCGAATGCCAGCCGCTCCTCCACCTTGGTCACCGCGAGCCGGGCGACCGCGATCTCCTCCGGACGGGAACCCGCCTGGAGCAGGCGGAGTTTCGCCCCCGCCTCGGCGATTTCGGCGTCGAGCATGTGGAGCCGGGCGCGGTACTCCCGGTCGGCGAGGCGCGCGAGCGGCGCGCCGGCCTCCACCCGGGAGCCCTCGTCCACGTAGAGCTGCTCGATGATGCCCAGGACCTCGGCGCGCACGTCGGCGTTCCGGGCGGGGAGCAGCTCCACCGGCCCCGCCACGGTGAACGGCAGCGGCACCGCGTACAGGAGCCCCACGCCGGCGACCACCCCGGCGAGCAATCCGATGCGGCGCGGGAGCCGCACCAGCGCCTTCGGAAACGCCACCGCCATTCGCCGGATCGGCGTGGCGAACACCGTCGCCAGGAGGCCGGTGAACAGCACCGCACCGGTGCCCTGGTAGCGCGCGGTGAGATACTGGCCGAAGCGGAAGAGAACCGAGGTCAGCAGCCACCAGGAGAACGCCACGCTGGCCAGTCCATAGACAACGAAGATCCGGCGCTCCCGGCGGCTCGCCTCCGGCACCGCTGCCGGGCGACGGAGCAGCCGCTTCGCCTGCGCGCCGACCCAGGCGAAGGCGCGGGGCCTGAGATTGGGGACGTCGAGCAGATCGCTCAGAAAGTAGTAGCCGTCGAGCTTGATGAGCGGGTTGAAGTTGAAGAACGCCTTGACCCCCGACGTGGCCATCACCACCAGCGCCAGGCCGGAGAGCCAGGTCTCCCGCTCGGTCACCCGCCAGACCAGCACGGCGAGCGCCCAGAGGAAGGTCTCGAAGAACGCTCCCGCGGCGGTGATCCAGAGCCGCCGCCGCTTCTCCGGCATCAGCCAGGCGTCGCTGATGTTGCAGTAGAACGCGGGCTGGAAGTAGATGAGCAGGAAGCCGATTTCCCGCACCCGCCCGCCGAAATGCCGGCAGGTGAGCCCGTGGGCGAACTCGTGCGCCGCGGTGACCGCGAGGACCACGACCCAGGCGAGCAGCAGGCTCTCGAACCGCCACAGCCGCACCAGGTCGCGGGTGATGTCGGAGCGGTTGGCGAACACGGTGACGAGCGCCCAGGCGACGAGCGCGATCGCGGTGCCCACGAACCACGGCGTGAAGCACCAGCGCACGTAGCGGATCAGCCGGTCGAACAGCCGGTCCGGGTCGAACGCCTTGAGCCGGAAGTAGAGCGGGCTCGCGCCGAACGAAGGGGCGGCCGCCGCGCCGTTGCGGGCGGCGGCGCCCGGCACGCCCGACAGCAGGCCGCGCCGCTCCAGCGTCGCGACGAACGCCGCCAGCTCCTCCGCCGGCAGCTCGGCCTCGAACCGCGCCGCGACCCGGGCGCGGATCTCGTCGGGGGGCGTGGCACCGTCCAGCTGCCGCGCGATGAAGTGCTCGTGTTCCTGAAAACAGAAGTACCGCCCGGTGGCGGGATCCTTGAGGACGAAGTAGCTGCCCTCCGGCGACTCCTGCCGGCTCTCCACCAGATCGTCCCGCAGCCTCGCTTCCGTCCCGCCGACGACCATCGAGACACCTCCCTGGTGTCGCGCCCGCCGGCATGGGAAAAGCCGGGAGGAGTCCCCCGGCCTCTCCCTGCCTCGCGCGGCGGCTTACGGCTTGCCGTTTTCCGGGATCGCGCTCCCCTCGGGATTCGCCGACCCTTCCGGATTGGCGCTCCCCGACGGATTCCCATGGCTGCTGCTCTGATTGCCGGGCTGTCCGTCGTAGCCGCCCGTGCCGGTCACACTCGGCGCGATGCGGGGCTCCAGCTCCTCCACGCGCAGGGTGAGTTTTCTCATCGCTGTTACCTCCTCTCACCGGTCGGAGTGTCGGGATTCGTCCCGCCGCAACGGGGGACGTCATCCCGCGCGTTCGAGCTCACGGATTCCCGGGATTCCCCGAGGGGTGGGGCTTCGCCCCATTCGAGACTTCGTTTCCGGGGTTGCCGTTGTTCGACGGGCCGAACCCGCTCGGGGCGATTCGGAGCTCGAGCTCCTCGAGACGCAGTTTGAGCACTTTCATGGGTCCTCTCCTTCATGGGGTGGTGAGACGGCGTTGCCTATGGCCCGGTGGAAACCCGTCCACCGGTTCCTTCGTTCCCGGGGTTATTGGTGTTGTTCTGCGGCGGGTTGTTGTTCCCCGGGTTGCCGGTGGCGCTCGGCGCGATCCGTTGCTCCAGCTCCTCGAGTCTCAGCTTGAGGATCTTCATGACTCCACCTCCACCAAGAGTGACGGGTCTTCGGGCCGCACCCTGCGGCCGAAGCGCCCAACAGAGCGCGAGCGGCGTGCCAGGACCGGGAATTGCCAGGGCGATCCTAACCCGCTGATTGGCGCGAATATCCAGGCCGGGTGCATGAAAAAAGGTCCTCCGAAGAGGCCCCGAGTTGCGGCACGGCCGGCCGGGTGGCCGGCACCGTTTCGGTGCGCCAGGCGGGCCGCAAAACGGTCGTGGCTGGAGCGGATTACGCCACGGTGTGGCTGAAGGGGTCTACGCCACGGTGTGGCTGAAGGGGTCTACGCTACGGTGTGGCTGGAGCGAATTACGCCAGGGCGGGCGGGCCCGCCGCGGAGGCGATGGCGGCGGAGAGCTCCCCGGCGACGCCGGCCGCCTCGCAGATCCGCGCGATCGTCTCCCCGATCTTGTTGTTGGGCGTCGAGGCCCCGGCCGTGATCCCGATCGTCGCCACCCCGTCGAGCCATCCGGGCGCGACGGCGTCCTCCCTGGCGCCGATCGGGCGGTGCCGGAGCGCGCCGCTTTCCCCCCCCGTCCCGGGCTCGACGCACTCGGCGTCCTCGATGTGGTAGGTGCGCACCCCGCGGCTCGCGGCCAGCTCGGCGAGATGGGCGGTATTGCTCGAGTTGTAGCCCCCCACCACCACCATCACGTCGGGCGGATCGGCGAGAAGCTGGAGCATCGCGTCCTGGCGCTCCTGGGTGGCGGAGCAGATGGTGTCGAAGCTGCGGGCGTGCTCGGCCGCATTGGCCTCCCCGTACTTCGCGACCATCGCCCGGCGGAACGCCTCCGCGATCGCGAGCGACTCGCCGGAGAGCATCGTGGTCTGGTTGGCGAGCCCGACCCGCTCGAGATCGCGGGTGAAATCGAAGCCGGGCGACATCGCCTCCAGGAACCGCGCGGACAGCGGCGCCGGGTCGCCGCCCCGCTCGATCCAGTCGGTCAGGAGCCGCGCTTCCGCCATGTCGAGCACCACGAGGTAACGGCCGCCCGGGTACTTCATCACCTGGCTCGCGGTGGCCCGGGTCTCCTCGTGGCGGTGCTTGCCGTGGATGATCGCGGTGAAGCCGTCCCTGGCGTAGCTCTCCACCCGCTTCCACACGTTGAGCACCGAGCCGCAGGTCGTGTCCACCATCACGCAGCCGATCGCCCGGAGCCGGGCGAAGTCCTGGATCGTGACCCCGAACGCCGGGAGAATCACCACGTCCTCCGCGGTGAGGCGGGAGAAATCGATCTCGGACCCCACCTCCCCGGGACGCAGGAGAAACTCGATCCCCATCGCCTCGAGCTTCGCGTTGACGTGCGGGTTATGGATGATCTCGCCCACCAGGAAGAGCCGGCGATCGGGAAACTTGACCCGGGTCTCGTAGGCGTAGTCCACCGCGCGGTCCACCCCGTAGCAGAACCCGAATTCCTTCGCGAGGCGGAAGCGGAGCTTCCCGGTCTCGAGGGCGTAGCCCCGCGCGCGGACCGCCTCGACCAGGTGGGAGTGGTAGTCGGCGGATCGGACCGCCGCGATCTCGGGCTTGAGCCCGAACCCCCGCCGGAAATAGGTCGCGTCCGTCACGGCGCGGCGTCCCCCTCCCGATGGCTCACGGCTTGCCGGCGCGGCCGCACGGGACCTCCGCGGGCATGATGTTCAGGTCGGTGAAGCTCCCGGTGAGGTGCACCGAATCGGGCGCGAGCCGGCGCTTGAGGCGGACGTCGAGGGTGCCAGACAGCAGGCTCGCGCTCCTCGCCGTCACCGTGACGGTTCCGCCGGTGCCTTCGAAGGGGAAGACGTTCGTTTCCGCGAACCAGCGCAGCCCGACGGCTGCCTGCGGCCGCGACGGATTGAAGGCCTGCGCCGGGAACACCGGATACCTCCCCGCGCGGATCGCGGTCTCGGGCAGGAGCGTCATGCCGAAGGCGGTGTCGCGCCGCACCGCGAGCACCAGGAGCAGCGTGTCCCCCGGACACCAGCGCGCCTCCGCCGGCGCGGTAAAACGGCCGGCGGCGGGGCCGGTCCAGACGACTCCGATCGAGCCGGCAGGGGGACGGCCGGATCCCACCCCACCAACCGCGGGCCGGCAGCCGGGGAGAACGGACCCGAGCGCCAGGACGATTGACGCCGCGGGGCACACGCACAGGATCGGGACGGGGTGGCACGGAGAACCCATCGCTGGAAGCTAGGCCGCCGGCACCCGCGGGGCCAGCGCGGTGCGCGGAACGTCAATAGGCCTGGGTCTCGGGGGATTGCGCGTTGGGAGGAGACTTCAGGACCGCCGAGGTCAGGAGGCCTGGGCCCATTTGCTCCGGCCGTCGCGATGGAGACCGTAGGCCCGCAGTCGCCGCCAGAGCGTGGTCCGGCTGATACCCAGGCTCCTGGCCGTTTCGGCCAGCCGCCAGCCGTGCTCGTCGAGCGACTTCACGATCGCCTCGCGCTCCCGGTCCGCCAGCGTGGTGGGCCCGGCGCTGCCCTGGATGAACATCGCCTCGCCCAAGTCGAGGTGCGCCACCCGGAGCGGCTGGAGGCGACCGCCCATCTCGGCGAGCGCGGGCATCAAATCGGAGGCGGGCCGGGACAGATCGAGCTTGAGGTCCCGGGCCTGCTGGTTGGCGTAGACGACCTTCCCGTGCGGGTCGAACACGATGACCCCCTCGCTGAAGGCGTCGAGCAGGGCCTTGGCGAGGGGCGAGAAGACCGAGGGAAGGGGCGTCGGATTGTCGGGCGTCATGGTCCCGGGCGGTACGGGCTGGAGCGGAATTTAGTTTCAAAACGGAACTTGGGCCAGTCCCCGGGATGAGGGCCAGTTACCGTTGACTGTTGACTGTTGACCGTTGACGCTTTTCTGCGACGATGACGACGGCTACACCAGCGAAGATCGCGAGCCCCGCCGCCGCGGTCCGCGCCGTCAGGTGCTCTCCCTGCAGCACCAGCGGCGCCACCGCCGTCGTGAAGAGCGGCTGGAGATAGATAAAGCTCGTCACCAGCGTGGGTGACGCGCGACGGAGCGACCAGAGGTTGAGGAAATACGTCACCGTGGTGGGGAAGACCACCAGGTAGCCAAGCCAGAGCAGAAAGCCCGGCGTGAGCTCGGCGCGCTGCACCCCTCCCGCGGCTCCGAGCCCCAGGGGAAACACGCCCACCAGCCCCGCGAGGGTCAGGCAGAAGGCCACCGTCACCGGCGCGTATCGCTGCAGCATCTCCTTGGAGAGGAGGAAGGCGAGGGCGTTGAAGGCCATGCCGAGGAGCACCAGCACGTTGCCGAGGGCGACCTCGGGCGCGAGCGAGACGCGGTCGGGCCCGATGAGGTACACCGTCCCCACCGCCGCGACCGCCACCCCTCCCCACTTGAGGGCCGAGGGCCGGTCGCGCCGGAGCACCCAGCCGAAAATCACCGTGAAGATCGGGATCATCGGGATGAGGATCGCCGTGTTGATGGCGGTGGTCCGGGTGAGCCCGAGCAGGATCAGGAGCTGGTTCCCCGCCCCGCCCAGCACGCCGAGTGCCGCGAATCGGAGCCAGTCGCCCGGGGTTTTTGGGACAGAGCCTTTAATCGCGCGATGCGCCAAAAAGAACGCGCCCGAAGCGATCACCATCCGGATGGTGACAATGACCGGGGCGGGCACGACGGGGAGGACGAACTTCCCGACAATCACCCCGCTGGCGTATATGATCTGGACCGCGATCAGCGCGAGCACGACTGGCATTGTCTTTTCTTTCAACGACTTAGCTTTGACTGACCGGCCGTTCAGTACGAACATTCAACCCGGAGCCCCCATGAAGGACACTATCCTCGGGGCCGCCATCACGGTGCTCGCCAGCGATGGTCTGAACAACTGGACAGTGGAAGAAGTCGCCAACCGCTCCCACTGCGCCAAGGGCCTCATCAACTACCATTACCGCACCAAGCGCAGCCTCCTGGGCTGCGCCGCCGAAACCCTCCGCGACGACCGCGCCGCACGGCGCCTGGCCGCCGTGCAGACCCCCGGCACTCAGGCTCTCGACCGGCTGTGGGAGGTAATGGTCCACGAAGTGGAATCTGGCTGGTTCGGGGCGTGGATGGGTCTGCTCGCGGCGGACGATCCCCTGCGGAAGGCGGCGGCGACGAACCCGGCGGAGGCCTCCGCCTTCGCGTCCGCGCTGAGCCGCTCCCTCGGCGTGGACACCCAGCTCGCCTCCCAGGCGCCGCTCATCGAGGCCGCTCTGGACGGGCTCCAACTCCGGCTGCTGCAAGGCGCCCCGGTCGGGGAGACGGAGGAAGCCTATCACCGGTTCTGGGTGAGCGCGCTGGTGTGACGGAAGAAGCGCCAACGGTCAACGGTCAACA
>DASYRI010000237.1:0-24666 GCA_036004545.1 Gemmatimonadales bacterium
CGGTCGACGGGAACTAGCCCGTGACCGATGGTCCGGGCCCGAGAGGCTGGTCCCGTTGACTGTTGACCTTTGACTGTTGACGCTGTTTGGCTTCACCCCATAGCTGGTCCAGCGCCGCGAGCCCCACGGTGTGCAACGCCATCCCCCGCTCCCTGGCCAGCCGCTCGATGCCCGCGAACCGCTCCCTGAAGCGCGTGTTGGCCCGCTCGAGGGCGGGGCCGGGATTCACTCCGGCTTTCCGGGCAAGGTTCACCACCGAGAAGAGCAGATCGCCGATTTCGTGCTCGAGTCGTTCGGGGGACGCCACCGCCGGCGTGGCCAGCTCCAGCTCCACCTCGGCCAGCTCCTCCCGCACCTTCGCGGCCGGCCCCGCGGTATCGGGCCAATCGAATCCCACCGCGGCCGCGCGCTCCTGAAGTCGGTGGGCCATGAGCAGCTCGGGCAGGGACGGCGGGAGCCCGTCGAGCAGGCCGAGCTTCCGGTCGCTTGATTCCCGCTCCCGTGACTTGAGCCGCTCCCACTCTTCTCTGGGCCCGAGTTCGAAGAGATGCGGATGGCGCCGCTTCATCTTGAGCAGGACATCGTCGGCTGCCTCAATGGCGCTGAATTCACCGAGCTCCTCGGCCAGCACCAGCTGCCAGGCGAGGTGGAGCATCAGGTCCCCCACCTCGTCCCGGATAGCGGCCGAATCCCCACTCCCGATCGCGTGGTCGAGCTCGTGGACCTCCTCGATCAGGTACGGCCGCAGGGTTTCCCTGGTCTGGAGCCGGTCCCAGGCGCACCGCTCGCGGAGCTCGCGGACCATCGCCATCGCGCGTCCAAGCGCTGAATTCTCTTGCATTTAGCCCTCCGGGCCGGTATTCTAGTGCGCGCCGTGACCAAGTCAATTCCGGAACTTCCCGACCGGGCCTGGGTCGACGTGGATCTCGCGGCCATCGTCCGTAACGCGCGCCGGTTCGAGGGCCTGGCCGGTGCGCCGCTCCTCCCCATGGTGAAAGCCGACGGATACGGACTGGGCGCCGTCGCGGTGGCGCGCGCGCTCGAGGCGGTCGAGCCGTGGGGCTACGGCGTGGCGACCGTGGCGGAGGGCGCCGAGCTCCGCGCCGCGGGGATCACCCGGCCGGTCCTCGTCTTCACGCCGCTGGTTCCCGACACCGGCACCGTGGCCGGAACCTGCGCGGCGAATCTCCGGCCGGTCATCGGCGACGTCGCCGCGCTCGACGCCTGGATCGCCGCGGGCGGCGGGCCGTTCCATGTCGAGATTGACACCGGGATGAGCCGCGCCGGCTTCCGCTGGCACGATGCTCGGGGAATCGCCGCGCTCCGCGACCGGCTTGCCGCGGCGACGGGCTGGGAGGGGATCTTCACCCATTTCCACTCCGCCGACCGCGACGAGCCGTCCACCCGGGAGCAGGTCGCCCGGTTCGAGGGCGTGCTCGCCCAACTCGGGTCCCGGCCCGCGCTGATCCACGTGGCGAACAGCGCCGCCGCGCAGCTCACCGACCTCTTCCGCGGCGAGCTCGCGCGGCCGGGCATCTTCCTTTACGGCGGCAAGGCCGGCGCGCTGGTGCCCGAGCCGGTGGCCCGGCTCCGCGCGAGGGTGGTGGCGACCAGGCGGCTTCGCCGAGGCGACACGGTGAGTTACGGCGCCGAAGCTGAAGTCCAGCGCGAGACCACGATCGCCACCCTCGGCATCGGCTACGGCGACGGGGTGCCCCGCGCGCTGGGGAGCCGCGGGGTGCTGGAGCTCGACGGTGTCATCGTTCCGATCGTCGGCCGAGTCACCATGGACATGCTGATGGTGGACGTCCTGGATCTCCCGGTCGAGGTGGGAGACGTCGCCACCCTGTTCGGCGGCCTGGTGGCGCTCGACGACCAGGCCGCGCTCGCGGGGACGGTCTCCTACGAGCTGCTCACCCGACTCACGCCGCGCGTCGCGCGACGCTACGAAAGCCCGGCATGAATCCCTACTTCGCTTCCCTGGTGCTCGGGCTCGCGGCGCAGGCCGAATCGGCGCTCGCGGGCCAGCTGCCGCCCGGCGCGGAGCAGCTGGGCGATCAGGCCGACGCCCGGCAGATCGCCCAGACGCTGATCGACACCCTGGGGATGCTGGAAGCCAAGACGGCCGGCCGTCTCGAGCCCGACGAGGCGCAGCTGCTCACCCAGGCGCTCACCGCGCTCCGCTTCCGGTTCGTGCAGGGCGCGGGTCACTGAGATGGCGCGCCGGGCGGCGATCATCGTGCTCGATGGCCTGGGCATCGGCGCGGCGCACGACACCGCCGCCTACGGCGACCAGGGCAGCGACACGCTGGGCAACGTCCTCCGCGCCGGGGGCGGCCTCAATCTGCCGAGCCTGGAGTGGCTCGGACTCGGGAACTGCGCGCCGCTCACCGGGCTCCCACCCTCGCCGATGCCCGCCGCGGCGTTCGGCACCGCGGAGCCCGCGAGCGCCGGCAAGGACAGCACAACCGGGCACTGGGAAATCTGCGGCGTCGTGCTCGAGCGCGCCTTTCCCACCTATCCGCGCGGCTTCCCGGCGGAGCTGATCGCCGAATTCGTCCGGCGCACCGGCCGGGGCGTGCTCGGCAACAAGGCCGCCTCGGGCACGGCGATCCTCGCCGAGCTGGGCCGCGAGCACCAGGAAACCGGCAAGTGGATCGTCTACACCTCGGCCGACAGCGTCTTCCAGGTGGCGGCGCACGAGGAAACGATCCCGCTCGAAGAGCTCTACCAGGCCTGCAGGGCGGCGCGGGAGATGCTCACCGGCCCGCAGGCGGTGTCCCGGGTCATCGCCCGGCCGTTCCGGGGCGCGCCCGGCGCGTACCAGCGCACTCCGAACCGCCGGGACTTGAGCCTCGAGCCCCCGGGGCCCACGCTCCTGGATCGACTGGAGGCGGCCGGGGTGCCGCGAGTCGGCGTGGGCAAGGTGGACGACCTCTTCGCGGGGCGGGGGATCACCAGCACCCACACGCCCACCAACGGCGACGCCTACCGGCTCATCCGCGCGGCGCTCCGGACCATGCAAAGCGGCCTGCTCTTCGTGAACGTGATCGAGTTCGATCAGAGCTGGGGCCACCGGAACGATATCCCGGGTTTCCTGGGCGGCATGCGGGAGCTCGACGCGGCGATTCCGGGCCTGCTCGAGGGAGTCCGGGAGGATGACCTGATTATCTTTACCGCCGATCACGGGAACGACCCTACGACCCCTTCGACCGACCATTCGAGGGAGCGGGTGCCGGTGCTCGTGTACGGGCCGCGAGTCCGGGCCGTCTCCGTCGGAGAGCGGCGCAGCTTCGCCGACGTCGGGCAGACGGTCTCCGAATTCCTCGGGGTGGGCCCGCTCGCGGCCGGCCGGTCCTTTCTCCATGAGGTCTGGGGTGGCTGATAGCCTGATCGAGGCCGCACGCGCGGCGCAGCGGCAGGCCTACTGCCCGTATTCGCACTACCGGGTGGGCGCGGCGCTGGAGGCGGAGGACGGCACCGTCTTCGCCGGATGCAACGTGGAGAACGCCTCCTATGGCCTCACGATCTGCGCCGAGCGCTCCGCGGTGGCGACTGCGGTGGGCGCGGGGGCGCGGCGCTTCCGGCGGATCGTCGTCGCCACCGATTCGGAGCCGCCCGCGCCACCCTGCGGGGCGTGCCGCCAGGTCCTCGCCGAATTCGGCGCCGAGCTCCTGGTGGAATCGGTCGGGCCGACGGACTCGAAGCGGGGGTGGACGATTCGTGAGCTTTTGCCCGATGCCTTCACCCCGGAGCTGCTGCGGTGAGGCGGCCCGCCGCGCCGGGCGCGGCGCTGATGCTGGTCGCCACGCTGGCCTGCACGGAGAAGCTCACCGCGCCGGTGAATTGCCCCGAGCTCTGCCCGGGCGAGAGTCTGATCGTGCGCGACACCGTGCTGCTGCCGCTGGTGGGGATGGACAGCAGCTACACCGGCTACCTCGCCGCGAACGAGGTGCCCGCGCTGCTGGTCTCGGACGGACTCGCCGCCGGCGAGGCGCGGGCCTTCGCGGACTTCCCCAAGCGGAGCGACTCGATCTCCGTGGACGGGCTGCAGTACGCCTACACCATTGATTCAGTGGCGATCGGCTTCGGCCTCCTGGCCCGGGATTCGATGGTGCCCGGTCTCCGGCTGCTCCTGCGGCGCATCACGCCCGGCACCGACACCACCGCGACTTTCGAGGCGGTGGACAGCGCGTTCAGGCAGGGCGCCCTGGTGGATTCGATCCTGGTGGCCGATACGCTCAAGACCGGCACGGTGAGGCTGGTGCTCAAGGGCGACACCCTGAGCCGGCTGGACCCCGCCGAGGCCGACAGCGGCCGTATCGGCCTTGCCGTCGGGGTGCGCGCCTCGGCGCCCACAGGCGTGCGCCTCGCCTCCCTCCTGGATCCGACCAGGCGGCCGACCATGATCACCTACGTCCACGTCCCCACGCCGGACACCACCCGGCGGAAGCAGACCATCACCGCCACGGCGAACAACGCGAACTACGTCATCGCCGGCCCTCCGCCCCCGGGTGCCGATGTGCTGGCCCTGGGAGGCCGGTCGGGCACCCGGTCGCTCATCCGGTTCGCCGTCCCGGCGGCGCTCCGGGACTCGGCCTCGGTGCTCCGCGCGACGCTCGAGCTGACGCCGGCCGCGCCGATTCTCGGGCTTCCCAACGATCCCGGCACGCTGCAGTTCCGGGGCCTGCTCGCCGACCTCGGGCCCAAATCGGTCGTGCTCGCCGGCGTGGCCGGATCGCTCGCGGTCCCGGCCGGGGCCATCGGGGTGCAGAGCGCCGACGTGCGCTCGATCGTGAGCACCTGGTTCACCCCGAATCCCCCACCCAGCGTGATCTTCATCGGGCTCTTCCCCGAGGGCGGGTCGTTCGCGCGGGCGGAGTTCCAGTCCAGCCGCGCGGCCAGCGACGGCCCCCGCCTCCGCGTCACCTACGCGCTGCCTTCACGTCCGGGGCATCCGTGACGCCGGCCTGCCGGGGGCTCCTGCTCCTCCTGCTCGTTGCCGGCCCGGCGGCCGCGCAGTCCTCGGAGTTCGGGGTGCGGGGTCTGGGCATCCCGCTCCGGCCCCTGTCGGTCCGCGCCCGCGCGACGGGGGGCGCCTTGGGCCTCTTCGATTCCGAATCGGGGTTCAATCCCGCCGCGATCGGACTGGTCGGCAGCGTGACCGCGAGCTTCCAGACCGTTCAGGGCTGGCGCCGCTCCCAGACGCCGGCCGGCGTGGCATCGGTGCAGGACAACCGCTTCCCCGGGATCTACGTCTCGGGCCCGATTGGCGGGACCCGGCTTGCCCTGGCGCTCTCCGCCAGCGGCTACACCGACCGGAATTTCGAGCTGGCGTCGCGGGACACCCTGCTGCTCCGCGGCGAGGAGGTCGAGGTGTTCGACACGCTGGTGTCCCACGGCGGCGTGAGCGACCTGCGCGCGGCGGTGGCCTGGCGCCAATCCAGCACGGTGCAGTGGGGAGTCGCCCTCCACATGCTCACCGGGTCGAACCGGATCACAAGCCATCGCGCCTTCTCCGACACGCTCTACGCCGGGGCGACCGAGCGATTCACGCTTTCCTATCTCGGGTTCGGCGGCTCGGCTGGGGTGATGGCGCGGGTGGGAAGCCGGCTGACGCTCGCCGGCATGGTTCGGGTCGACGACCGGCTGACGGTCGAGCGGGACAGCAGCCCTGTCGGGAAGACCCGGCTGCCGCTGACCCTCTCGGGCGGCGTCCGGGTGCAGCTCCTGGACCGGCTGCTGATCGCGGGGAGCGGGGTGTACCGCACCTGGTCCGTGGCGGACAGCGAGCTGGTCGCCCAGGGCGGCATCGGCAGCACCAACACCTTCGAGCTCAACGGCGGGCTCGAATACATTCCCGATCCCAAGCGGCCCAACCGGCGGCCGCTCCGCCTCGGGGTGTATCACGCCTCGCTCCCGTTCCCGCTCGAGCGGGGAAGCGACGTCTCGGAAACCGGGATCTCCCTCGGCACCGGCTTCCGCTTCGTCGCCGACCGGGCGGGCCTCGACCTGGCGGTGGAGCGGGTCTGGCGCTCGGCGGGCGCCGGCTTCACCGAGCGGGCCACGCTGCTCACCCTCGGCATCTCGATCCGGCCGTGAAGCGGGTCTACATCGAGACCTACGGCTGCCAGATGAACGTGGCCGATACCCAGCTGATGCTCGGCGTTCTCGGCCGCGACGGCTACGCCCCGACCGAGACCCCGGAGGACGCCGACGTGCTGCTGGTGAACACCTGCGCCGTGCGCGACAACGCCGAGCAGCGGGTGATCGGGCGGATGGGCGAGCTGCAGCGCTACAAGCGGGCCGGCACGGTGCTCGGGGTGGTGGGTTGCATGGCCCAGCGCCTCGGGCCCGCGCTGCTGGAGAAGGCGCCCAGGGTGGACCTGGTGGTGGGCCCCGACGGGTACCGGAACCTCCCCGAGCTGATCGGGCACGCGCTGGCGGGCGGCCGGATCGCCGACACCGGGTTCCGCTCCTGGGAGCACTACGAGGACGTGCCCCCGGTCCGGACGCCCGGCCCAACCCAGTTCGTCACCGTGCAGCGCGGCTG
This sequence comes from Gemmatimonadales bacterium, assembly GCA_036004545.1. GTDB lineage: Bacteria > Gemmatimonadota > Gemmatimonadetes > Gemmatimonadales > GWC2-71-9 > JABFSM01. Next base: position 6,554 of record DASYRI010000237.1, read on the forward strand.
CGATTACAAGTGCACATTCTGCGTCGTTCCGTATACCCGCGGACCGGAGCGCAGCCGTAGATTCGACGAGATCGTTCGGGAGGTGGGTGAGCTCGCCCGGGCGGGAACCAGCGAGGTCACGCTGCTGGGCCAGACGGTGAACTCCTATCACGACGGGAGCCATGACTTCGCCGATCTCCTCCGCGCGGTCGGGGCCGTGGACGGCATCCGGCGGGTGCGCTTCACCAGCCCGTATCCGACCGACTTCACCGGACGGGTCATCGAGGCGATGGCCACCACCCAGGCGGTGTGCGAGCACGTGCACCTGCCGGTGCAGAGCGGCTCCAACGCGGTGCTCCGCCGGATGCTCCGGCGCTACACCCGCGAGGAGTACCTCGACATCGTGGCCCGGCTCCGGACCGCGATGCCGGGCATCACCCTGAGCACCGACATCATCGTCGGTTTCCCGGGCGAGACGGAGGCCCAGTTCGAGGAGACGATCACCCTGGTGCGGGAGGCGGGTTTCGACGACGCGTATACCTTCCGGTACTCGGTGCGCGACGGCACCCCCGGCGCGCGCCTCAAGGAGCGGGTGCCCGACCCGGTGGCGGCCGAGCGGCTCGCGCGGCTCATCGAGGTGGTGCGGGAGCGGGCCCGGGCGCGGAATATCGGCCGGGTAGGCGCGGTGGAGGAGATCCTGGTGGAGCGGCCGGCCCGCCGGGGCGGCCTCCTGCTCGGGCGGACCCGGGCCAACCACCTGGTGCTGGTGGAGCTGCCGGTGGAGGCGATCGGCGAGTACCACCGGGTTCGCCTGACCGGCACCACCGGCTCGACCTTTACCGGGGCGATCCTCGCCCCCCAACTCCAGGTCCTATGATCCACAACCGTGTCGAAGAGCACGTGCAGGATGCCTACAATTCCCTCCGGGGGCACTTCCCGGAGTTCTGCGGGTGCGAGACCTGCCAGGCCGACGTGCTGGTGTACGCCCTCAACCGGCTGCCGGCGCGCTACGTGGCGAGTCTCGAAGGGACGGTCATCACCGAGCTCAACCTGGACAAGCAGCAGAGTCGTGCCAGCATTGACGTGGCGGTGATGGAGGCATTCCGAAAAGTGTCGGCCGCTCCGCGATGCAAGCGGCAAGGGAACCGACCACCGGCGCCGTGAGGCGGCGTCCGGGGCGGTGAGGCCCCGGCCCATCGTCCTGCTGGTGCTCTGCTTCGAGGCCGGTCTCGCGACCGGCCTCGCGCGTTTTCCGGCCCCGACACTCGTCATTGTGGTACTCGCTGCGGCGGGCTGGCTCCTGCACCGCCGCGCGCTCGCCTGGCTCCCGGCGGCCGCGGCGATCGGATTCCTGCACGGCGCCGTGGCCCGCGCCGGCGCCCGCGAGTGGTGCGCCGCGCGACTCGCCGAGGGCGAGCTCCGGCTCCCGGTGCGGCTGATCGAGCCGGTGCAGGACGGGGTCGCCGCGGCGAGGCCGGACCGTGGCTTCTGCCGGGGGACGATCACGGTGCGGGTCCGCGGGGAACGCCTCCTGCCCGCCGGGACCCGCTGGCTTCTCACCGGCCGATGGATCCCCGCGCTTCGTTGGGGAGGCCGTCCCGACGGAATCTTCGTGGCCCGCGAGCTCGCCGGGCTGGCTTCGGCGCCCTCCCCGTCCGAGCAGCTCCGGACCTGGATCGCCGGGACGACGCGACGCCTCTACGGCACGCGGGCGGGGCTGGTCGAGGCCCTGCTGGTCGGCCGGCGGGGCGGGATCGATCCCGCGCTCAACGCCGCCTTCGCACGGTCGGGACTGGTCCACCTGCTGTCGATCAGCGGGTTCCACGTCGGCGTTTTCTTCGGCTGGACGATTCTTCTGCTCCGCAGACTCGGCGCGCGCCGCGGCGCGGCCGCGGGATGGGGGGCCGCCGCGGTGTTTCTCTACGTCGGGTTCCTCGGCTGGCCCGCCCCGGCCGCCCGCGCGGCGCTCCTCTGCGGGCTGGGCGCCTGGAGCGCCGGCCGGCAGCGCCATCCGGCGGCGGTGCCCCTCCTTGCGGTCACCTGCCTCGGCGTGACGCTCCTGGATCCCTGGGCGATCTTCGACCTGGGCGGGTGGCTCTCCGCCGGCGCGTTCTGGGGCGCGCTGACCTTCACGCGGTGGAGCGACCGGGCGCTGGGCGAGCATGCCGGGTGGCGGATGCTCTTCGCTTCGCTCGGAGCGACCCTCACTACCGCGCCGCTCACCGCGGCGGCGTTCGGCTCGGTGGCGCTGGTAGGGGTCGCGCTCAACTTTCTCGCCATACCCCTCGCTGCGATCGCGGTGCCCGCCGTGCTGGCCAGTGTCGCAGTCGCGGCGGCCGACCCGCGCGTCGCGGCGTGGCTCGCCGGAGGCGGCGGGCTGGGCCTGGCGGGTCTCGAGGCATTGGCCCGGGGTGGGAGCGCCGTGCCGGTGGGCACCGTGCTCACGACTCCCGGTCCCGAGGCCGCGCTTCCCTGGGTCGCCGTACTCCTCGGGGTGCTCTGGGCCCTGGGGCGCCGGAACACTTCTCGGCGGGCGGCGCTCAAGGCCGGATGGCTGGTCGGGCTCGCTGGCCTGGTCACGGCCCTTCCACTCGGTGGCGTCCTCTCGGCTGACCCGGGCACCGGGCTCGCGCTACATTTCCTGAGCGTGGGGCAGGGGGACGCCACGTTGATCCGCACCCCCGCGGGCCGCTGGCTGCTGGTGGACGCCGGCCCCGCGGATGGGCGGCGGGACGCGGGGCGCGCGGTGATCCTGCCGTTCCTGGTGCGGCAGGGAGTCCGGAAGCTCGCGCTCTTCGTGCTGACCCACGCGCACCTGGATCATCTGGGCGGCGCCGAGGCGGTGCTGCGGGAGGTGCCCCCTGACCTGATCGTCGAGCCCGCCGAGCCGGTAGCGGAGCCCCATTACCTCCGCCTGCTCGATCTGATCGCGGAGCGGGGCTTCAGTTGGCGTCCGGCCCGGGCGGGCGATTCGCTGGTGGTGGACGGCGTGCGCCTCCTCGTGCTCCATCCCGATACCACCTGGGCGCGGTGGCGGGAGGATCTGAACGACGATTCGGTGGTGCTGCTGCTGCGCTACCGCGAGTTCGAGGCGGTGCTGGCGGGCGATCTCGGCGAGCGGGCCGAGTCGCTGGTCGCGGGCCGCGCGGGCCGGGTGGATCTGCTCAAGGTGGGGCACCACGGCTCGGCGACGTCGAGCGGGGTGGCGTGGCTCCGCGAGCTCGGGCCCCGGGCGGCGATCGTGAGCGTGGGGCCGAACCGCTACGGCCACCCCGCGCCGGGCGCGCTGGCGCGGCTCCTGGCCGCGGGCGCCGAGGTCTGGCGCACCGATCGCGAAGGCACGGTGAGCGTCACCGTTCAGGAAACGACCATGACTGTGCGCGGGCGCCGCGGCGCCCGGACCTACTCTCTCCGCCCCGAAAGGTGACGGCATGCCGCTGCCCAATCCGTCGGTCTTCACGATCGAGCGCTTCATCATCGAGCAGGAGCGAAGGCATCCCGAGGCGACCGGGGAGCTTTCCAACCTGCTCTACGACATCGCACTCGGCGCCAAGATCATCGCCGCCGCGGTGCGCCGGGCCGGCATCCTCGAGATCCTGGGCTCGGCCGGCGTGGTGAACGTCCAGGGCGAGGAGCAGCAGAAGCTCGACGTCTTCGCCAACGAGGCGCTCAAGAATTCGATGAACCACACCGGCCGGGTGGCAGTGATGGCCTCGGAGGAAGACGAGGAGCTGATTCCGATTTCCCCGGACACGCCGCCCGGGAAGTACGCCGTGCTCTTCGACCCGCTCGACGGCTCCTCCAACATCGACAACAACAATCCCGTCGGCACCATCTTCGGCGTCTACCGCCGCACCAGCATGGAGGGGAGCGGCACCCTCAAGGACGTGCTCCAGCCGGGGCGGAACCAGGTCGCCGCCGGGTACGTGATGTACGGCTCGAGCGTGATGCTGGTGTACTCGACGGGGCAGGGCGCCCACGGGTTCACGCTCGACCCGACCATCGGCGAATTCGTCCTCTCCCATCCCAACATCCGCATCCCCGAGGTCGGGCGCTACTACAGCGTCAACGAGAGCTACTTTGCCCGCTGGCCCCGCGCGGTGCAGCGGGCGGTCCGGGGCTTCCACGGCGACTTTCCCGAGCGGGTCCAGGCCAAGAACAGCCGCTACATCGGGGCCCTGGTCGCCGATTTCCACCGTAACCTGATCTCCGGCGGGATCTTTCTCTACCCGGCGGAGCAGAACCGCCCGCAGGGCAAGCTCCGGCTCTGCTACGAGGCGAGCCCGCTCGCGTTCGTCGTCGAGCAGGCCGGCGGCGCCGCGACCGACGGGACCCGCCGGATCCTCGACATTCAGCCCGACGGGCTGCACCAGCGTACCCCGCTCGTCATCGGCTCCCGGAAGGACGTCGAGTTCGTCACCGCGGTGCTCGCCGAGGGCGACCTCCCGCCGGTCGGCCGGCGCCGAGCCACCGACCACCCCGGCTCCAGGACCGAGCGCGATGCCGCGTCCTGAGCGGGCTGCGGTTCCGCCCCCACCCGAGGTACGCCGCGCCGGTGCCGGGAATCCCGGGGTCCTCCCGGTGAAGCCGCTCTACGGCCCGGCGGACCGGCGGGGCGATCCGGGCGAGCCGGGACGCTGGCCCTACACCCGCGGGATCCAGGCGACGATGTACACCGGCCGGCTGTGGACCATGCGGCAATACGCCGGGTTCGGCACTGCGGAGGAGACCAACCGGCGCTTCCGGGCCCTGCTCGAGGCGGGACAGACCGGCCTCTCCACCGCGTTCGATCTCCCGACCCAGATGGGCTACGACTCGGATCACCCGATGGCCGCGGGCGAGGTGGGGCGGGCCGGCGTGGCGATCGACACCGTGGACGACCTGGCCGCGCTCTTCGAGGGGATCCCGCTCGACCGGGTCTCCACCTCGATGACCATCAACGCCACCGCGGGGATTCTGCTCGCGATGTACATCGTGGCGGGCGAGGAGCGCGGGGTGCCCCGCGGGAAGCTCTCCGGCACCGTCCAGAACGACATCCTCAAGGAGTACATCGCGCGGGGGACGTACATCTATCCCGCCGAGCCCTCGCTCCGACTGATCGCCGACATCTTCCGCTTCGTGGCGGCGGAGCGGATGAGCTTCAACCCGATCTCGATCAGCGGCTACCACATGCGCGAGGCCGGCGCCACCGCGGTGCAGGAGGTGGCGTTCACGCTGGCCAACGCCTGCGAGTACGTGGCCCGGGCGCTCGAGCGCGGGCTCCCGATCGAGGAGTTCGGCCCCCGGCTCTCGTTCTTCTTCGCCGCGCACAACGACCTGTTCGAAGAGGCGGCCAAGTTCCGCGCCGCCCGGCGGCTCTGGGCCCGGCTCGCCCGGGAGCGCTTCGACGCCGACGATCAGACCTGCAAGCTCCGCTTCCACACCCAGACCGGCGGGGTGACGCTCCAGGCGCAACAGCCGCTCAACAACGTGGTGCGGGTCGCGGTGCAGGCGCTCGCCGCGGCGCTGGGCGGGACCCAGTCGCTGCACACCAACGGCTACGACGAGGCCCTCGCGCTGCCCAGCCGCGAGGCCGCGACCCTCGCGCTCCGGACCCAGCAGATCCTCGGGTTCGAGAGCGGGCTCGACCGCACGGTGGATCCCCTGGGCGGGAGCTACTACGTCGAGGCGCTGACCGACCGGATCGAGGCGGAGGCGCGGGAGCTGATCGGGCAGGTGGATGCGCTGGGAGGCGCGGCCCGCGCGATCGAGCAGGGGTTCTTCCAGAAGCGGATCGCGGAGAGCGCCTACCGGCTGCAGCAGGCGATCGAGGCCGGCGAGGTGGTGGTGGTGGGCGTCAACCGGTTCACCGAGGACGCGCCCGCCGCCCCGATCGCCCTGCCCGACTTTCCGGAGCTCGAGGCGGCGCAGCGCGCCCGGGTGGCCGCGGCGCGGCAGCGTCGCGATGGCCGCGCGGCGGAGGCGGCGCTCGCCGGGCTCGAAGCGGCCGCCCGCGGCGCCGACCCCCTCATGCCCCGGATCCTCGACGCGGTGCGGGCCCGCGCCACCCTGGGCGAGATCAGCGATACCCTGCGCCGGGTGTGGGGAGAGTACCGCCCGTGACTCCGGTGGCCCACCATGTCGTCGTTCCCCGCACCGCTCGCTACTTCACCCTGGGAGAGAGCGAGGCGGCCGAAGAGATCTGGTTCGTGCTGCACGGGTACTCGATGCTGGCCCAGTCGTTTCTGACCTGGTTCGAGGGGGCGGTCCGCCCGGGGCGCCTGCTGGTGGCGCCGGAAGGGCTCTCCCGCTGCTACGTCGAGGAGGGAGGCGCCCGCCGGGTCGGCGCGTCGTGGATGACGAAGGAAGATCGCGAGGCCGAGATCGAGGACTACGTGCGCTACCTCGATCTGCTCGCCGACCGGGTCCTGGCCGGAGCGGCCATGAAGGCGCGGGTGGAGGTCCAGGGCTTCTCCCAGGCCACCGCGACGGCATGCCGCTGGGTGGCGTTGGGCCGCGTGGCGGCGAGCCGCCTGGTGCTGTGGGCAGGAGGCGTCCCGCCCGACCTCCCCCTCGACCGGCTCCAGGCTGCGCTCCGCGGCGCCGAATTGGTGATCGCGGTCGGCTCCCGCGACCGCTATGTGTCCGAGGCGGACGTGGTCCGGGAGACCACCCGGCTCGCCGCCTCGGGCATCCGGCCCGACCTGCGGCGGTTTGAGGGCGGGCACCGGGTGGACCCCGGCACGCTCAGCGCACTCGCGACAGAGGATCCAGGATGACGCGCGCGTCCCAGATCGGCGCCATGTTGGCCCGGGAGCTCACCACGCTCAAGAAGGAGCTCGAAGCCTATCCCTCGGAGGCCGAGGTCTGGCGGGTGGTACCGGGGATCGCGAATTCGGCGGGGACGCTCGCGCTGCACCTGGCGGGAAACCTGCGCCACTTCGTCGGCGCGGTACTGGGCGGGACCGGCTATGTGCGCCAGCGCGACCTCGAGTTCTCCGCCCGCGGCGTGCCGCGGAGCGAGCTGCTCGCCGGCATCGACGCGGCGATCGCCGACGTGGGGGCCACGCTTGAGGGGCTCGACGACGCGGAGCTCGAGCAGGAATACCCCGAGCCGGTCGCCAACCTCCGGGTCAACACCGGAGACTTCCTGGTGCACCTGGTGAGCCACCTCGCCTATCACCTCGGCCAGGTGGACTATCACCGGCGCATCGCCGGCGGGAGCGACCGGACCGTGGGCGCCGTGGCGCCCGGACGGCTCAGCTCGGCCAGGGCGCTCGCCTGAGCGCGGTCAGCCGTCGAGCGCTTCGCGGACGGCGCGGCTCAGCTGCTCCATGGTGAGCGGCTTCCGCAGCACGCTCCGCACTCCCGCGGCGATCAGCCGGGACTCCGGGATCTCCTCGACGAAGCCGGTCGCCATCAGGATCGGGATGTCGGCCCGGATGCGCACTGCCGCTTCGGCGAAGTCGAGGCCGGTCATTCTGGGCATGGTGAAGTCGGTGATGATCAGGTCGAAGCCGGCCGGATCGCTCCGGAATCGCTCCAGCGCCGCCAGCGGGTCGGTCTCCTCCGTCACCTGGTAGTGGAGCGAGCCCAGCCGCCGGGAGCCCACCTGGGCCAGCGCGGGCTCGTCATCCAGGAAGAGCACCCGTTCCCCGCTGCCGGGCGGCACGGCGGTCTCTTCCACCAGGGCCGAAAGCTGCTCGGTCTCCAGGGCGGGAAAGAAGCAGCGCACCGCGGTGCCGCGCCCGACCTCGGATTCCAGCGCGACGGTGCCCTGAAGATCGTGCATGATGGCGTGCACCACGGCGAGGCCGAGCCCGCTGCCGCTCCCGGGGCCCTTGGTGGTGAAGAACGGCTCGAAGACCCGGTCCCGAACGGCCGGGGGTATCCCGCCCCCCGAATCGCGAATGGTGAGCAGGGCGTAGAGCCCCTCGTGGAGGTCGGGGTTGGCCCGGGCGACGCTGTCCCGCACGTAGATTCCCTCGAGCCCGATGTCCAGCACGCCGCCTTCCGGCATCGCCTGGACCGCGTTGTTGGCGAGGTTCATCACCACCTGGTGGATCGAGGTCTCGTCGGCCGAAACCTGCTGGGGCGTGGGCGGCAGGTTGAGCCGGAGCTCGACCGTGGTTGGAATCGTCGCCCGGAGGAGCTGCTGCACCTCGTGGACCGTGTGGCGGAGGTCGAGCGGCATGCGGTTCGGGGACTGCCGCCGGCTGAACGCGAGGATCCGCTCGATGAGCTCGCGGCCCCGTTGGGCGGCCTTGAGGATCTCCTCGAGATCGGCCAGGGCGCCGCTCTGGTGGCGCAGCTGCGGGCGAAGCAGCTCGGCATAGCCGACGATCGCGCCGAGCAGGTTGTTGAAGTCGTGCGCGATCCCGCCCGCCAGGGTGCCGATCGCCTCCATCTTGTGGGCCTGCCGGAGCTGCTCCTCCAGGCGCTGGCGCTCCTCCTCGGCCCACTTGCGGGCGCTGATGTCCACGATGGAGCTCAGGACGAAGAGCCCCTCCTCGGTCTCGATCGGGTTGAGTCCGATCTCCACCGGCACCTCCACGCCGTCCTTGCGGAGCCCGAAAAGCTCGCGTCCCGCGCCCATCGAGCGGGCCTGGGGGGTGGAGAAGAACGCCGCGCGGAAGCCGGGATGCCTGCCCCGGAAGCGCTCCGGCACCAGCGCCTCGATGGAGCGGCCGATCAGCTCGTCCCGGCTGTAGCCGAAGAGCCGCTCCACCTCCCGGTTCACCAGCAGGATCCGGCCGGTCCCGTCCACCATCACCATGCCGTTGGGTGAGGACTCCACCGCGGCCCGGAACCGGTCCTCGGCGCGCTTGCGCGCGCTCTGGTCCACCACCGTGCCGAGCACGAACATCCCCTCGGCGGTCGCCACCGGGGTGAGGCCGACATCCACCGGTACCTCGGTGCCGTCCTTCCGCCGGGCGAAAAGCTCGCGCCCGGCTCCCATTGTCCGTACTTTGGGATCGGAAAGAAACTCCGCCCGGAAGCCGGGAAATTGCCCGCGGAACCGCTCCGGGACCAGGATCTCGATGCTCTGGCCGAGCAGTTCCTCACGGGGATAGCCGAACAGGCGCTCGGTCTCCCGGTTGACGAGGACCATCCGGCCTGCCGCGTCGGTCATGATGAGACCGGCCGGCGCGGATTCCACGGCCGCCCGAAGGGGCTGATCCATCTGGCGGGCGCTCTCGTCGGTCAGATTCCGGTTCTCCTGCTTGGGATGGTCGGAGGGGGCCGGCGCACGCGGGGGACCTTGCCCATGCGAAGGCTCCCGCCAGCGCCGGGCCGGTCAAGGCGTTACGATGCTCGGGAAGCCTAACGGACGGAGAGATGACATGCCAGAGCAATCGGCGGCGCGGTTCGAGCGGCGGGGCTTCCTCGCCTCGTTGGGCGTGATCACCGGCATCGCGGCGCTCCGGCCGCGCCGGGCGGTGGGCGCGGAAATTCCCCCCCATGAGGGAGCACCCTCGTCCGGGGAGTGGGACTTCTCCTGGCTGAATCGGCTCAGGGGGAAGCACCGGCAGGTCTTCGACCTGACCAACCTGGAGATCGGCCTGCTCGTCGTCCGCAACTGGTTCGACGCCCACGAGACGGTCTTCGGACTCCGGTTCCCCGCGGTGAACGCCGTGATCGGGATCGGGGGCCGGGCCTTCCCCATCAACGCGAGCGACGAGCTGTACCGGAAGTTTCCCATCGGCGAGCTCTGGAAGGTGACCGATGCCGGGACCGGCCAGCCGGCCGCGCGCAACATCTTCCTCGAGGGCGGCAGGACGCCGCTCGAGCGCGAGAGCACCGTCCGCGCGCTGCAGGCGCGGGGCGCGATCTTCTGGCAATGCAACAACGCGCTCCACACCGTGGCGGAACGAATCGCCGGGGTGGTGAAGCGGCCGGCGGACGAGGTGTATGCCGAGCTCAGGCCCGCGCTCAACCCGGGCGTCAAGCTGATCCCCGCGCACACCATGCTCCTCGGGCTCGCCCAGGAGCGCGGCTGCGCCTACCAATCCCTGTGAGGAGGAGCGCCATGACTCGCCCCGCGACGATTGTCGCCGTTGCCCTGCTGGGAAGCGCGCGGCTTCCGGCCCAGGCGCCGGCCGCACCGGCGCCGCCCCCCGCGATGCTCCCCGCCGAGCAGATCGCCGGCGCGGTGCTTCCGTTGCCGATGGACCAGCAGGCCGGCGCCACCGTGCTGGGCTACGACCCGGGCGGCAAGCTCGTCACGCTGCGGAAGGGAGCCGGGGCGATGACCTGCATCGCCAGCGATCCCCGCGCCGAGCAGTTCCATGCCGCGTGTTATCACAACGACATGGAACCGTTCATGGCCCGGGGCCGCGAGCTTCGCGCGTCGGGGGTCGCCGGCGCGCAGGTGGACACGGTGAGGTTCCGCGAGGTGAAGGAAGGAAAGCTGCTGATGCCGAAACATCCCTCCGCGCTCTACCAGCTCTTCGGCGGGAAGTTCGATCCGGTCAAGCGGGAAGTAACCGGCGCCACTCCGCTGTACGTGGTGTACATCCCCTTCGCGACCGGCGGCACCACGGGGCTCCCGGAGAAGCCGGTCGGCAAGATGCCCTGGGTGATGTTCGCGGGGACGCCCAAGGCGCACATCATGTTCATGCCCGGGATGTAGGCCGCTCCCGGCCGGTGATCTCGACCTCGCAGCCGGCCGGTCCCCCGTCGAGTTCGGCGACGAGGAGCGCGCGGGTGATGCGGGGCCGGCCCCTGGGCCGGCTAGAAACCGATGCTGAGCCCCGTGCGGGCCATCACGAATCCCCTGGGGAACTCGCCGCTGACCCGGAAGAGTTGTCCGCCCGCATCGGCCGAAACCCGGCGATTGAGGCGGATCAGGAGGCCGCCTCCCATCCCATAGGTGGCCTTGAGACTCAGGATCGGGCAATTCCCGGTGCACACCAGTTTGCCCATGCCGATCCTGGCCGCGGCATACCCGGCCACCCTGCTGCCCACGGCCAGCACAATCCGCGGCTCGACGAAGCCGAACGAGAGCTCCAGGCGCAGGTTGGAGCCCGGAAAGGGGAACGACTGGCTCCGTTCGTAGCCCGCGCCGAGCGAGAAGCGGGAGAACGTGTACCTCAGCTGCGCCTCATAGCCCAGCGGGGTGCCGGGATCGAATTCCGCGTCCTTTCCGGTCGCGAACAGCATCGAGCCGGAAACCTGCGCGGACAGATTCTGCCGGGACTGTGCCGAAGCGACCGTGGAGAACGCGGTGAGGGTGGTGGCAGCCACACCCAGGGCCCGGACCGAGGCGGTCAACCGGCGGTCCACTGAACGCTCCGCTTACGGGATGGCATCCAGCAGGATGCTCCCCTCGAAGCGCCAGCCGGTGTCGCCGTGGCGGACGATCCCGACGAATCGTCCGATCCTCCGGTGGCTCACGCCGAACGCGCCCCGCCAGTCGAGGGCGACGGTGAAACCCGCCCGGGCTCGGTCCTCGCCCACGATCGCCTGATCGATGCTGCCGAGGGTTGCTCGAGGGCCGTACTCCTTGATCAGCTCGAGGAAACGCGCCCGGCGTGCGGTGTCTTCGGCCGGGTCTTCACGGAGCATGGCGTCGAGCTCGCCGAGTTCTCGGCCGTTGATGGCTGCGATCAGACGGTCGACCGCCTCCGCGACCGTCAGGGCGACCATCGCCCGCTCTTCCGCCGGGCTCCGGACCGGTTGGGGCGACTCGGCCGGCGGCGCCCGGTCTGATGCTCGAGGTGCTGAATCTGGTGCCGACGGCGGTGCCGGCCCCGGTGTCGGTGGCGCCGGCTGCGGTGCCGGCGGCGGCACCGGTTCGGCCGCCGGAGGGCTCGGAGGTGAAGCGACGGGAGACTGAGAAGCGGTCAGGCCTGGTTTCGCTCGGTCGAGGAGGGTAGGGATCTGGCGCCTTGAGTCGGGGCTCAAACCGCTTGGCGGGGGCGGTGCGTGCACTGAATCGAGGCGCGGCTGCGCCTGCTGTGGCGCCCACAAGGAGTCGTTCGGAGGGGGGAGGGGGGCCGGCGGCGGCAATGGCTGCTCGGCAGTCTCCGACGAATCGAGGAGGACGAACGGGGGCATCCCCTCCTGCCTGCCGGGTCCGGCCAGCAGGACCCAGGCTACGCTCACGGCAGTGAGCACCAGTGAAACGAGGAGCGCCCGCCCGAGGCGGCGGGCCCGGCGGCGCAGCAGGTCGCGCTGCACGCGGTCGGCCTCTTCGAGCACGGGCGCATACTCAAACATGGGCCGTGCAGTGCCCCCCAAGCCCGATTCCTTGCCCGGCGATCCGACACCGGGCGATTGCCAGAGCGGGGGCAATACCATGAAGCGCCGCTCGTCTTTTCGGGCCCGAACCAGGAGCGCCGCGAAGAGGCCTGCACCCAGGGCCGAGATGAATGCTGCGACCAGGGAGGCTGCTGTCCAGCCGGGAGACGGTTCTCCGCTCCAGACCGTGGCAAAGACCATGGCTTGAACCCACCCTCGATTGAGTCTAAGTTTCTGATTTGTCTCTGCTTAGCTCACCCGAGTCAAGATGCCGACATATCAATACCGCTGTCCCGAAGGCCACGAGTTTGAACGGGTTCAGAAAATGGCCGGCAAACCGCGGACCAGGTGCCCGCGGTGCGGCCGTGCGGCAACTCGCCTGATCTCCGGGGGTGCGGGGCTCATATTCAAAGGCTCCGGCTTCTATATCACCGACTACGGCAAGGACGGCAAGGGCCGCCGCCAGGAAAAAGAGACGGAGAAGGCGCCGGAAGTCGCACCGGCGGCAGGGGACCAATCGGCGCCCAAGCCCGGGAAGGCGGAGAGTGAGAAGCCCGAGAAGCCGTCCCGGAAAAAGGGGTCTCCGTGACCGAGGCGATCCGCGCCGAGCTCGCCCGGGTCGCGACCGAGCTCGGTGCCGGCGAGGCCCCGTTCGTGCTGGAGCGCCCCAACTCAGCGGAGCACGGGGACCTCGCCACCAATCTGGCCCTGCTGCTGGCCCGCACCCGCCGTGCCAGCCCGCGGAAAGTGGCCGAGGAGGTGGTGGCCGCGCTCGCCCTGCCGGACGGCGTGGTCTCCAGGGTGGAGATCGCCGGTCCCGGTTTCATCAATTTCTGGCTCGCCGCCGACCAGTTGAGCCTCGCGCTCACCGCGATCGTCCGTGCCGGCTCCGGGTTCGGCCGGAGCGATTTCGGCCGCGGCGTGCGGGTGAACGTGGAGTTCGTCTCCGCCAACCCGACCGGGCCGCTGCACGTCGGCCACGGGCGGGGAGCGGCGCTGGGCGACGGGATCGCCGCGCTGCTGGAGTGGACCGGGCACGAAGTAACCCGCGAGTTCTACATCAACGACGCCGGGGTGCAGATCGACCGGCTGGTGGAGAGCCTCTGGGCCCGGATCCAGCAGCGGCTCGGTCGGGAGGCGCCGATTCCCGAGGGCGGATACCACGGCGAGTACCTCCGCGAGGCGGCGGAGCGCGCCGTGGCGGAGCTCGAGCCGCCGCTCCTGGCCGGGACGTTCGAGGCCGCGGCCGCCCCGCTCCGGACGTACCTCCTCGCGCTCCAGCGGGAGGAGCAGGACCGGCTGCTCGCGGATTTCGGGGTGCGCTTCGACGTGCACAGCTCCGAGCGGAGCATGTACGACAGCGGGCGGGTGCAGGTGATGCTGGATGAGCTCGCCGCCCGGTCGCTCACCTACGAGCGTGAGGGGGCACTCTGGCTCCGGAGCGAGGTGCACGGGGACGACAAGGACCGCGTGCTCCGCAAGAGCGACGGCTCGCTCACCTACCTGGTGCCCGACCTCGCCTACCACCGCGACAAGCACGAGCGGGGCTTCCACCGGGTGATCGACGTCTGGGGCGCCGACCACCACGGCTATATCCCCCGGATGCGCGCCGCGCTCCGCGCGCTCGGCTACGCCGAGGATTTCTTCGAGGTGACGCTGGTGCAGCTGGTCAAGGTGATGAAGGACGGCGAGGAGATCCGGATGTCGAAGCGCGCGGGCGACTTCGTCACCCTGCGCGACCTGCTCGACTGGGTCGGCGCGGACGCGGCGCGCTACTTCTTCATGATGCGGCGGGGCGAGACCCCGTTCACCTTCGACGTGGACCTGGCCCGGAGACAGACCGACGAGAACCCGGTCTTCTACGTGCAGATGGCCCACGCGCGGATGAGCGGCATCTTCCGGGTGGCCGGGCAGAAGCCGGAGGACGCCGGCGCGGCGGTGGGGCTCGACGCGCTCCCGGCGCCGGAGGACCACGAGCTGCTGAAGGCGCTCACCCGGGTCCCGGACGCCGTGGCCGCCGGCGCGCGGACCCGCGAGCCCCAGAAAGTCACCGCCTACCTCGAGGACCTGGCCCGCATCGCGCATCACTGGTACCACCACTGCCGGGTGCTCGGCGAGGCGGAGGCGACCGAGCGGGCCCGGCTCGTCCTCGCCCGCGCGGCGCGCATCGTCCTCGGCAACGGCCTTCGTCTCCTGGGCCTTGCCGCTCCGGACCGGATGTGACCTCATGAGCCTGCTCGTGGTAGGCAGCGTGGCGCTGGACTCGGTGTTCACGCCGTTCGGGGAGACCGCCGACGCGCTGGGCGGCTCGGCGGTGTACTTCAGCGTCGCCGCGGCGCTGCTCCACCCGGTCCGGGTGGTCGGCGTGATCGGCAGCGACTATCCGGTCGGAGCGCTCGAGCGCCTGGCGCCGCGGGGGATTGACTGGTCCGGCGTCGAGCGCGCGGAGGGAGAGAGTTTCCGCTGGAAGGGGAAGTACTCCTACGACCTGCAGAGCCGGGAGACGCTGGAAACCCGGCTCGGCGTCTTCGCCGAATTCGACCCCAGGCTCCCGCCCGCCTGGCGCGACGCGAAGTACGTCTTCCTCGGCAACATCGATCCCGCGCTCCAGCTCGGCGTGCTGCGGCAGGTGACCGCGCCCCGGCTGGTCGTGTGCGACACGATGAACTACTGGATCACCAGCCGCAAGCCGGAGCTGCTCACGCTGCTGGAGAAGGTGGACGTACTGCTGGTCAACGACAGCGAGGCGCGGGAGCTCTCCGGCGACTGGAACATCCACCGGGCCGGCCGGTGGATCCTCGCCCACGGGCCGAGCTGGGTCGTGATCAAGCAGGGCGAGTACGGCGCGCTGCTGCTGGAGGAGGGGCGGACCTTCTACGTGCCGGCCTTCCCGCTCGAGGAGGTCTTCGACCCGACCGGGGCGGGGGATGCCTTCGCCGGCGGCTTCGTGGGCTACCTCGCGCGGGCCGACTCGACCGCGCCGGGGCAGCTCCGCCGGGCGATGGTGTACGGCGCCGCGATGGGAAGCTTCGCGGTGCAGGGCTTCGGGGTGAAGGGCTTCGACGACGTGGACTACGAGGCGGTCCAGCGGCGGGTCCAGGCGTTCGTGGATCTGACCCACGTGCCGGCCGCCGAGCCGCTGCCGTGAGCGGCTCCCGCTACGCCGAGGCCGGGGTGGATCTCGGGAGCTCCGAGGCCGCCAGGCGCCGCATCGTCGAGCTGGTTCTGGGCACCTGGACGCCGCTCTCCCTCGGGCGGCTCGGCGGATTCGGGGGCATGGTGCGGGTGCCGCCGGGTTACCGGCAGCCGGTGCTGGTGATGAGCACCGACGGCGTGGGCACCAAGGTGGTGGTGGCGCGCGAGGCCGGGCGCTTCGACACCGTGGGCGAGGACCTCGTCAACCATTCCGTCAACGACATCCTGGTCCACGGCGCCCGCCCGCTCGCCTTCCTCGACTACATCGCCGGGGCCGGCCTCTCCGTCGAGCAGACCGCGGGCCTGGTGGAAGGCGTGGCCCGGGGCTGCCGGGCCCACGCGATGGCGCTCGCCGGCGGCGAAACGGCCCAGATGCCGGGGCTCTACCGCGCCGGCGACTTCGATCTCGCCGGCACCATCGTCGGCGTGGTGGAGGAATCGGCCGCGCTCCACGGCGACCGGATCGTCCCGGGAGACATCCTCCTCGGCCTGGCGTCGAGCGGCCTGCACACCAACGGGTACAGCCTGGCGCGGCGCATCCTCTTCGAGCGGCTCCGGCTCGGGCTCGATGCGCCGCTCGCCGAGGTGGGGACGACGGTGGGCCAGGCGCTGCTCGCGGTCCACCGGAGCTACTGGTCGGCGCTCGCCCCGGTCCTGGACCGGGTGCACGGCCTCGCCCACATCACCGGCGGCGGGATTCCCGGCAACCTGGTCCGGGTGCTTCCCGAGGGGTGCGAGGCGGTCGTGCTGGAGTCGAGCTGGACGGTCCCCCCGCTCTTCGCGCTGCTCCGCCGCGCCGGCCAGGTCTCGAATCAGGAAATGCGCGAGGTGTTCAATCTCGGCGTCGGCATGATCGCGGTGCTCCCGCGCGACGCCGTGGCAGCGGCGCAGGAAGCCGCGGCCGGGGCCGGCGACCGGAGCTGGATCCTGGGCGAGGTTCGACGGGGAGAGGCGGGCGTGCGGTTTCTGTGACCGAGCGTGAGGCGATGCGCCGCGCCCTCGCGCTGGCGCGGCGGGGCTGGGGCCGGGTCCATCCCAATCCGATGGTGGGAGCGGTGGTCCTCGCCTCCGATGGCATCGCGGGAGAGGGATACCACGCCGAGTTCGGGCAGGCGCACGCCGAGCCGGTGGCCCTGGCCGCGGCGGGCGCCGGGGCGCGGGGGGGCACGCTCGTGGTCACGCTCGAGCCCTGTGCGCACCAGGGCCAGCAGCCGCCCTGCGTCGAGCCGGTCATCGAGGCAGGGATCGCCCGGGTGGTGGCGGTGGCCGCCGACCCCAATCCCGCGGCAGGGGGCGGCGCGGCGCGGCTTCGCGCCGCCGGCATCGAAGTGAGCCTGGGCCTGCTCGAGCGCGAAGCCCGCCTGCAGAACGCGGCGTTCTTCCACCAGTTTCGCGGGCTCGCGCGGCCCTGGGTCGCGCTCAAGCTCGCCACCTCGCTCGATCACCGCATCGCCGACCGCGCCGGGCGCTCGAAGTGGATCAGCGGCCCCGCCGCACGGGAATTCGTCCACGCCCTCCGGGCCGGGTTCGACGCGCTTGCTGTGGGGGGGCGCACCGCGATCCTCGACGATCCGAGCCTCACCGTCCGCGGGCCGATCGCGCCGCGGGTGGCGCCGCGACGGGTGGTCTTCGAGGGCAGCGAGCCGATTCCCGAGTCGCTCGCGGTGGTCCGCACCGCGCATGACCACCCCACGATCGTCGTGACCGCGCATGCCACCGCGGCCCCGACCGGCGCGCGGCTCGGCCACCACGGCGTTCTGGTGATGGAGGCGGGCGCCCCGGCGCAGGCGCTGGCGGCGCTCCGGCGCGCGGGGATCGGGACCCTGCTGGTCGAGGGCGGCGGACGCCTGGCCGGTGCCCTGCTCCGCGATGGGCTGGTGGACCGCTTCTACTGGATCCAGAGCCCGCTCTGGCTCGGCGGGCGGGGCGTGCCCGCCGTGTCCGGTTGGCAGCTCGCCGGTCTCGAGGAGGCCGAGCGCTGGAGCGTCATCGAGCGGCGCGGACTGGGCGAGGATTCCCTGCTGGTGCTGGAGCGGAAGCCATGTTCACCGGCCTCGTGAGCGCGGTGGGCGAGGTCCGCTCCATCGCGGTGGTCGAGGGAGGGCGCGACCTCACGATCGCGGCCCCCTACCGCGGCCTCGTCCCGGGGGAGAGCATCTCGGTGAGCGGGGTGTGCCTCACGCTCACGAGGAAGGGGCGCGGATGGTTCGAGGTCCACGCCGTCCGCCCCACCCTGGAGCGCACCCGGCTGGGCGAGCTCCGTCCCGGCGAAAAGGTGAATCTCGAGCGCGCCCTCCGCGCCGGAGAGCCGCTCGGCGGCCACCTGGTCCAGGGCCACGTGGACGGGGTCGGCCGGGTGGTCGAGGTCCGGGGGACGGCGGACGCCCACCTGGTCGGGATCCGGGTCCCGGAGCCGATTGCCCGAGTGGCGCTCCCGCTCGGCGCGATCACCGTGGAGGGGGTGAGCCTCACGGTGAACGCCGTCAGCGGGGATGGTATCATTCAACTGTCGCTGGTTCCCTATACGCTGGCACACACCACGCTGGGCGCACTGGCGGTCGGCGACCGGGTGCACCTGGAGGCGGACATGATTGCGAAATACGTGCGCCACTTCGTGGCGCAGCGAGGAGGAGGTAGCGAGTAGCGAGGAGGAGGTAGCGAGTAGCGAGAAGGGGGCGGTGGGCCCTCCTCGCTACCTCCTCCTCGCTACTCCCTGC
>DASYRI010000238.1:0-12617 GCA_036004545.1 Gemmatimonadales bacterium
AAGGTGGAGGCCACCGCGCCCAGACCCACGCACAGCACCCCGAGCTTTCCCGTGGCGGGGGCGATGGTGCGGCCAGTCGTCTCGGCCATTTCGGTCAGGTCCTTTCGGTCGATTCCGAGATTCGGGGCGCCGCCGCCTCGGCCGGTGCCACCGGCTCCGAGATTCTGGGCGCCGCCGCCTGCGCCGGTGCCACCGGCTCGCGGGTGACCCCATACACGTACACGAAGCGTTGGACCACCGTCACGGTGGAGAGCAGCGCGAGCACCGCGACAATCACCTGGAGCACGATCCCGCCGGTCCCCGGGCCCATCAGGACCGACGGCACCCCGATGGCGATCAGCCGCTCGGCCCGCTGGACCAGGCCCACCTTGCACTCGATCCCGAGTCCCTCGGCCCGCGCCCGGGCGTAGGAGACCAGCAGCGAGCTCAGCACCGCGACCATGCAGAGGACCGCCGTCTCGATCCGCCACGCCACGCCCGGCGCCCGCAGCAGGTAGACGGCGATGCCGATGAAGGTCGCCCCGTCGCCCACCCGGTCGAGGGTGGAGTCGTAGAAGGCGCCGAACTTCGACGTCATCCCGCCCCGCCGGGCCACCTCCCCGTCCAACGTGTCCACGATCCCGCTCGCCAGCAGGAGTCCCCCGCCCCACCGGATCCAGCCGTAGGCGAACGCGACCGCGGAGATCACCACCAGCGACGCGGCGATCGTGGTCAGGGTGTTGGGGGTAATGTGCGCGCGGAGCAGCCACCCGGCGATCGGCTTGGTGACCGCGAAAAAGCCCCGCTCGAGCGACTTGGTGACCAGCTTCATCGGGCTCCTGGCCCCGCCGCGATCGAGGCGAACTGTCAACTGCTGCAATGAGTTAAGAGCCCAGCAAGATAGCGGCGCCCTTCCCGGGCCGGAAGGGACGCGGGCGGCCCCGGAGAACCGGGGCCGCTCGAAGAGGGTGGCGCCGACGGACCTACTGGAAGAAGTAGCGCAGCCCGATCTGGGTCCGCCAGCGGGAGAGCAGACCGGGGTCGTCGATGAAGGTCTTGGCCGGACCGGTGAAGTTGAAGACCGGCGCGCCGGTCAGGTCGAACCGCGTCAGGGTGAGCGGCGAGGTGGCTGAGACGTCGGCGACCTTCCGCACGCCCCAGGACGAGTTGATCAGGTGGCCCAGGTTGAGCACGTCCACGGTGAGCTCGAAGTTGTGCCGCCGCTCTCCGCTGCCCAGAGAAAAGTCCTGGAGGACGCGCAGGTCGATGCTGTTGTACCAGGGGTTGACCTCCCCGAACCGCTCGGCGATCTGCCCGCGGTGGGCGCGCAGGTATTTGTCCTGCTGGATAAAGGCGTCGAGCCGGTCCCACTGCTGCTGCGGAGTGACCACGGTGGCCCCGACGGTGTAGGGGTCGAAGGTGATCTCGCTCTGGCTCCTCGGAATGTAGATCAGGTCGTTGCCGCCCTGGCCGTCCCCGTTCACGTCCCCGGAGTAGATGAACGAGTAACGGTTCCCCCCGTTGCCGGCGAACCGGTTCCCCTCGGCCACCTCGAGGAACAGCCCGAGCTGGGTGCGCCAGGTGGGCGACCAGCTCTTCGACCAGGTGCCCGCCCCAATGATCCGGTGGCGCTGGCCGAACTCGGAATGGGCGAGCTCGGGGTTGTTCGGATCTCCGGCCACCGGCTGGCCCTGCCAGAGCACGCTGGCGATCTCGGTGGACTTGAGGTTGTTCCTGGCGTCGGTGAAGCTGTAGCCCAGGAGCACGCTCGCCCCCGAGCGGAAGGTCTTCCGGAGCTGCGCGGTCAGGTTGATCGAATGCCCCTCGCTCTTGCTGTCAATGACGTACATCCCGGCGCCGCCGAGCGTGGCGCCATTGAGCGAATTGTTTCCGGCGCCGCCGAAGTACGGCCGCCCATCCGGTGCGGGAAGGGTCCGCACCGGGGCCCGCAGGTCTCCATTGCGAAGGAAGACCGAATGGAGGTCCTTCCCATAAAGCAGCTCCAGCGTGCCGAGGATCCCGCTCGGCAGCTGCTGGTCCACGGCCAGATCGGTGGTCCAGACCTGGGGCCACTTGAAGTCCGGGTCCATCGCGTTGAGGTCGAACGACTGCTCGAGGATGGAGCCCTTCCTGGTCGGGATCTGCGGCGCGCCCGAAGCTGGGTAGAGGTTCGGATTGGCCCCCGGGTTCGAGATCACGTTGCCGATCCACACGAACGGCACCCGGCCGGTGAAGATCCCGGTGCCGCCCCGGAGCTGGGTGCGGCGCTCGCCGGCGACGTTCCAGTTGAAGCCGAGCCGGGGCGAGAAGAGCGGCCTGGCGCCGGGAAGCTTGCTCTGATCCACCGTCTCCGGCTGCCGATTCGCATCGAGCGCGGTGAGGCCGCGGGAGAAGGGATTGTCCACCGGGTCGGTCAGGTACAGCGGGAAGTCCACTCGGAGGCCGACGGTCAGGTTCAGGCGGTCCGTCGCGGGCACCTCGTCCTGTCCGTAAAAGCCGATCTGGCCGACCTTGATGATCTCGCCCTTGAAGGGACCTGACCCGACGAAGCTCTGGAAGTTTATCCGGTTCGGGTTGTTTGGCGAGGTCATCTGAAAGAACTCGTCGAGCGAGGAGAAGATGGTCCCGCCACCGCCGGCCGGGAGGATGAAAAACCCGTCCCGGAAGAGATTGAACGAATTGAAGAAGCCGAAATACTCGAAATTGCCGCCCAGCGTCACCGTGTGCCGGCCCCGGTAGAGGCTCAGGTTGTCGGTCAGCTGCAAGACATCCTGGTCGAGGATGTTGTGGATCGAGAACGGCTCGTGGCCCAGCGTGGTGTAGGTGAGGCCGTCCTGGCCGATCTCGATGGTGGGGTAGTCCACGCTCTTGGGCTCGCGGAAGTCCCGGAACCGGTTGTAACTGGCAAAGAAGCGGTTGGCGAGCCGGGTGGACCGGCTGTTGAGCTCCAACGCGAAGGAATGGAGGTGGTTGTTGATCGCGTAGCCGGAGTTCCGGAAGGGAAGGCTGCTCGCGTTCGGGCCCCGGCCGGTGTTGTTGTAGCTGAACACGAACGGGTGAGGGCCCAGGTCGCGCTTGGCGTCGAGGTAGTCGTACCGGAAGGTGAGGTTGTGGCTCGGGCTCAGGTTCCAGTCGAGCTTGGCCAGGAGCTTGTTGTTGTCGGTCTTGTTGATGTATCCCTCGTAGGGCCCGGGGTCGTAGTTGTAGACTTGCATCATTCGGTTCCGGATCGAGTCCATGATCACGGCCTGGACCCGGGAAACGCCGAACCCGCTCACCCCGGTCCGCGCTGCCGCGAAGTTGGTCCCCGGGTCGTCGGTCCGCTCCAGCTCGGCGTTCACGTAGAAGAACGCCTTGTCGCGCTTGAGCGGTCCGCCTACGGCGAATCCCGACTGGACGTACTTGAGGCTCGGGTTCGCCACAATTGGCGTTCCCCGTACACTGTTCCCTTCGAGCTTGTCGTTGCGGTAGAAGGTGTAGGCGGTGCCGCGATATTGGTTGGTGCCGCTCTTGGTCACCGTGTTGACGTTGGCCCCGGTAAACCCGCCCTGGCGCACGTCGAACGGCGCCACCGACACCTGCACCTGCTCCACCGCGTCGTAGGGGACCGGCTCCGCGTTGGTCTGGCCGCCCGGGGCCGGGTCGTCGAGCCCGAACGGGTTGTTGAAGTAGGACCCGTCCAGCGAAATGTTATTGTAGAGCCAGTTGCGTCCCGCGAAGCTGAAGTTCCCGTCGCTCCGCGGATCGAGCCGGGTGAGGTCGCGGGTGCTGCGCTTGATGGAGGGAATGAGGGCCACCTGGGTCGGATTGATGAACGTGGCCGCGCCGTTCCGTCCCGCGTTCAGCACCTCATCCTTCTCGCCCGTCACCTGAAGTTCAGCCAGCTGGGTCACCTGGCGGGTGAGCTTCATGTCGAGCCGGAAGTCCTGGCCCAGGCTCAGGAAGACGCTGTCCTGGCTGCGGGGCGCGAAACCGATGGCGGCGAACGTCACCCGGTACGGCCCGCCGACCCGCAGATTGGGCAGGGTGTAGGCGCCGCCGGCTCGGGTGACCGCGCTGTACCGCGTCCCGCTCGGCCCGTGCACCGCCACCACGGTGGCCGAGGTGAGCGGCGCGCCCGCCTGGTCGGTCACCAGACCGGCGACCGCCGCCGTGGTGACGCCCTGCGAATACAGTGGAGAGGGGAGCAACAGCGAGGCGAACAGGAGCAGTACCCGATACGGCGCAGACCGCGGACTGGCAGGGTTCACGACGTCCTCCCACGCAAATAGGTTCTGAACTTTGCGGTGCTCGAACCACACTCCTGTGCGGCGGGGGTGTCCCGGCTGGCACCAAGGGTAAGGCTCCGGCCCGGGGCGTCAAGCCCCGATCCTCCGATGCGGCGTCCGCGATGGTTCCCTTCAGGGATACAGCAGGACGGACTTCCGATGCTCCAGCCAGGCCTCGCGCGGCGCGACCCACGCCGCGGCGATCGCCGCGGGTGCCTCCCCGGCGAGGATCGCCTCGCGGAGCGACGGTCCCCCCGCGAGGCGATCGAAGCCGCGCGGGCTGATGCGCAAGCTGTCCGGGTGGACCCGGTGGATGGCCGCGAGCAGTGTCACGGCGGTGAGCGTCGGATCGTAGCTCCGCTGGTCGGTGAGAATGAGCCGGATCCCCCGGACCGGCAGGCCGGCATACTTGCCGTCGGCGGGACGCTCCGGAGTAAACCGGACCAGCTCGAAGCGGACCCCGGCGAGCCGCGACGCGGCGAGCTCCCGCAGCACGCGCGGCACGTCGAGCCACGGCGCCCCGATCTGGCGGTACGGCGCGTCGGTGCCGCGCCCGACCGAGAGGGCCGTCCCTTCGAACAGGCAGGTGCCCGGGTAGTGGAAGAGGCTCTCGGGATCCTTGAGGTTGGGGCTGGGCCGCACGAACGGGAGACCGGTGGTCTCGAGGGTCTGTTCCCGGCGCCAGCCGGCGGCAGGAATCACGTGGAGGTCGGCCTCGATGCCGAGGTCGAGCCTGGCGAGCCGCGCCAGCTCGCCCAGCGTCAGGCCGTGGCGCATCGGCTCGGCGAGCGCGCCGACGAAAGAGCGGTGCGCCGGGTCGAGCACGTTGCCCTGGACCAACCCTCCGATCGGGTTGGGGCGGTCGAGGACCAGCACCGGGATGCCGCGGCGGCCCGCCGCGCGCATCACCTCGAACGTGGTGCCGGGATAGGTGTAGTAGCGCGCACCGACGTCTGGCAGGTCCACCAGCAGGACGTCGATGCCCGCGAGCATGCTGTCGGTCGGGGCCGTGGTCCGGCCATAGAGGCTGTAGATTGGAAGCCCGGTCGCGCTGTCGCGGGTCGAGGTCACGGCCTCGCCCGGATCGGCGACGCCGCGGAACCCGTGCTCCGGGCTGAAGAGCGCCACGAGCCGCACGCCGGCCCCGATGAGCCTCTCCACGTCGCTCACGCCGGCGGCGTCCACTCCTCCCTGGTTCGACACCAGGCCGACGCCCTTCCCGCGGACCAGTGCGGCGCTGTCGTCGAGGAGCACCTCGATTCCGGGGCGTACCTTCGGCGTGGGCGACGGAGCCCCGGGCCCCACACCGCGCGAGCAGCCGAGCACCGCTCCGCCGAGCGCCGCAACCACCACCTTCGCCACGAGCCGCCTGTGTCCGTTCGACGTCGTCACGTCCTCTGCCTCCTGGGGCTGATCGCCTCGATCACCGCCGCTCCCCAGGACGGACTGGCCCAGCGCCGCCGGGCGGCCGCGCCGGCCCGGCCGGCGCCGAGCGCGCGGGTGGCGCGCCTGCTCCGGACCCTCACGCTCCGGCAGAAGGTGGCCCAGCTCGTGATGCCGTGGATCCCGGGGACCTACGCCGCCTTCGACGACCGCGCGCTCGACAAGGTGCGGGGCTGGGTGGACACGCTCCGGGTCGGCGGCATCATCGTCTCAGTCGGGTCGCCGCTCGACATCGCGGCGAAGCTCAACTTCCTCCAGCGCCGCTCCAGGCTGCCGCTCCTGGTCGCCAGCGACCTCGAGGGCGGCACCAGCATCCGTTTCCTGGGCGGCACGCCCTTTCCGACCAATATGGGCGTGGGCGCCGCGGGGAGCGAGCGGGACGCCTATGCGATGGGCCGGATCACGGCCCGCGAGGGCCGGGCCGCGGGGATCCACCTCACATTCTCGCCCGACGCCGACGTCAACAATAACCCGGCCAATCCGATCATCAACACCCGCTCCTTCGGCGGCGACGCGGTCCAGGTGGCGAAGCTGGTGGCGGCCGCGGTGCGCGGCACCCAGGACGCCGGCATGGTGGCGACGGCGAAGCACTTCCCCGGCCACGGCGACACCGACACCGACTCCCATATTTCGCTGCCGATCATCCGGGCCGACTGGCGGCGGCTGGACTCGCTCGAGCTGGTGCCCTTCCGCGCCGCGATCCGGGCCGGCGTCAAGGTGGTGATGTCGGCCCACATCGCGCTGCCCGGCCTGGAGAACGGCGGCAGCGTCCCCGCCACGCTCGCTCCCGAGATCCTGACCGGCGTGCTGCGCGATTCGCTCGGCTTCAAGGGGATGGTGGTGACCGATGCGCTCGACATGGGCGCGCTGGTCAAGAACTACGGGTCGGGCGAGAGTACCGTCCGCGCGTTCCTCGCCGGCAGCGACCTCCTCCTCATGCCGACCGATCCGGCCCAGGCGATTGACTCCATGGTGGCGGCGGTGCGCTCCGGCCGGGTGCCCCGCGCCCGCCTCGACGCCTCGCTCCGGCGCCTGCTGGAGATGAAGGAGCAGCTCGGCCTCTTCCGGCGCCGGACGGTGAACCTCGACAGCCTGGGCGCCATCGTGGGCCGCCGGGCCCACCGCGACACCGCGCTCGCCGTGTCCGCCCGCTCGCTGGTTCTGGTGCGCGACAGTCTGGGCCTGGTGGACAGCCTCCGGGCCGGGCCGCGTCAGCTCGCGCTGGTGACATTCGCCGACGCCAACTCCGGCCCGGTGGGCGGAACTCTGCTCGGCGAGCTCGGCAGGCGCGGCTACCAGGTCAGCTCTTTCCGGCTGAGCGCCGCGAGCGGACCAGCCAGCTACGATTCGGCCGCAAAAGTGGCGCGAGACGCGCCGCTCACCCTGTTCGCCACCTCGGTGCGGGTGGCGGCATGGAAGGGCGCGATCGCGCTGCCCGAGCCGCTGGCGCGGCTGATCGAGGCCTCGGCGCACGAGCGGCCGACCGGGCTGGTGTCGTTCGGCACGCCCTATCTCCTGCCCCAGACCCCCGGCGTCTCGGCCTACCTCCTCGCCTGGACCGATAACCCGCTCACCGAGGAGGCGGTCGCGGCCGCGCTCGCCGGCGCGGCGATCACCGGGCGCCTGCCGATTGTGCTTCCGCCCGGGTACCCGATCGGCTTCGGCATCGCCAAGGCGGCCCGGTGACGCCCCGCCTGTCCGCCGCCATGGCCCTCGGGAGTGCGCTCGCGGCCTGCGCGCCGGGCGGGTCCGTCGCGCCGCCCGCCCCGATCTGCCCGGGCGCGCCCTGCCTGCTCGATCCGCTCAAGGCCCTCCTCGACTCGGCGGTGGCGGCGGGCGCCGCGCCGGGGGCCGTGCTGGCGGTCTCGTCTCACGGCCAGCGCTTCGTGTACGCCACCGGCCGGCTCGCCCTCGACGACCCCACCCGGCCCGATGCCCGCACGGTGTACGACCTCGCCTCGCTCACCAAGGTGGTGGCGACCACCACGCTCGCGATGCTCGCGGTGAGCGAGGGCCGGCTCGACCCGGACGCCCCGATGCAGCGCTACCTGCCCGAGTTCCGCGGGGCCAGCAAGGAGGGCGTCACCATCCGGCACCTGCTGACCCACTCGAGCGGACTCCGCGCCGACCGGCCGCTCTGGCGGGAGACACCCAACGCCGATTCGGCGCTCCGGCTCGTCAACGCGACGCCGCTCGACACGTTCCCCGGGGTGCGGATGGTGTATTCCGATCTGGGCGCCATCGTGCTGGGCGAGGTGATCGAGCGGATCTACCACGACCGGCTCGATCGGCTGGCGCGGCGCCGGATTTTCGCGCCGCTGGGCATGATGTCGACCCGGTTCAGGCCCCCAACGTCGTGGCTCCCCCGGGTCGCCCCCACCGAGTACGACACCGGGTGGCGGAAGCGCATCGTGCGCGGGGAGGTACACGACGAGAAGGCGGCGTGGCTCGGGGGCGTCGCGGGACACGCGGGACTGTTCGGGAGCGCGGAGGACCTGATGACGTTCGGCGAGTGGCTGTTGAGGGAGACGCAAGGCTGCAAGGACGCAGCCGTGACGCAAAGACCCAAAGGTGCAACGACGCAAAGTGGTAGACCGTCAACCGTCCCTTGCGTCATTGCGTCCTTGCGTCCTAGCGTCGTACAGGAATTCACCCGCCGCCAGAACCTCGTCCCCGGCTCCAGCCGCGCGCTGGGCTGGGACACCCCGTCGCCGAACAGCAGCGCCGGCACCCGGCTCGATTCCACCAGCTTCGGACACACCGGCTTCACCGGCACCTCGATCTGGATGGATCCGACCCGCGAGCTGGCGATCGTGCTGCTGACCAACCGGGTCCATCCCACCCGCAACAATCCCCGGATCGGCCCGCTCCGCATCGCGGTCGCGGACCGGGTGGTGACGCTGCTCGGAAACGGCGCCGCCGCGCGCGGCGCGCCCCCGCGCCGTTGACCCCGCACCCCGATCCTCCTAAGTTTCAATGACCAGCAATCTCGCGTCTCCATAACGATTGGAGACCCAAGGAGCAGCGGCATGAGCAGCGTCGGCGAACAGAGCACCGGGATTCAGGTCCTCCTCACGCCCAAGGCGGTGGAGGAGGTGCTCAAGTTCATTGAGGCGGAAAAGGTCCGGCCCGACGAGGCCGGCCTGCGGGTAAGCGTCCTCCCCGGCGGCTGCTCCGGCTTCAAATACAGCCTCAACATCGAAGAGCGCCCCCTCGACGACGATCACGTCATCCCGATGGACCGGGTGCGGGTCTTCGTGGACGGGTTCAGCCTGCAATACCTCAACGGCGTCACGATTGACTACGTCTCCTCGATGCAGGGCTCCGGGTTCACCTTCCACAATCCGAAGGCGACCGGCGGGTGCGGCTGCGGCAGCAGCTTTACGGCCTGAGTTTCGCCCGCCGAGGTATGTTGGAGGCCCGCTGGAGTTGCTCCGGCGGGCCGTTCTGTTAGGTAGAAGGAGGTAGCGAGGAGCGTGGAGGGCGGCGGGGCGGCCCTCCTCGCTACTCGCTAGTCGCTACTTCCTCATCGAAGAAGGCCGGATGAGCACCGTTGATCTTGCGGTCATCCTCGTCTACTTCGCCCTCACGCTGGGCGTGGGGCTCTGGGTCACCCGGTCGCAGCGGACCGCGAGCGACTATTTTCTGGGAGCGAGGAATCTCCCCGCCTGGAGCGTGCTGCTCTCCATCGTCGCCACCGAGACCTCGGCGCTCACGGTGATCTCGATTCCCGGCGTGGGGGCCCGCGGGGACCTCAGCTTCCTCCAGCTCACCTTCGGCTATCTCGTGGGGCGGAGCCTGGTGGCCTGGTGGCTTCTGCCGGGCTATTTCTCGGGCCACCAGGAGACCGCCTACGCGCGGCTCGAGTCGCGGTTCGGGCCGGGGACCCGCCGGCTCCTCTCGGCCTGCTTTCTGGTGACCCGATTCCTGGGCGACGGCGTCAGGATCTTCGCCGGCGCGATCCCGCTCGCGCTGGTCACTGGCTGGAGCATCCCCGGCGCCATCCTCGCCATGGGACTCGTCACCCTGGCGTACACCTGGGTGGGCGGGCTCAAAGCGGTGGTCTGGGCCGACGTGATCCAGCTCGTGGTGTACGTGTCGGGCGGGATCGCGGCGCTCGTCGTCGCCGCGGGGCTCGCGGGCGGATTCGGCCACACGCTCGACCTCGCCGCGGCGGCGGGGAAGCTGCGCGTGGTCAACCCGGATCTCTCGTTCCGGACGACGTACACGCTGCTGGGCGGCCTGGTGGGCGGCGGGCTCCTCTCCGCCGCCTCGCACGGGACCGACCAGCTGATCGTGCAGCGGCTCCTGGCGACTCGCTCGTTGAGCGACGCGCGCCGCGCGCTGGTCGGCTCGGGGATCGTGGTGATCCTCCAGTTCGTGCTCTTCCTCCTGGTCGGCACCGCGATCTGGGCCGCCGGCTTCGCGCCCGCGGGGCTCCCGGGCGACATGATCTTCCCCCGCTTCATCGTCGAGCACCTGCCCCGAGGGCTCGCCGGCCTCATGATCGCCGGCATCCTCGCCGCGGCGATGAGCACCATCAGCTCCTCGATCAACGCCCTGGCCTCCTCCATGACCCACGACTTCTATGCCCCGCTCACCGGCCGGCGCGACCCGGCCCATCTCCTCCGGGTGGGCCGGTCCTTTTCCGCGGTGTGGGGCCTCGGGCTGGTGGCGGGCGCGCTCGGCTTCCACGCCTACGCGAGCGGCACCGATACCCCGGTCGTGGTGCTCGCG
This sequence comes from Gemmatimonadales bacterium, assembly GCA_036004545.1. Taxonomy (GTDB): domain Bacteria; phylum Gemmatimonadota; class Gemmatimonadetes; order Gemmatimonadales; family GWC2-71-9; genus JABFSM01. The sequence continues at coordinate 10,428 of DASYRI010000238.1, forward strand.
CTCTCCATCGCGTCGGTGACCTACGGCGCACTCCTCGGCACTTACATCCTGGCCGGGAGCTGGCCCCGGGCCAGGAGCCGCGATGTCGTCGTCGCAACGGCGGTGACACTCGGGGTGATGCTCGTCGTGGTGTTCGCGGCCCGACTCTCCACCGCACCGGGGCTGGGCTGGCTCGCGCCTGCCGGGACGCTGGCCTGGCCCTGGCTCGTCCCCCTGGGCACCCTGCTCACGCTGGCCGTGGGCGCGGGCACGAGCCTGCTCCCGGCGCGGGTGCGATCGTGAGCTTCCTCATCGGTGTGGATGCGGGCGGCAGCAAGACCGCCGTCATCGTGAGCGACGGCCGGCGGGAGCTCGCCCGCGCCACCGGGGGTCCGGGTGCCGTGCGCGCCGGGCGCGCGCTGCAGGCTGCCTCCCGGATCGCCGCCGCGGTCCGCTCCGCCCTCACCAGCACGGGGCTCCTCCAGGGCGACGTGATGGTGGTGGGCGCGGCGGGAGTCGGCCGGGATCCCGAGCGCTCCGAACTTCGGGAGGGGCTCCGCGTCGAGCGGGTGGCCGAACGGGTCATCGTCACCGGCGATCTCGATCTGGCGCTCGAGGCGGCGTTCGCCAGCGGGCCCGGCATCGTGCTCATCGGCGGGACCGGGAGCGTGGCGGTCGGGCGCGCGCCGGACGGCGTGGTGCACCGGCGCGGCGGCCTGGGCTGGCAGATGGGCGATGAAGGGGGCGCTTACGCGATCGCGCGGGCCGCGCTCCTGGCGGCGGGACTGGCGCAGGATGCCCGCGGTCCGGCGGCGACCTTCGCGCTGGAGCTCGCGGCGCTCGCCAACGTAAACGGTTTCGGCGAGCTGGTGCGCTGGAGCACGGCGGCCAATCCCGGAGAGGTCGCCGCCCTCGCTCCCGCGGTTCTGAGCGCCGCTGCCCGGGGCGATCCGGTCGCCCAGGCCATCGCGACTCGCGCGGCCGACGACCTCGCCGCGCTGGTGGGCGCCCTGCTCCCCGCCTTCGGCGACCATCGCCCCGTTCCCGTGGCGCTGGCGGGCGGCTTGCTGGCCCCGGGCCGTCCCCTCCGTGCGCCGGTGCTCGAGCGGCTCCGGAAGGAGCCGAGGCTGGCACCCGACGAGCACCCCGTGGATGCCGCCCAGGGCGCGCTCGCCATCGCGGCGCGCGCGCCTTTGGCCTGAGCCGGCCGTCCGCCCGCCCGGTGCCGCGCCTCAGGCGCCCACGCGCGCGCGGAGCCGACTGTGCCGGATGCTATACAGGAAGTAGATCAGGAGCCCCGCCGCCAACCAGTACCCGAAGCGTTTCCAGGTCACCACCGGCAACTGGAGCATCAGGTAGCCGCACGCCGCCACCGAGATGAGCGGCGTGAAGGGCACCCCCGGAACCCGGAACGGCCGGGTCCGCTCCGGCTGCTGCCGCCGGAGCACGATCACGCCCAATGACACGAGCACGAAGGCGAACAGGGTCCCGATGTTGGTCAGGTCCACCACTTCCGCGATGTTGGCGAAGGCCGCGAACACGGCGACAAAGACGCCGGTGAGGATGGTGCCCACGTACGGCGTCTTGAAGCGCGGATGCACCTTCGCGATGAACGGCGGGAGGAGCCCGTCCCGCGCCATCGAGAAGAAGATCCTGGGCTGCCCCAGCTGGAAGACCAGCAGCACGCTCCCCATCGCGATCACCGCGCCGAGCGACACGATCAGCCGGGAGAAACTGATCAGCGCCGGCGGCCCGTTCGCCTGGGCGAGGGCCGTGATCATCGGCTCCGGCGTCCCGAGACTCTTCCACGGGGCCATTCCGGTCATCACGATCGAGAGCGCGATGTACAGCACCGTGCAGACCACCAGGCTCATGATGATCCCGAACGGCATGTCCTTCGCCGGGTTCTTCGCCTCTTCCGACGCGGTCGAGACCGCGTCGAATCCGATGTAGCTGAAGAAGATGATCGCGGCGGCGGCGCTGATCCCGGCGAAGCCGTTGGGCGCGAAGCCGCCCAGCGCCGGGTCGTTCCAGTTGTGCGGCTTGATCAGGAACACACCCACCGCGATGAAAAAGAGGATGATCCCGATCTTGAGCAGCACCATCGCGTTGTTGGTGTCGGCCGATTCCTTGATCCCGATCACCAGGAGCACCGTGATGACGGCCACCGACAGGAACGCCGGCAGGTTGGCGATCAGCGGCACGCCGAGC